>NZ_JBYIQW010000003.1:0-261808 GCF_057707815.1 Actinacidiphila sp. bgisy160
AGAGCCGCCGCACGACGCGCTCGGCGGCCCGGCCGTCGTCGAAGGCGCAGAAGCGCCGGCGGAACGCCTCGCGCAGGACGGCCGCCTCCGGGCTGTTCCAGGCGCCGTCGCGAAAGACCGCGATCAGCTCGTCGTCGCTGGTGGAGACCGCGCCGGGGGTCTCGCCGGGCGCGCCGGACAGCAGGTCGAAGTAGACGCCGCGGCTGGCCCGGTAGACCGGCCAGTCGTCGGCGTGGACGACGATGGGCCGGTCGAGGAGCGCGTAGTCGAACATGATCGACGAGTAGTCGGTGACGAGGGCGTCGGCGGCCAGGCACAGCTGTTCGACCGACGGGTGCCGGGAAACGTCCACCAGCAGGCCCTCGTCGTGCAGCGCCTTCAGCCGGGGGTCCTCGCCGTGGAAGTAGTGGATGCGGGTCAGCAGGACGAAGTCCTCGCCGAGCGCCCGGCACACTCGTTCCACGTCCAGCCGCGGCACGAAGTTGCGCTGGTAGTCGCGGGTCGTCGGCGCGTACAGGACCGCGGTGCGGCCGGGGGCGATGCCCAGGGCCGTGCGGGCGCGGGCGACCTCGGCGGCGCCGGCGGTCAGGAAGACGTCGTTGCGCGGGTAGCCGGACTCCAGGTGCTGCCAGGAGGAGGGGTAGACGCGCTCCCAGATCTCGCTGGAGTGCGGGTTGGAGGACAGGCTGTAGTCCCAGCGGTCCACCCGCTCCAGCAGGCGGCGGAAGCTCATGCCCTTGGCCGAGGCGGGGTAGCGCTGCTGGTCGATGCCCATCTTCTTCAGCGGGGTGCCGTGGTGGGTCTGCAGATGGATACTGCCGGGCCGCTTGCGGATGTCGTTGGGGAAGTTGACGTTGCTGATCAGGTACGTGGCCCGGGCCATCAACCGCCAGTAGCGCCGGGTGCGCGGCACGACGTAGTCCACGCCCTTGGGCACCCGGGGTACGTCGGACTTGCGGACCAGCCACACCCCGTGGATGCCCGGGGCGATCTCGCGCGCCTTGTGGTAGATCGCGGCCGGGTTGCAGAACACACCGCGGTCCCAGTACGCCGAGTACACCGCGAGGCCGGGGTCGAGCGGTCGCCGCAGGTGGTAGGCGTACAGGGCGGCCTTGGCCCGCTGTGCGACCTGCCGGCGCAGCCGCCGCCTGCGCCGGGACAGCTCCTTGCGGGCCCCGCGCGCAACGTCGCCCAGCCGGGCAAGCAGCCAGCTGCCGCGGGCCAGCCGCCGGCAGCCGGCGGCCTTGTCCGCTGGCGGCACGAACCCCTCCGGGACGTGGCGGGCGTACCAGCGGGCCGCGAGCCGGAAGAACTCGCCGCGCAGCCGCGGCGGGATCCGGCCGGGGTTGCCGAGGCAGAACAGGAGGTGGCTGACGGCCCGCTCGAACAGCATCGGCCGCAGTGGTGCGAGGTGCTCGCGGCCGGGCGCGTCGAGGAAGTCGAAGAGCCGGGTGTACTGGTCGAGGATGACGAAGTGGTTGCGGCCGGGGCTGCGGGTGCTGGCACCGCTGCGCCGCTGCCGGTACTCCAGCACCACCCGCGCCAGACAGGAGATCCGCTCGGCGCTGAGCATCGTGACGTAGGAGAGGAGGGCGTCCTCGTAGATGCCGTCGCTGAAGGAGAAACCGTGCCCCCGGTAGAAGGCGCGGCGGTAGACCCGGTTGGAGGTCATCGCGAACAGCCGCAGGAACTCGGGGCGTTCGGTGATCCGGAAGACCTCGGTGCCGGCCGAGGCGAGCAGCTCCCCGAAGACGCTCTTCTCGGCGGCCTCCCACCAGTAGGTGCGCACGTGGTCGAAGTAGAGGATGTCCGGGTCCCCGTCCTGCTTCAGCCGCTCCGCGACCGCCTCCAGGGAACCGGGGGCCAGGGTGTCGTCGCCGTCGAGGAAGAGCAGGTAGTCGCCGGTGGCCCGCTCGGCACCGGTGTTGCGGGCCCGCCCCACGCCCAGGTTCTCCTCGTGGTGCAGCGCGATCACCCGGGAGTCGCGGGCCGCGTACTCGTCGAGGATGCGGCCGCAGTGGTCCGGCGAACGGTCGTCGACCGCGATCACCTCGAGGTCGGGCAGTGACTGCGACAGCACCGAGTCGAGGCAGGCGCGCAGATAGCCCTGCACCCTGTGGACCGGGACGATGACGGAGAAGCGGGGCATGTGGATCCTGGGTTCCCTCAGGGGTCAGTGACGGTCGGGTTCGAGCAGCCGGTCGACGGCTCGGGCCGCCGCGCCGCCGTCGTCGAGGTGGCAGAAGGTCGCCCGGAAGTGCGCGTACGCGTCGGCGCTGTGCCGGACCACGGTGCCCAGGTCGCGCAGCGCGCCGGCCAGTTCGGCGGTGGACTGCAGCAGCGGGCCCGGGGCCTGGGCCTCGAAGTCGGGGTAGAAGCCACGCAGGGTGTCGCGGAAGTGCTCCAGGTCGGGGACGAGGAAGAGCATAGGGCGTCCGGTGTTGGCGAAGTCGGCCGCCGGTGACGCGTAGTCGGTGACCAGGACGTCGGCGATGAGCAGCAGCTCCGCCACGTCCGGGTGGCAGGACACGTCGCGCACGAACCCGGAGCGCGGGGTGCGGACGCGGTCGGCGACCAGGGGGTGGGAGCGGAAGAGCAGCACGTGGTCGGCGCCCAGGGCGCGTTCGGCCTCCGCCAGGTCCAGGTGGGGCGACATGCGGTAGTGCTCGGCGTCGTACGCCAGGTCATCGCGGCGTGTGGGCGCGTAGAGCACGACGGTGCGGTCCCCCGGGATCCGCAGCCGGTCGCGCAGCGCGGCGGCGACCTTGTCGCGGTCGTCGGCGAAGAGCACGTCCGTGCGGGGCAGTCCCGTCTCGGCGACCGGTCCGTCGTAGCCGAGCGCGGCGCGCAGCAGCGGGGTGCTGTACGCGTTCGGCGACAGCAGCAGGCTCCACTGGGCGCCCGGGTCGCGCGGCGGGCGGGGCAGGTGCACCAGGTCCGCGCACAGGGTCCCGGCGAGGTCCCGGCCGGTGCGCTTGAGGGGCGTGCCGTGCCAGGTCTGCAGCACGGTCTGGTCCGGGCGGCGTGTGAACCACGGCGGCAGGTGGGTGTTGGTGACGACGTAGCGGCAGCGGGCGAGCGCCTCGTACCAGGCGGCGCTGTGCAGCACGACCGGCCGCGCGGTCGCCGGCGGGGGAGCCTGGCCGTCCCTGACCACCCACAGGTGCTCCAGGCCGTCGGCCGCGCGGCGGCGCAGCAACTCCTCGTGGACGGCGCGCGGAGAGTCGCCGTACGCCCGTCCGTCGAAGGCGCTGTAGAGCACCGCCTCGCGGCGCGGCAGGGCGCGGGTGCGAGGGTGGTGGCTCTCGCGCAGCACCCGCTGCCGGTACGGGCCGCGCTGCGGCTCCGGCACGGTGGGCCGGGCGTCGAGGAACAGCCGGTCGTGGAAGCGCCGGTCGACGGAGAAGGACTTGCCGCCCGCCTCCGCCGCCATCGGCAGCGCCTCGAACACCCCGGGCGCGACCCGTACCGGAGCTTCCGCGCCGGCCCCGTCGCGCAGGTGCAGGTACCAGCGGCCGGCGGGCAGCGGGACGGTGCCGGCGAGGGACTCCAGCGTGCCGGGGCGCAGGGTGGCGGTGAAACGGCGCCCCTCGTACGGGCCCGGCCCCGCGGCGTCCTCCGGCCCCGGCGACGCCCCCTCCGGCCCCGGCGGCAACGGCAGGATGGCGCTTGACGGCGACGGGAAGCCGGGCCGGCGTCCCGGCGGACCGTCGGACTGGACCGGGACGGCGTGCTCCACGCGGTGCGTGCCGTGGCGCAGCACCAGTTCGGCCGGACCGGGGGCGGAGCCGGGCGCGAGGCGGCCCGCCACGACCAGGGCACCCTCGGCGGTCCAGCCGATGGCGTCGGCCACCGGCTGCGGGGTGCGGTCGCGCAGCACCAGCTTCCCCGAGGCCTTCGCCTCGACCAGCAACCGCCGCGGTGTCCCGCCGAGGCGGGGGTCGGTGCCCAGGTCGTAGTGCCCGGCGGGCAGCGCGCCGTCCAGGTGGACGGGGTCGGCGTGCCCGGGGCTCAGCAGCGCCACGTCCCAGCTGTCGGTGTCCTCGGGGCGGATCTCCTTGGGCCCGGCGTCCAGCGCCGACCGGGCGGCCGCCAGGTCGGCGAGGGGCACGCGGGCCCGGCGGCCGCCGTCGTCCGCCTCCCCCCGCGCCACGGGCTCCAGCGGGTACTCCAGCACGGTGGGCGTCGCGGAGTGCGTCAGCCGCACCCGCGTCGCCTGCGGCGCGCCCGTGAAGTCCAGTTCCACCGCGGCGCCGTCGCCGGTCGCCCGGTGCCCGGTCAGCCGCCGCACCTCCGGCTCCACCGACAGGTGCAGCCGCCCCCGCCGGTAGTACGGCACCAGTCGCATGCCGCCGCCGGCCGCGTACGACGGCGGGGACGCCCCCGAGCCCGCGTCCGCGGCCCGCAGGGCCGCCCTGCGGATGACCCCCTTCGCCGCGACGATCACCCCGAGCCGCCAGTGGCCGGCCCGCGGTTCGCCCTGGCGGCGGCCGGTGGTCAGCCGCGCCGGGTCGATCGTGATCTCGAAGCCCGACCAGTCGTAGCAGTGTTCCTCCTGGCGCGAGTTGAGGGTCGCGACGGGCTCCTGCCGGACCCTGACCGGCAGCAGCACCACCTTGGACCGGCGGCCGTGGCCATGGACGGCGACGGCGGTGATGTGCGCGGCGCCCTTGCGGTCCGCGTCGATGTTGCGCAGGTAGGCGTAGCCGCGCAGGACGAGCCGTCCGTTCTCCCGCACCACCTCGCGCACCCGAGCCCGGACCGGGAAGTCCGAGCGCCGCAGCCGGGCGGCCGAGGCCGGCAGGGCGATCCGGCCGCCGTCGGCGCCGCGCAGCACCGCCCGCTTGCGCAGCGGCGGGCCGGTGACGCCGAAGCCGGCGGAGTTGCGCTGCTCATGGTCGAGCACCGCCAGCAGGTCGTCGAGGCGGTCCTTGACGATCAGGTGCCACTTGATGCGCAGCCCCGCGGGCAGCTCAGGGAAGAGGGTGGGGTCGACCCGGGTGAGCCAGTCGCGGCAGCGTTCCATGAAGACCCGCCGGTACTCGGGGCCGGCCATCGGCAGGGCGTCGATGAAGTACAGCAGGTCGTCGGTGAGGACCGAGCGGTCGTAGGCCCGTTTGAAGGAGGTCCAGCGGGTGCGGGCCGGGTCGCCGAGGAAGCGGCTGACGTGGTCGACGGCGGCGATCCGGTCGCGCACGCCCTTGACGTCGGTGCGGCGCCGCGTGATGGAGCCCTCGCGGATCCGCCAGTAGTACACATGCTCGTGGGCCACGTCGACGGCGTCGGCGAGGAAGTGCGCGGGGATGGTCAGCGGGGTGTCCTCGTAGAGCACGCCCTCGGGGAAGGCGAGGTGGTGGCGCTCCCAGAAGGAGCGGCGGAAGACCTTGTTCCAGGCGACCCGGTCCGACAGCAGGCTCAGGTCCCGGGTGATGTGGGTGCCGGTGACGGTGCGGGTCATGTCCCGGTGCTGCCAGGCCTGGCTGCGGCCGTCTGCGGTCAGCCGCCACACGTTGCCGGTCGCGAAGTCCGAGCCCGACCCGTCCAGCAGCCCCACCAGGTTCTGGTAGGCGCGCGGCGGGAGGATGTCGTCGCTGTCCAGGAAGCACAGGTACTCGGTGCGCGGGTCGGCGTGGCGGGTGCCGGTGTTGCGGGCGTGGCCGAGGCCGCCGTTGTCCTGCCGTACCAGGCGGAAGCGCGGGTCGCGGTCGGCGAAGTCCTGGGCGATCTCCGGGCTGGAGTCGGTGGAGCCGTCGTCGACCATGACCACGTCGAGGGCGTCGAAGGTCTGCGCGGCCACCGAGCGAAGGCACTCCTCCAGCCAGCTCTCGACGTTGTGGACCGGAACGACGACAGTGAGGCGGGGCGTGCGCGACACCATGGTGACGTGGCCCTTTCCGGAACGAGGGCGACAGGGGGACGAGGGGTTCAACTCGTGACCGCCTTCTCGGTCACCTCGCCTGCGCCTTTCGGGTGATCCACCGGGCGCCGGGGTCCAGTCCTGCTTACGCTCGGCCCTATGCCTCGGTTCAGCGTGATCGTCCCGGTATGGAAGGTCCAGGGCTACGTCCGTGCGTGCCTGGAGTCGGTGCTCGGGCAGCGGTACGCGGACCTGGAGCTCATCGCGGTCGACGACTGCTCGCCCGACGGATCGGCCGCCGTCGTCGACGAGGTCGCCGCCGCAGACTCCAGAGTGCTCCCGCTCAGGCAGCCCCGCAACGGCGGCGCGGGCCCGGCCCGGGACGCGGGGGCGGCCCGCGCCAGCGGCGACTACCTGCTCTTCCTCGACGCCGACGACCTCCTCGCGCCCGGCGCCCTGGCCGCCCTGGACGCACGGCTGCGGTCCACCGGCGACCCGGAGGTGCTGCTCTTCGACCACGAGGAGCTCGACGTGTGGGAGCACCGCGCGGAGAGCGAGGACGGTCCCTTCCTGCACGCCGCCGCCCTCGCCGGGCACGCCGTCTTCCGGGCCACCGAGCGCCCCGAGTGCCTGACCGTCCTGCCCGCCGCCTGGAACCGGGTGGTGCGGCGCGACTACTGGGGCGGGTTCGGCTTCGGTGCCGGGCCGTACGAGGACGTCCCGGTGGCCTACGAGATGCTGCTCGCCGCCCCGCGCATCGCCTGCCTGGACCGGGTCTGCGTCACCTGGCGCAGGCGCCGCCACGGCAGCTTCTCCAGCACGCCTGGCCCGCAGCACCTCGCCCTGGCCGACCGGTACGACTCCCTGCTGGCCCGGCACGACCTGCCGGTGCTGCGCGCCGAGCGGGACCGGCGGCTGCGTGCCGTCCTGGACGACCCCGGGCGGCTGCGCCCGCAGGACCGCGCCGCCTTCTTCCGCCGCGCCGGGCTGCCCGGCACCTTCGCCGCCCACCGTGCCGCGGAGCTGCGTGCCCGGGCCGCCCACCGGCTGCGCGTACGCCGCAACGCCGCCGCCCGCGAGGTGTACCGCCGCTGGTACGCCCTGGAACGCCGCCGCCCGCTCGACGACGAGCTGGTGGTCTACGCCGCGTACTGGAACCGGGGGGTGCTGTGCAGTCCCGCGGCGATCTACCACAAGGCCCGCGAGCTCGCCCCGCACCTGCACGGGGTGTGGGTGGTACGGCGCGACGGGCGGGACGCCGTCCCCGAGGGCGCCGACTCGGTGGAGGTGAACTCCCGCCGCTACTGGGAGCTGCTGGCCCGCGCCCGCTTCCTGGTCAACAACGCCAACTTCACCGGCGAGGTCGTCAAGCGCCCCGGCCAGGTCTACCTGCAGACCCACCACGGCACCCCCCTCAAGCACATGGGCATGGACCTGCGCGCCCACCCGGCGGTGGCCAGGGGCATGAGCTTCCGCCGCCTGCTGGAGCACGCCGACCAGTGGGACTACTCGCTGTCGGCCAACCCCCACTCCAGCGAGATCTGGGAGCGGGTCTACCCCGGCGGCTACCTGACGCTGCCCACCGGCTACCCCCGCAACGACGCCTACTTCACCGCCGGCGCCGACGACGTGCGGCGGATCCGGGCCCGGCTGGGCGTCCCGGACGGGGTCAGGGCGATCCTGTACGCCCCCACGCACCGCGACTACCAGCGGGAATTCGTCCCGCAGCTGGACCTGGCACGGCTGTGCCGGGCGCTGGGGCGGGAGTACGTGGTGCTGGTCCGCGCGCACTACTTCTACCCGGGAGCCGCCCCCGCGGCGCTGCCGGAGGGGGCGCTGGACGTCTCCGCGCACACGCCGCTGGAGGAGCTGTGCCTGGCCTCCGACGCGCTGCTCACCGACTACTCGTCACTGATGTTCGACTACGCCGGCCTGGACCGCCCGATCGTGGTCCACGCCGCCGACTGGGAGGTCTACCGGGCCGCCCGCGGGGTCTACTTCGACCTGGTCTCCGGGCGCCCCGGCGAGACCCCGGGCGTGGTCGCCCGCGACGAGGCCGCGGTCGCCACCGCCTTCCGCTCCGGCACCTGGGCCTCGCCCGAGGCCGCCGAACTGCGGGCGGCCTTCCGGGCCCGCTTCTGCCCCTGGGACGACGGGCGGGCGTCCGAGCGTGTCGTACGGCGCGTGCTGCTGGGCGAGCCGGATCTGCTTCCCGTCCTCAAGCCGGACGAGCGCACCCCGGCGCCGCCGCCCGGGTGAGCCCCGGCGCCACGGGGAGCGCCGTCCTCCACCCGGTGGGCCGCGACTCGGCGCCGGGGTCGAGGAGGATCCGTCGCGGGCCCGAAGCGGCGCCCGTGCGGCGGGCCTGGTGCCCCGTCCGCACGCTGCGGAGTGATGCGGAGCCCGGGGGCGCCGAGGTCCGTGCCTCACCCGCCGGGCGCACACCGCCGGCCGAGGTCGCGGGCACGGTGTCCGGGCGGCGCGCTCCGGACGAGATCGCCTCATGCCCCCGGGCACCGGCCCGGTGACGCCGGGCCGTGCCCGTGCGGCTACGGGCGTGCCGCCGGGGCCGGGGTGCGGCGCTCCGGTGGGAGGACGGCGGGCTGCCCGCCGTCCTCGCCGAGGAAGACCCGCCGTACGACCCGCTCGGCGGCACGGCCGTCGTCGTACGGGCAGAAGCGGGCCCGGAACGCGGCCCGCAACTGGGCCGAACGGGGACCGCGCCAGGTGTCCGTGGTGAGGATGGACAGGAGTTCGTCCTCGTTTCGGGCGACCGGCCCGGGGGCCTCGGCGGTGATGTCGAAGTAGGTGCCGCGCGCGGCCCGGTAGGCCGTCCAGTCCTCGGCGTGGACCACGATCGGGCGGTCGAGGGCCGCGTAGTCGAACATCAGGGGGGAGTAGTCGGTCACCAGGGCGTCCGCGGCCAGGCACAGCTCCTGGGGCGAGGGATGGGCGGAGACGTCCAGCACGGTGTCGGGCAGCCCCTCGGGCAGCGTGGCCGCGCCGCGGTGACCGTCCGGCGCGCGGTACAGGACCACGCGGCCGGGGCCGAGTTCGCGGGCCAGCCGGACCAGGTCGACGGGCGGGTGGAAGCCGCGCCGGTAGTCGCGGTGCGCGGGCGCGTACAGGATCGCGGTGGACTCCGGCGGGATGCCGAGTCCGGCGCGGATCCGGCGCACGTCGTCGGCGTCGGCGCGCAGCAGGATGTCGTTGCCGGGCCGGCCGTGCTCCAGGGTGGTGTAGCCGGCCGGGTAGGCCCGTTCCCAGACCACCGTCGAGTGCGGGTTGGCGGACAGGCAGAAGTCCCAGCGGTCGGTGTGGGCGAGCATCCGGGCGAAGTCCCGGCCCGCCGAGGCGGCCGGGTGCCCCTGGACGTCCAGGCCCATGCGGCCGAGCGGGGTGCCCTGGTGGGTGTGGAGGTTCACCTGGCCGCGCCGTTTGCGGTAGGCGTGCGGGAAGTTGACGTCGTTGACCAGGTAGGTGGCGCGCGCCAGCGCCGTCCAGTAGGCGGGCGAGCCGGGCTGGAGCCGGCGAACGCCGCGCGGCAGGGTGCGCGCGTTCGCCGGGGTCGTGATCCACGCGGTGCGGATGTGCGGGGCCAGCTCGCGGACGGCGGCCTCCAGGGCGGCGGGGTCGCCGCCGTACCCGGCGTAGCGGCCGGCCGCGAAGACGGCCAGGTCCGGGTCGAGGGGCCGGTGCCGCTGGATCCGGTAGTGCAGCCGCAGGGCCGCCTCCCGGGCCGCCCGGGAGGTGTCCTTCGCGAGCCGCCGCAGCTTCCTGCGCAGCGCGTTGACGGTGCGTACGGCGTCGAAGACCTGCCGCGCGCCGAGCCGTACGAGCAGCCGCCGGGTGGCGCCGGGGACGCCGTGCGCGCGCGGGCCGGGCTCCTGCGGGCGGTAGCGGCGGAAGTGGACGCCGCAGCGCTGGAAGTAGACGCCCCGGGCCGAGCGGGGCAGCCGGCCGGGGGTGTTGTAGACCGCCAGCAGGTGGTCGGTCATCCGGCTGAAGAGGGCCGGCCGCCAGCCGTCGAGGGCGGGATTGCGGTCGAGGAAGGCGAAGACCCGGTCGTACTGGTCGAAGACGTCGAAGTGCCGGCTGCTGGTGGTGCGCAGGATGCTGCCCCGGCGGCGCTGGCGGTAGTGCACGCAGACCCGGTCGAGCACCGCGATGCTGCGGGCGGCCAGCAGCAGGGGGTAGGTCCAGGGGACGTCCTCGTACCAGCCGGGCGGGAAGGCGAGGCCCCGGCGCTGGACGAAGTCCCGCTTGTACGCCTTGTTCCAGGCGACCGGCAGCAGCCGCAGCAGTTCGGGGCGGTCGTCGAGGGGCCCGGCGGGGCGTCCGTCCTGGGCGAGCAGCGGAGCGCGCTGGTTGCGCACGACGCGGCCGTCCCAGTAGGTGCGGGCGTAGTCGTAGACCAGCACGTCCGGTTCGGCGGTCTCCTTCAGGCGGTCGGCGACGGCCTGCAGGGAGCCGGGGGCGAGGACGTCGTCGCTGTCGAGGAAGAGCAGGTAGTCGCCGGTGGCCCGGGCCGTCCCGGCGTTGCGGGCCGGGCCGAGGCCCACGTTCTCCTTCAGGTGCAGGACGGTCACCCGGCGGTCGCGGGCCGCGAAGGCGTCGAGGATGGCACCGCACGCGTCGGGGGAGCGGTCGTCGACGGCGATCACCTCGAAGTCCGAGAAGCTCTGGCCGAGCACGGACTCCAGGCACTCGTGCAGGTAGGCCTGCACCTTGTGGGCGGGCACGATGACGCTGAACCGGGGCAAGGCAGCACATCCGTAATGTCGGCTTACGCGGCGTATGCCCGTTATATCCCGGGCATGCGCCGCGTACGGCGACCCGTCCGGCGACGGAGTGTTGCCCCTGACCTGCGGTGCTTCACGGGGCTACTTCACGGCGCCCGCCATGACACCGGAGACGAACTGGCGCTGGAAGGCGAAGAAGACGACGAGCGGGACCACCATCGACACGAAGGCCCCCGGTGCCAGGACGTCGATGTTGTTGCCGAACTGCCGGACCTGCTGCTGCAGGGCGACCGTGATCGGCTGCGAGCCGGTGTTGGAGAAGATCAGCGCCACCAGCATGTCGTTCCACACCCACAGGAACTGGAAGATGCCCAGCGAGGCGATCGCCGGGCCGCCCAGGGGCATGATCACGGTGGCGAACAGCCGCAGCTCGCCCGCGCCGTCCAGCCGTGCCGCCTCCAGCAGTTCCCGCGGGATCTCCGCGAAGAAGTTGCGCAGCAGGAAGACGGCGAACGGCAGGCCGAAGCCGACGTGGAAGAGCACCACGCCGATGATGTCGCCGAAGATCCCGATCTGGCCGAACAGCTTCGCCACCGGGATGAGCGCGATCTGCACCGGCACCACCAGCAGCCCCACCACCACGAGGAACAGCCAGTCCCGCCCCGGGAACTCCATCCAGGCGAAGGCGTAGCCCGCCAGCGCCCCGATCACCACCACCAGCAGCGTGGCGGGCACCGTGATCAGTGCGGTGTTGACCAGCGAGGAGGTGACGGTGTCGTTGCCGAGCAGTTCCCGGTAGTTGGTGACGGTCAGCTGCGAGGGCGTGGTGAAGACCTTCCACCAGCCGGAGCCGGCGATGTCCACCGGACCCCGGAAGGAGGAGATCAGCAACCCCACGGTCGGCATCAGCCAGAACAGGGCCACCAGCACGAGGAACACCCGCAGCACCCCGCCGCCGGTGCGGGCCGCGACCCGCGAGGCGAAGGACTGCCGGACGGCGGCCGCGGTGGCCCGCGCCCGCGCCGGGCCCGCCGGTTCCGCTGTGCCTGCGACGGTCGTCATCGTCGGGCCTCCCTGCGCAGTCGGCGGATGTTGAAGACCATGACCGGGACGACGAGCAGCAGCAGGATCACACCGATCGCGCTGCCCACGCCCTGGTCGTTGCCGGCCCCGAAGGACGACAGATACAGCTGCAGGGCCAGTACGTTGGCCTCGTCCTTCGAGGTGTCGGGCGCGATGATGTAGACCAGGTCGAAGATCTTCATCACGTTGATCATCAGGGTCACGACGACCACGACCAGCACCGGTGCCAGCAGCGGCACGGTGATCCTGCGGAAGACCTGCCACTCGCCCGCGCCGTCGATGCGCGCCGCCTCCATCAGCTCCCGCGGCACCCCGGCCAGGCCCGCCGCGATGAGCACCATCGCGAAGCCCGCCCACATCCACAGGTAGGCCCCGATGATGGCGGGCGTCACCAGGGTGGGGCCGAGCCAGTCGACGCCGTTGTAGGGCTCCGCGAAGTTCGAGGCGGGCAGCCGCAACTGTGCCCCGGCCGCCGAGGCGGGCAGCGCGAAGGTGCCGTCCGTGCCGGAGGTGGCGGAGGCCACCACCCGCCCGTCCCGCACGGCCTCGACCTTCACGCCCTCCAGCGCCTTCTCACCGGCGTCGATCACCCCGGGCCTGCCGCCGCCGCCCGGTTTGAAGTCCAGCCACACGGTGCCGGTCACCCCCGGCCCGGCGGCGGCCTGCCGGGCCTGCGCGGTGTCCGCGGGCAGCTTCGCCGCGGGGATGCCGATCAGCGGCAGCCCGACAGCCGTCCCCTCCCCGGCGGCGTCCCGCGTGGTGAACGAGCCGCCGCCCGAGGCGGCCAGCGAGCCGTCCGGCCGCGGCCGGGCCCCCGGGTACGCCGAGGACTCGGCGAAGGTGTCGTGGACACCGACCACGACCGCGTTGGCCGCGCCGCGCGCCGGGTCCTGCTCGTACACCAGACGGAAGATGATCCCGGCGGCCAGCATCGAGACGGCCATCGGCATGAAGACGACCAGCTTGAAGGCGGTGCCCCAGCTCACCCGCTCGGTGAGCACCGCGAAGATCAGCCCGAGGGCCGTGGCCAGCACCGGCGCCACGACCACCCAGATCGCGGTGTTCCGCAGCGCCGTCAGGGTGCTGTCGTCGCCGAAGACCGCGGCGTAGTTGTGCAGGCCGACGAAATCCGAGCCGGCCTTGTCGAACAGGCTGCGCCAGGTGGTGTAGCCGATGGGGTACACCACCAGCGCGCCCAGCAGCACCAGCGCGGGCAGCAGGAACAGTCCCGCCACCCAGCGCCTGGTGCCCATGACGCTCCTGCCGCGGGCGGGGGGCGCGCCGCCGGGAGCGGCCGGCCCCTTCGCCGTGGCCGCCGTCGCCATCGCGGCCGCCTAGCCGGCGTACGCCTTGGCGGCGTCCGCTTCCAGTTTGGCCTGCGCGCCGGCGACGTCGGAGGGGTTCCGCAGGAAGTCCTGCAGGTCCTTCCACTCGCCCTTGCCCGCGGTGCCGCCGAAGGCCGCTGGGGCCTGGTCGGACATGTCGAAGCGGAAGTCGTCGCCCGCCGCGATCAGGCCCTGGGCGATCGACCGCGAGACCTCGTTCGGATAGGCCGACAGATCCAGCGACTTGTTCGGCGAGACGAAGCCGCCCGAGGAGGCCCACACCTGCGCCGCGTCGGTGGAGGCGAGGAAGGCCAGCAGCGCCTGCGCGCCCTTGCCGTCCTTCAGCGCCACGGCGACGTCACCGCCGCTGACCACCGGCGCCTTGCCGGAGCCCACCGCGGGGAAGGGGAAGACCTTGGCGTCCTCGCCCACCCTCGCCTTGGTGTTGTCGCCGATGAACGCGCCGACGAAGTCGCCCTCGTAGACCATGGCGGCCTTCGGCGGGTTGCCGGTGAAGGTCTGCGTCACGGACTTCGGGAAGTCGGTCTTGAGCGCGCCGTTCTGCCCGCCGGCGATCAGGTCTTTCTTGCCGAAGAGCTGGGCGAGTGTGGTGAGCGCGTCCTTCACCGAGGGGTCGGTCCACTTGATCTTGTGCTCGGCCAGCTGGTCGTACTTCTCCGGGCCGGCCTGGGAGAGGTAGATGTTCTCGAACCAGTCGGTCAGGGTCCAGCCGTCCGCGCCGCCCACCGATACCGGGGGAGTGCCCGACTCGAAGAGGGTCTCGGCGGTCTGGAGGAAGTCGTCCCAGCTTCCCGGCGGTCCGGAGATCCCGGCGTTCTCGAAGGCCGCGGTGTTGTACCAGACCAGCGACTTGTTGGCGGCCTTGGCGTAGACGCCGTACTGCTTGCCCTCGTACGCGCCCAGGTCCTTCCAGCCGGTGGTGAAGTTCTTGTCGAGCTGTGCCTGGACGTCGGAGGAGAGCGGCTTCAGCCAGCCCTTCTGCGCGAACTGGCGCAACACTCCGACCTGCGGGAGGAACGCCACGTCCGGCGGCCGGCCGCCCTCGATCTTCGTACCGAGGAAGGTGGAGACGTTGTCGCCGGTGGGCACGAAGCCGACCTCGGCCCCGGTCCGCTTGGTGAACTCGTCCAGCACCTTCTGGAAGTTCTTCTGCTCCGGCCCGGTCCACACCGCCGCGACCTCGAGCTTTTGGCCCTTGAGGTCCGGCAGTGAGACGCTCCCGCTCGCGCCGGAACTGCTCCCGCCCCCACCGGGGTCGCCCTTGTCGTCGTCGCCTCCGCCGCACCCGGCGGCCGTCAGCGCCAGGGCGGCTGTCGCCAAAGCGGCGACGACCGTTCGTCGTGTACGTCGCGTGCGCCTGCTGGATGTCCGCATCTGCCTGCCCATCCCCTCAGCGCGGACCCGCGCCGCGGTGGCAGCCCGCCGCATGGCCGTGGCAGCTGCGCCGGGCGTCCCGTCCCCGCGTCATCCGCTGTTGCGCGTTCAGTCCTACGCCCTGTCTGATAACCGCCGCAATAGCGCCTCAGCGCGCGGGCGTTGGATCGTGACCGTCATGTGACCGGACGGGCCAACGGGGTACCGGAACGGGGCGGTCAGAGCAGCGGCGGCGCCGGATCGGCCGCCGCGGACTCCGCGGCACGTTGCAGGGCACTGGCCAGCAGGGCGAGGTCGGTGGGGCCGTTGCCCAGTTCGCGGACCGGCCGGCGCGCCGGCGGATCGCCCAT
This sequence comes from Actinacidiphila sp. bgisy160, assembly GCF_057707815.1. Classification (NCBI taxonomy): domain Bacteria; kingdom Bacillati; phylum Actinomycetota; class Actinomycetes; order Kitasatosporales; family Streptomycetaceae; genus Actinacidiphila; species Actinacidiphila sp. bgisy160. Next base: position 14,753 of record NZ_JBYIQW010000003.1, read on the forward strand.
GCGGTCCCACTCCAGCGGGACCACCGTGGGCCGCAAAGTCGCGGTACGCGGGATCCGGCCACTGACCCGGCCGGCCTGGAAGGCGGTGACGGCCCCGTCCGGCCGGCGCAGGTAACCGCGGCCCGGCAGGTCGTCGTCGACGGTCGCCGGCTCCTCGACGGCGACCAGCAGCGCGGCCGACTCCGGCTCCTCGGTGCGCAGTGCGATCCGCAGCCGCGCCGCGTCGTCGGTGTCGGTGCCCGCGGTGCGTTCCGGGCGGCCGGTCGCGGCGACCAGGTGGACGCCGAGGCGCTCGCCGTCGCGCGCCACGCTCTCCAGCGCGCGGACCACCGAGCCCGCGGCGGGCCGGCCGGGACTGCCGAGCGCGGGCGCGACCAGGGCGTCGAAGTCGTCGACCACGACGACCAGCCGGGGCAGCGGCTCGGTGGTGCGGGTCCGTACCCGCACCGCGCCGCGCACCTGCGGGTCCGCGGCACCGGCCGGGGCGTGGCCCGGCTCGGCCTGGCGAGGCACCGCGGGCAGCCGGCGGCGCTCGTGCCACTGCCCGAAGTCCGCTCCGTCCAGCAGTTCGTCACGGCGTTTCAGCTCCGCCGCGAGCGCCTGCGCGAACTCGCGCATCCGCACCGGGTCGGAGGCGGCCAGATAGGTGGAGACGTGCGGCAGGTCGGTGCAGGCGCGCAGCCCCTCGCCGCGCTCCGCCCCGGCGCCGTCGACGAGGATCAGGGCCAGCCGGTCCGGCCGCTCGCCCGCGGACAGGGCGGCGGCCACCGAGCGCAGCAGCTCGGTCTTGCCGGCGCCCGCGGCCCCGCCGACCAGCAGGTGGGGCCCCTCGGTGACCAGGTCGACCAGCACCCGGCCCTCCGGTCCCGTGCCCAGGACGGCCGCGGCGGCACCACCGGAGGGAGCGGGCTCGGCCCAGCGGGTGGCGATCTTCGCCGGGGTGGCGAGCGCCAGGTCCAGCTCGTCCAGGAGCCGGGCCGTGGGCGGCAGCGCGGAGCGCGTACGGCGGGGCGCCGCGGCCTCGCCCTCGCGCAGTGGGGCAAGAGCCCGTGCGAAACGCTCGGCCCAGGCCGCCGACACCGCCTCCATCGTCATGTGCTCCGGGCCGTGCGGCTCCATCCGCAGTGTCGTCGCGACGTCGCCCTCCAGCACGGCGACGGCACCGCACCGGGCGGCCAGCCGCTCCGGGCTCTCGGCCAGGCACAGCAGGTGCACCCCGGCCGACGGCCCGGCGGCCGCGATCCGGCCGGCGGCCTCGCGCAGATAGGCCGAGCCCGGGTCGCCGTCCATCACCAGCAGGGTGTACGGGCCCTCGCGGCGTGCCGCGGCCTCGGCCACCTCCTCGGGGGTGGCGGTCGCCCAGCCCGTGCCGAGCGGCCCCTCCTCGATACGCCGGACCACCTCGGCGACGCGGGCCTCGGCCTGCTCCCGGTCCGTCGCGGTGAGCAGCCGGCAGTCCTGGCCGTGTGCCGGGCGCAGATGCGGCAGCCAGTACAGCCACCCCCACTCCTCGGCCCGCTGCTCGGCGGGGCGGGAGCGGTCGGCGCTGATCAGGACGACCTCCAGCACGCCGGGCGCGTGCAGGGCGCACAGCTGGGCGATCACCGCCCGGGCCAGCCCGGACAGCCGCGGACGCGGCCCGGCGAGGCCCAGCACATGGGTGTGCGGGTCGCGCAGGTCCACGGTGAACGGCACGGCGGGCAGCGTCCGGTAGCCGTCCTCGGCGGTCAGGTCGGCGGTGCCGAGCCGGAGCGTGAGCAGGTCGGGATGGCCGGGGGCGCGCTCCCACAGCCGCGGGCCCGGCCCGAGCGCGGTGAGCAGGACGGCGGCGGGATCGGGCCAGCGCTCGCGCAGCGCGGCGGCGTCGGTCCGGTCGTACGTCGTCCCGCCCCCGGCGCCGGCGGCGTCCGGGTCACCGCGTCCGGTGGTCAGGCGCCTGGCCCAGCTCCCTATGGCGCCGGCCATCCGGCTGCCGGCCTCCGCGGCCCGCCCGCCGCCGCGGCGGCCCGGGGGCAGCGCGACCGTACGGGTCTGCTCGGACAGGCCGCGCTGCGGGGTGTCGCGCCGGGCGGGGGTGCCCTGCGCCGCATCCGCCGGGGCCTGCTCGGGCGTCGGCGCGGCGGGGGAGTCCACCCCGACGGCCCCGGACCCGGTGCCGGTGGTCGTCGGGCCGTCGGCGGGCGCCGCCTCCCGCGCGGCGGACCGCTGCGGGGTGGCGTCGGCGGGAGGGGCGGGACACCAGGTCACCACGCGGCCGCTTTCCGGCCAGGAGGCCGGGGGGAGGGTCACCTGCAGGTGCCCCTCGGCGTCGGGGACGGCGGGGACGGAGGCGGGCGGCGCAGGGACGGCCGAGCCCGGGGGCGCCGGCTCCAGCCGGAGGGTCGACTCGCCGATCCGCAGCAGCGCGCCGGCCGGGAAGGGGACCGCGCGCTCGCCCACGGGAGCGCCGTCGAGGGCGGTGCCGTTGGTGGAGCCGAGGTCGGCGACGGTGACCCGGCCCTCGCCGTCCACCGTGATGGCACAGTGCAGCCGGGAGACGTCAGGGTCGTCCAGCGGCACGTCCGCGTCCACGGACCGGCCGACCCGGATCCGGCCGCCCTGCAGCAGATGGACGCCGCCCGCGTCGGGCCCGCCGACGACGTGCAGCCGGGCGGCGGCCGTGGGGCGGCCGCCCTCGTGCCCGTCGGCGGGGGCGTGCAGCGACAGGACCGCGCCGTCGAGCAGCGGTGGCACCCCGAGCACGGCGGTGGCCGGGTCCAGTCGCTCGCTGCCCGCGTAGAGCGGGGGCGTGGACTTGCCGGCCCGCGCGGGCTGGCCGGAGCCGCCCGAGCCGGACGCGAGGGCGCCGGCCACGGCACCGAGGGGCGTGCCCGCCGGCGCGGTGACGAGCACGTCGCAGGAGCGCGCCGCGCGGCCGCCGCGCGGCCCGAGAACGGTCAGCCGGATCTGCATCTCCGTCCACGGTCCCTTCTGCCCGGATCCACCGCGGCGCGGGCCCCCGGCCCCACCCCGCCGTGCCCGGGACGTCGACACGTACAAGAGCGGAACGGCGGGCTCGCCTTGCTCAGCCGGCCCAACTGGCCCGCTTGCCCGGCGATACGCGATCCGCGAGACGCATCCTCCCACTCGCCGCCGACAGCTTGCCGCCGGTGCCCATCTTTGCGATCTTGAATGGTCAGCATTGGGCGGAAAGAGCAACCAAACGACCGTACCCCGCGTCATAACCCCACACCCGCCCCGTACCGGAACGCAGCCCCGCTCCCACGTGGCGGCACTACAGTGGGCGAAACAGGCCACGGACCAGGCCAAGATCCAGGGAGCGCGAACGTGCGGCCGGTAGGCAGCAAATACGAACTGGTGGAGCCGCTCGGGCGCGGAGCCACGGGCACCGTGTGGCGGTCCCAGGTGCGGGACACCGGCGAGACCGTCGCGATCAAGGTGCTCAAGGAGGAGCTGGCGGGCGATCCCGACATCGTCATGCGCTTCCTCCGCGAGCGCTCGGTCCTCCTGCGGCTGCGCCACCCCCACATCGTCCGGGTCCGCGACCTGGTCGTGGAAGGTGAGCTGCTGGCCCTGGTGATGGATCTGGTCGAGGGTCCCGACCTCTACCGCCACCTGCGCGAGAACGGCCCGTTCTCGCCGGTCGGCGGCGCCCTGCTGACCGCCGCGGTGGCCGACGCGCTCGCCGCCAGCCACGCCGACGGCGTGGTCCACCGGGACCTGAAGCCCGCCAACGTCCTGCTCGCCACCGTCGCGGGCCCGGACGGCACCCAGCAGATGCACCCGATGCTGACCGACTTCGGCATCGCACGGCTGGCGGACTCGCCCGGCGTCACCCGCACCCACGAGTTCGTCGGCACGCCCGCCTACATAGCGCCGGAGTCCGCCCAGGGCCGCCCGCAGACCTCGGCGGTGGACATCTACGGTGCCGGCATCCTCCTGTACGAACTGGTCACCGGCCGCCCGCCCTTCAGGGGCGAGAGCGCGCTCGAAGTGCTGCACCAGCACCTGAGCGAGGAGCCGCGCCGCCCTTCCACCGTGCCCGAGCCGCTGTGGACGGTCATCGAGCGCTGCCTGCGCAAGGAGCCCGGCGAGCGGCCCAGCGCGCAGAACCTGGCGCGCGCCCTGCGCGTCGTCGCGGCGGGCGTGGGCGTGCACTCCTCCCCGGCGCAGTCAGAGGCGGCGCTCGGCGTCGCCGCGCTGCTCGCGCCGGACCCGGCCCCCGCGACCGTCCCGGACACCCCGCTCGTCCCGCCGGGCACGGCCGACCCCACCCAGGTGCTGCCGAACCGGTCGCCGGCCGGCGCATACGACGCGTACGACCCCAATGCCGCCACCAGCGTCCTGCCCGCGTCCGCGGCGGGCACGGCCGACGCGACCCGGGTCATCCCCGGCGGCTCGGCACCGGCCGCGTCCGGCGACGGCACCCGCGTGATGCCGCCGGTGCCGGACGGGCATCCGGACGCCGGTGCCCCGCAGGGCCCGCACCCGTGGGAGTCGCAGCTCAACCGCGCGCGTGCGCGCGCCGAGCAGACCGAGATCCAGTACCTGGACCCGGAGCAGGACCCGCTGCGCCGCAGGCCTCGCCGTCAGGCCGCGCAGCAGCAGCAGCAGCCGCAGCCCCCGCAGGCGTACCAGCAGCGGCCGCAGCAGCCCCAGTACCGGCAGCCGGCGCAGCCCGCCTACGCGCCCCAGCCGCATCCGCAGCAGTACGCGCCGCGGCCCCAGCAGCCCGCGCCGCGCTATGAGCAGCCGCAGCACCAGCGGTACGAGCCCCAGCGGCCGTCCGCGCCCGAGCCGGCCCCGCACCGCGAGCCGCGCCCGCGCAGCGCCAACCCGATGAGGATCCCGGGCCTGGGGTGCCTCAAGGGCTGCTTCACGATGATCATCGTCCTGATCGTGATCGTCGTGCTCGTCTGGTACCTCACCCCGGTCCCGGAGTGGCTGGACACGGGCAAGAGCCTGTGGGGCACCGTCAGCGACGGCGTCCAGAACTTCTGGGACTGGGTCTCGGGCCTCGGCGGATCGTCGGGCGGCTCCGGCAACACCCCGTAGTACGGCGGTACGGCGGCGAGACCGCCCGGGCACGGCGTGGGGCACTGACCGCGCCGTGCCTGCCGGTGCGCCGGTGGCGTCGGCGTCGCTGGCGCACCGTCACCTTCCCGTGAGGCCGGTGTTGGTGATTTGTCGACTTCTGGAGGGTGATTTCTCCCGGAGAAGCCGCACTCACCCCCGACAGGTTCCCCCAACCGGCTCGCATCCGCGTAGCTTTGTCGCCAACACGACGGCACGTCGGAGGAGTCGGAGCAGCCTTGGGACGGAAGATCGGCAGCCGGTACACCGCGCACCAGGTGCTGGGGCGGGGTTCCGCGGGCACGGTGTGGCTGGGCGAGGGCCCCGAGGGCCCGGTCGCCATCAAGCTACTGCGCGAGGACCTCGCCTCCGACCAGGACCTCGTCGGCCGCTTCGTCCAGGAGCGCACGGCCCTGCTGGCGCTCCACCACCCGAACATCGTCGGTATCCGCGACCTGGTGGTCGACGGCAGCGACCTCGCGCTCGTCATGGACCTGGTCCGCGGCACGGACCTGCGCTCCCGGCTGGAGCGCGAACGCAGGCTCACCCCCGAGGCGGCCGTCTCCATCACCGCGGACGTCGCGGACGGCCTGGCCGCCGCCCATGCCGCGGGCGTCGTCCACCGCGACGTCAAGCCGGAGAACGTCCTGCTGGACTCCGCAGCCCCGCCCGGACCGGGCGGGGCGCCCCCGGCGCTCCTCACCGACTTCGGCATCGCGCGGCTGGTCGACTCCCCGCGCCGCACCCGGGCCACCCGCATCATCGGCACCCCCGACTACCTGGCCCCGGAGATCATCGAGGGCCTGCCGCCGCGCGCCTCCGTGGACATCTACGCCCTCGCCACCGTCCTGTACGAGCTGCTCGCCGGCTTCACCCCGTTCGGCGGCGGCCACCCGGGCGCGGTGCTGCGCCGGCACGTCACCGAGTCGGTCGCACCGCTGCCCGACCTGCCCGACGAACTGTGGCAGCTGCTCTCCCAGTGCCTCGCCAAGGCCCCCGCCTCCCGGCTCAGGGCGGCTGAGGTCGGGGCACGGCTGCGCGAGCTGCTGCCCGCCCTCGCCGGACTGCCCCCGCTGGAGGTGGACGCGCCCGGCGACCACCACGGAGAGGATGCCTACGGCCGCGAGCCCGGTTCCGTCACCGAGCCGTACGACCCGCCGGCCGGGCAGCCACGCGGCGCCGTGCCCCTGGTCCGCGGCTCCGCACCGGACTCGACGCGCGACACGCACACCAGCATCAAGCTGCCCACCGCGGAGGAGCTGGCCGGCGGCCGGCCCGCCGCGGTCCCCGGCCCGCGCACCCGGCACCGCCACCGCGCCGTCCCCGACGCGCTCCAGCGCCGCCGCGTCAAGATCGGCGCGGCGGCGGCGGCCGCACTTGTCGTCGGGCTCGGCGGCTGGGCGATCGCGGCCTCCGGCTCCGACGACGACGGCGGCTCCACCAGCCGCGAGGACAAGCCGTCCGGGCAGGCATCGACCACCCCGACCGCCCCCACGGGCGCCGCCGCCTCCCCGCAGGGCGCGGTCAGCAGCCCGGCGGGCACCGCCGAGGAGGCCGCGCTGCGCTGGTCCGGCTACACGGCGCTGCCCCGTTTCCCGGACCGCGCCGTCCATCCGGTGGGCGGCCCCCGGGCGATCTCCGTGTCCGGGACGACGTACGTCTTCACCCGGGGCAGCGACAAGAACGTCTGGTACCTGGTCTCCGGCACCTGGCACCGGCTCACCGGGATAAGCGTCGCCGACGACCCCTCGGTGGTCTCCCCGCGCGCCGGGCAGCTGGACGTCTTCGCCCTCGGCACCGACCACAGGGTCTACCGCCGCACCCTCAGCGGCGGCACGTGGGGCGACTGGTACCAGGTCGACCAGCCGGCCCGCTTCACCACGACCCCCGCCGCCGCGTCTTCCGCGCCCGGCCGGATCGACCTGGTGGGCTGCTCCGGCGGTGACCTCGTCACCTCCTCCTGGGTCGACGGCCGCTGGAACGCCTGGGCGCTGGTCCCCACCGCGGGCCGCGTCACCGCCGCCCCCGGTCTGGTCTCGGCCGCGTCCGGCACCCTCGACGCCTTCGCCGTCCGCAAGGCCGACGGCGCCGTGCTGCGCCTGCCGTACGTGAACGGCGCCTGGCGTCCCTCCGAGATCGTCACCGGCCTCGACGCCACGGGCCGCCCCGAGCCGGCCGTCTCCGGCGGCCGGCTCTACGTCCTCGCCCCCGCCGACGACGGGGCCCTGGCCGCGGCCGTCTCCGAAGGCGGCGCATGGACGCCGGTCCGGCTGTCCGCCAGCACCCCCTCCCACCCCGGTGTGACCACGGCGGACGACACCCTGACCCTCTACCTCCGCCGTGCCGACGGCACGCTCGCCCACGCCTCCGCCCCCGTCCCGGCCTGATCGGCGCGCGGCTCCCGGCCGCCGGCGGGCCCGCCCCGGCTCACCGGCGCGGCAACGCGCGGCGTGCCGGTACGCTGGGGGACGTGGCAGTCCTGGATGTATCCGAAGAGCTCAAGTCCCTCTCGTCGACCATGGCCTCGATCGAGGCCGTTCTGGACCTCGACAAGCTGAGGGCCGACATCGCCGTGCTCGAGGAGCAGGCGGCGGCGCCGTCGCTGTGGGACGACCCCGAGGCGGCGCAGAAGATCACCAGCAAGCTGTCGCATCTGCAGGCCGAGGTCCGCAAGGCCGAGGGGCTGCGCGGTCGCATCGACGACCTCGGGGTGCTCTTCGAGCTCGCCGAGGCCGAGGACGACGCGGACACCCGCGCCGAGGCGGAGGCCGAGCTGGAGTCGGTGCGCAAGGCGCTGGACGAGATGGAGGTCCGTACCCTCCTGTCCGGCGAGTACGACGCCCGTGAGGCGCTGGTCAACATCCGCGCCGAGGCGGGCGGCGTCGACGCCGCCGACTTCGCGGAGCAGCTGCAGCGCATGTATCTGCGGTGGTCCGAGCGGCACGGCTACCCGACCGAGGTCTACGAGACCTCGTACGCGGAAGAGGCCGGCATCAAGTCCACGACCTTCGTGGTGAAGGCGCCGTACGCCTACGGCACCCTCTCGGTCGAGCAGGGCACCCACCGACTGGTGCGCATCTCGCCCTTCGACAACCAGGGCCGGCGCCAGACCTCCTTCGCGGGCGTCGAGGTGCTGCCGGTCGTCGAGCAGAGCGACCACGTCGAGATCGACGAGACCGAGCTGCGGATCGACGTCTACCGCGCCTCCGGCCCCGGCGGCCAGGGCGTCAACACCACCGACTCCGCGGTCCGGATCACCCACATCCCGACCGGCATCGTGGTCTCCTGCCAGAACGAGCGCTCCCAGATCCAGAACAAGGCCAGCGCGATGAACGTCCTGCAGGCCAAGCTGCTGGAGCGGCGCCGCCAGGAGGAGCAGGCCAAGATGGACGCCCTCAAGGGCGACGGCGGCAACTCCTGGGGCAACCAGATGCGTTCCTACGTGCTCCACCCGTACCAGATGGTCAAGGACCTCCGGACGGACTACGAGGTCGGCAACCCGCAGGGCGTCCTCGACGGCGACATCGACGGCTTCCTCGAGGCGGGCATCCGCTGGCGCAAGCAGCAGGACCAGGGTGCCCGCGTCTGACGCGGCATCATCTTTGCGAAATCCTCACAACTGCCGTCCAATGGGCGGCAGTTGTGCGTTTTGGGTCACAGCCGCATAAGCAAGTGGCCGTCATAGTGAGCCAATTCCGGCATTGTGCTTGGAACGCCCTTGACGACGCTGTGAAATCTGGGAATCGTGATGCGCGGCATGCGTATGACTGGGGCGTGAGCGAACGGGGGCGAGCGCGGTCGGTGGCTCACGCCCCGGCCTTGAACGTGAACCGCCCCGCAGGACGCTCCCCCTGTGACGCTGCTCCATGGACGAGAAGCTACTGGGGGTAGTTGCCAGATGAGCAAGAAGAACACGCGGCTGCGGGTGGCCCGCATAGCCGCTGCCGCGGTGATCGCGGCCGGCGCCTCGCTGACGGCCGCCGGTGCCGCGCAGGCCGTCGGCCTGGACATCGGCCTGAGCGCCGGCGAGACCGAGGTCGGCGTTTCCGCCTCCTTGAACGGCGACGAAGATCCCACCTCCGGAGTTTCGGGTGACCCGACGGGTGGTGACCCGACGACGGGTGACCCGACGGGTGGTGACCCGACGACGGGTGACCCGACGGGTGGTGACCCGACGGGTGGTGACCCGACGACGGGTGACCCGACGGGTGGTGACCCGACGGGTGGTGACCCGACGACGGGTGACCCGACGGGTGGTGACCCGACGACGGGTGACCCGACGGGTGGTGACCCGACGACGGGTGACCCGACGGGTGGTGACCCGACGACGGGTGACCCGAGCACCGGTGGCAACGGCAACAGCGGTGGCAACGGCAACAGCGGCGGAAACGGCAACAGCGGCGGTTCCACCGACGGCGGCACCACCGATGGCGGCGACGGCACCACCTGCACCCTCGACGGTGACAGCGTGACCTGCGCCGACAACACCGACACCGACAACGCCGGCAGCAGCGAGGTCGTCACCCAGGGTGACACCAAGGAGGAGCTGGCCGAGACCGGTGCCGGCGAGACCATCTTCCTGCTGATCGGCGCCGCCACGATGATCGCGGGCGGTGTCGGCTTCCGCCTGATGCCGCGCCTGGTCGGCGGCGGCCGCAACGCCGCGGTCTGAGGCCCACGCCCGGACACCGGCGCACACAGGGGCCCGCGGCGCACGCGCCGCGGGCCTCCGCGCGTCCGCGTGAGGCCCCGGGAACGTCACAGGGGCCCGTCGCGCCGAAGCGCCTCGGGCCCCTGTGTTCGTCGTATGTGCGCGCCGCGCTACACGGCGGCCTCGTGGACCACCCACGCCACCGCGAGCAGTGCGACCAGCAGGGCGATGAGGGCTGCCGGAGAGACGGCCGCGAAGGGGTTCTCCTGCTGCATGCGGGCACGATGGGCGCGGCAGACGGCACAGCGGCCCTCGCTGACGGGGCCGGCGCAATTGGCGCACACCAGTCGGTCGACTGTCATGCGGTCGCCTCCTCCCAGGCGGCCGGGCGGCCGCTCCATGAACAACGCGCGACAGGGACGGTACGTTCCCGAGCCCCCCGACCACTGTGCCAGTTTCCGGGACGCTCGGCGCGCCCCGCGCGATTCCTGCGACTCCGAAGAGTGACGCATGTGGCCAATGCCTGCTTTGTCCCCCCGTGGTCGGTGAATAAACCCGTCATCCCGGACCGCGGACTGCGCGGGCCGCGGGCATTCGCGTAAGGTCGCCTCCGATCCCCTGTATCCGGAGTGCGACCGTGATCCGATTCGACAACGTCTCCAAGACCTACCCCCGGCAGAACCGTCCTGCACTTCGGGACGTTTCGCTGGAAATCGAGAAGGGTGAGTTCGTCTTCCTGGTGGGCTCCTCCGGCTCCGGGAAGTCGACCTTCCTGCGGCTGATCCTGCGCGAGGAGCGGACGGACACCGGCATGGTGCACGTGCTCGGCAAGGACCTCGCCCGCCTGTCCAACTGGAAGGTGCCGCAGATGCGCCGCCAGTTGGGAACGGTCTTCCAGGACTTCCGCCTGCTGCCCAACAAAACGGTCGCGGAGAACGTGGCGTTCGCCCTCGAGGTGATCGGCAAGCCGCGCGGCACCATCCGCAAGACGGTCCCCGAGGTGCTCGACCTCGTCGGCCTCGGCGGCAAGGAGGACCGCATGCCGGGCGAGCTGTCCGGCGGTGAGCAGCAGCGCGTGGCGATCGCCCGGGCGTTCGTCAACCGCCCGATGCTGCTGATCGCGGACGAGCCCACGGGAAACCTCGACCCGCAGACCTCCGTGGGCATCATGCGGCTGCTGGACCGCATCAACCGGACCGGCACCACGGTGGTGATGGCCACCCACGACCAGAACATCGTCGACCAGATGCGCAAGCGCGTCATCGAGCTCGAGAAGGGGCGACTGGTCCGCGACCAGTCCCGCGGCGTCTACGGCTACCAGCACTGAGCCTGGACCCCGCCCTGCACACCGCGGCCTTCTGAAAGGACAACATGCGCGCCCAGTTCGTGCTCTCGGAGATCGGCGTCGGCCTCCGGCGCAACCTCACCATGACCTTCGCGGTCATCGTCTCCGTGGCCCTCTCGCTCGCGCTCGCCGGCGGCTCGTGGCTCGCCCGCGAGCAGGTCGACTCGATGAAGGGCTACTGGTACGACAAGGTCCAGGTGTCGATCTTCCTCTGCAACAAGAACGACGCCAAGACCGACCCCAACTGCACCAAGGGCGCCGTCACCGAGGAGCAGAAGCAGGACATCGAGAAGCAGCTCAAGGCGCTGCCGCTGGTGGAGAAGTACTTCCACGAGAGCGCGGAGGACGCCTACAAGCACTACAAGGAGCAGTTCTCCGACTCGCCGCTGGCCGACTCCCTCACCCCGGACCAGATGCAGGAGTCTTTCCGGGTCAAGCTCAAGGACCCGACGAAGTTCCAGGTGGTCGCGAGCGCCTTCCAGGGCCGTCCCGGCGTCCAGGAGGTGCAGGACCAAAAGGCCCTGCTGGACAACCTGTTCGGGCTGCTCAACGGCATGACGCTGGCCGCGCTGGTGGTACTGGCGTTCATGCTCGCGGTGGCGATGATGCTGATCGTCAACACGGTGCGCGTTTCGGCCTTCAGCCGGCGCCGTGAGACCGGGATCATGCGGCTGGTCGGCGCCTCCAGCTTCTACATCCAGATGCCGTTCATCATGGAGGCCGCGTTCGCCGGTCTGGTCGGCGGTGGCCTGGCCTGTCTGATGCTGCTGGTGGGCCGCTACTTCCTGATCGACCACGGCCTGTCGCTGCAGACCAAGGTGCCACTGATCAACTTCCTCGGCTGGGGCGAGGTGGCCCAGGTGCTGCCGCTGGTGCTGGTGGTGGGCATGCTGATGCCCGCGCTGGCGGCCCTGATCGCGCTGCGCAAATACCTCAAGGTCTGATTCGCGCCAAGGGCGCCGTACGGCCAACTTTCCGTACAGCGCCCGCTTCTCGCCTAGACTGCCCGACGTGCTGAGCCACTGTCCGCCCGGAAGACAACGCCGTCTGCGCCGCGCCGCGGCGCTGACAGTGGTCTTCGGGGCGGTCCTGGCGACGGGCGCCGCGGCGGGCTCCTTCGGGGGCCTCGGCGCGGAACGGCGGACGCCGCCGAACTCGCGCATCCCGGCCGGCCCCGTCGCCGACATCGACGAGATCGCGGAGGCGATCGCGGCGGGCAAGGTGGGCCCGCAGGCCGCGCAGGCCCTGGTCAGCCGCAGCGGCGACCGCTGGTCCTCCTTCTACACCGCCCAGGAGTACGAGGGCTTCCAGCAGTCCCTGGACGGCCGGTACGTGGGGGTCGGCCTGTGGGTGCGGCGCACCGAAAACGGCCGCATCGGCATCGACCGCGTCCAGTCCGGCAGCCCCGCCGCCCGGGCCGGCGTGCGCGCCGGGGACCGGCTGGTGAGCATCGACGGCACGGAGGTCACCGGCCGTCCCGTCACCGAGGTCGTCGCCCGGCTGCGCGGTTCGGACGCCGCCGGCACCGTCGTGTCCCTGGGCCTGCGGCGCGGTACGCGCTCCTGGGAGGTCTCACCGCGGCGGGCCCTGCTGCCGACGGAGTCCGTTCGGGTGCGGCACGTTCCCGGCGGCGTCACCGTGGTCAAGGTCGACGCCTTCACCAAGGGCGTCGCCGGGCAGGTCCGCCGTGTCCTGGCCGGCCGGCCGGGACACGAGGGCATACTCCTGGACCTGCGCGGCAACTCCGGTGGCCTGGTCACCGAGGCCGTCGGCGTGGCCTCCGCGCTCCTGGACGGCGGCCTGGTCGCCACGTACGACGTCCACGGCAAGCAGCAGGCGCTCTACGCCGCCGACGCGGGCGACACCGACACCCCGCTCGTCGTGCTCGTCGACGGCGGCACGATGAGCGCGGCCGAACTGCTCGCCGGTGCCCTCCAGGACCGCGGCCGTGCCGTCGTCGTGGGCTCCCGCACCTTCGGCAAGGGGTCGGTGCAGATGCCCAGCCGGTTGTCGGACGGCTCGGTCGCCGAACTCACCGTGGGCCACTACCGGCTGCCCGCGGGCCGTCGGGTGGACGGCCGCGGTGTCGAGCCCGACCTGTTGGTCAGCGGTGGCGCGGACGCCGAGTCCGAGGCCCTCGGGGTGCTGGACGGTCTGGGCACGCCGGCCCGCTGACCGGCGCGCAAACCGGTACCCCCGGCCTCGCCGAGGTGCGAGAATGGCGGCGCTATGGCAAAGGAAACGGGTCGCAAGCTGATCGCGCAGAACAAGAAGGCGCGGCACGACTACCACATCCTCGACACCTACGAGGCGGGCCTGGTGCTCACCGGCACCGAGGTGAAGTCGCTGCGCCAGGGACGCGCGTCCCTGGTCGACGGCTTCGGCCAGCTCGACGGGGGCGAGGCGTGGCTGCACAACGTGCACATCCCCGAGTACACGCAGGGGACGTGGACGAACCACTCGGCGCGGCGCAAGCGCAAGCTGCTGCTGCACCGGGCGGAGATCGAGAAGCTCTTCCAGAAGTCGCAGGAGACCGGTCACACGATCGTGCCGCTCTCCCTGTACTTCAAGGACGGCCGGGCGAAGGTCGAGATCGCGCTGGCCAAGGGCAAGAAGGACTACGACAAGCGGCAGACCCTGCGCGAGAAGCAGGACCGCCGCGAGGCGGACCGGGCCATCTCGGCGGCGCGCCGCCGGCAGCGCGGGCAGTGAACGCCGCCCGCGCCCACGCGCGGGAATGCGCTGGCCACCGTGCGCGTTCGTCACGTACGATGGCGGCAGTCCCACCGGACGGTGACCGCCCGGTGAGCAGCTTGAAAAATCAACATGGGGATGATCGGTTTCGACTGGGGATGTCGAAGCAGGGGAAGCGAGCCGAGAAAGCGGCAATGATCTCGTAAACCATATGCCGAAAAAAATAATCGCCAATAACAAGAGCGATTCCTCCGCCTTCGCCCTCGCTGCCTAATTAGCAGCTAGCGAAGACTCCGCGGAGTGTCAGCCCGGGGCTGTTCCCGACCCGGATCCTGGCATCAGCTAGGGGACTAAACCACTGGGCCCGGCCACGGGGCCCGGTGGGAAACCAAACAGTGGCTGGGCCCGTCGGCGGCTTGTCCGCGTGACTGCCGGGGCCGAGAAAAGCACAGCGGACTGCGCTCGGAGAAGCCCTGGTTCCGCACCACAGGACGCGGGTTCGATTCCCGCCATCTCCACTGACCCAACGGAAGGCGATGCCTGCCGCGCACTGCGCGGGAGGCATCGCCTTCCGTCGTTTCCAGGGGCTCACAGAGCGCTTGGGGCGATCCACCGGCGCAGGGATACACGTTCCCCGCACTCACGCGGGCGCCCGGCGCGCCGAGCGTGCACACCGCCGTCACGGGCCTGCCGTTGTGGGAGGGCAAGGCCTTCGTGCTCGCGGTCGCGATGGCCGAGCACACCATGAGCGTGCTCGTCGTCTCGCCGGCCGCGGGGGACGGCGGCGCCCGGCGGCTGACGGCCGGCACGTCAGGCCCGGCGCCGGGCCGTCCGCAGGGAGGCCGCCGCGACCAGCGCGGCGGTGGCCGCGGCGATCGCCGGTATCGCGTACGCGGGCAGCGCGCCCCGCTGCTCCACGACGGACCCCGCGGCGAAGGAGCCCGAGGCGATGCCGCCCAGGAGGGCCGTGACGGCGAGCGTCATCCCCTCGTTGAGGCGGCCGGGAGGGACCTGGCGCTGGATCAGGGCCATGCCGTTGATCATCGTGGGTGCGGTGGCCATGCCCGCCAGCAGCAGCGCGGGGGCCAGCAGCCACAGGCCGCCGAGGGCCGCCGCGGGCAGCGGGCCGAGCATGAGGACGGCCATCAGGGCGACGCTCGCGGCGAACCGGCCCCCGGCGGTGCCGCGGGGCCGGCGCAGCCCGTACAGCAGGCCCGCCACGCACGAACCCGCCGCCTGGAGGGCGAGCACCGCCCCGGCGGCGCCGCGGTGCCCGTGGGCGTCGGCGAAGGCGATCGTGGTGACCTCCAGGGCGCCGAAGACGGCCCCGGTCGCCAGGAACGTCAGCAGGACGGCCGGTACCGCGGCCCGCCCCGCTGCCACGTCCCGGCCGGCCGTGGCCCGCGGCACCGGCGGCGGCTCGGTGCCGCGCTGCGCGGCGAAGAGCAGGATGCCGCCGAAGAGCAGCAGCGCCCCGGTCAGCGTGCCGGCCTCCGGGAACAGAGAGGTGCACAGGAAGGCCGCGAGGACCGGGCCGAGCATGAAGCAGCCCTCGTCCGCGGCCTGCTCGAAGGAGTTGGCGACATGCCGGGCCCGCTCGTCCTCGCGGTACAGGTGCGCCCAGCGCGCCCGCGCCATGCCGCCGGTGTTCGGCGTCGTGGCGGTGGCGGCGTACGCGGCGAACAGCGTCCAGGCCGGGGCGTGCAGCCGTACGCACACCACCAGCGCGAGCGAGCCCAGCGCGGCGAGCCCCGCGGCCGGCACGGCCACCCGGGCCTGGCCGTGCCGGTCGATCAGACGGGCGGTCCACGGGGCCACCACGGCCGTCGCGGCGAGTCCGGTGGCGGTGACCGCCCCGGCCAGCGCGTACGAGCCGTACCCCGCGGCGATCATGACGACCGCACTGACGCCGAACATCCCCATCGGGAGCCGGGCCAGGAGGTTCCCGGTGGTGAAGGCCCGGGTGCCGGGCAGGGCGAAGAGCCGCCGGTAGGGGGCGGCGAAGGCGAGCGCGGTCATGCGATCACTCTCCCGGGGCGCCCCCGGCGCGGTCCAACACCTGATCAGCGCCCATTGACGCGTTCCCGTTGTCAATCGCGGACGTGTTCAATGGACGGATGCCGCACGCCATCGACCCGCGCCTGCTGAGGGCCTTCACCGCCGTCGCGGAGGAGCTGCACTTCACCCAGGCCGCCGCCCGCCTCCACGTCGCCCAGCAGGCGCTGAGCCGGGACGTCCGGCGCCTGGAGCGGGAACTGCGGGCCGAGCTGTTCGTACGGACGACCCGATCGGCGCGGCTGACCGCCGAGGGGGAGCGGCTGCTGCCGTACGCCCGGCGCGTGCTCGCCGCCCACGACGAACTGGCCGCCGCCTTCGCGCCCGCCGGCCGTCCGCTGCTCGTCGACATCGGCGCCCCCGTGGGCACCGGCCACCGGGTGCTGACCGCCGCCCGCGCCGCCGCGCCCGAACTCGAACTGACCGCGCGCTTCCACAGCGGGCTCACCGGCGCCGCTGCCGGGATCCTCGCGGGCCGCCTGGACGTCTCCTTCGGGCGCGCGGCGGGCCTCGCCCCCGCGGTGCTGGACCGGCTGGAGCACCGGCCGGTCCGCTACGAGCGGATGGCGGTGCTGCTCCCGGACGGCCACCGGCTGGCCCCACTCGCCGAGGTGCCGCTCGGCCGGCTCGCCGGGGAGTCCCTCTACGCCGCCGCCGGGAACCCGGACACCGCCGAATGGACGGACCTGGCCCAGCGCCTCTTCCAGGGCCGGGGCATCTCCGTGGCCGCGCCCTTCCCCGCCATCGACGGCCCGGAGGAGTTCGTCCGCCTGGTGCGCAAGCACCGCTGGCCCGTACTGGCCAGCACCGAGTTCATCGACCTGCCCGGCTTCGTCCTGCGCCCGCTCACCGCCCCCGTACCGCTCGCCCCGGTCTCCATGGTGTGGCGGCGCGGACTGCGCCACCCGGGACTGGACGCCCTGCTCCGGACGGCGCGGCGGCTCGCCGACGAGGACGACTGGCTCACCCCGCCGGACGGCGCCTGGCTGCCGGAGCCGGACACCCGCGTGATGGCGCCCCCGGCGCTCACACCGGGACCGCGCACCGGGTGAGAGCAAGGTTGCGTGGCGGTCACCTCAGGCCATCGGGCGGAAACGCGCCGTTCCTACCGTCGTGGGCATCATCCGACGAGCGACATCAGGGCCTGGAGGCGTCATGACTGCCGCGAGCACCACAGCACGCAAGGGCGGCCGCTGGATCGAGCGGTGGGACCCCGAGGACGAGGAGTCCTGGGAGAACGGCGGCCGGCGCGTCGCCCACCGGAACCTGCTCTTCTCCGTCCTGTCCGAGCACGTCGGCTTCTCGGTCTGGACGCTCTGGTCGGTCATGGTGCTCTTCATGGGCCCGGAGTACGGCATCGACCCCGCCGGGAAGTTCTTCCTGGTCGCCATGGCCACGGCGGTCGGCTCCGTGGTCCGCGTCCCGTACACCTTCGCCGTGGCGCGCTTCGGCGGCCGCAACTGGACCGTCCTCAGCGCGCTCATGCTGCTGCTGCCGACGATCGCCGCCGCCGTCGTCATGGAGCCCGGCACCTCCTACGGCACCTTCCTCGCCGTCGCCGCGCTGACCGGTGTCGGCGGCGGCAACTTCGCCTCCTCCATGACCAACATCAACTCCTTCTTCCCGCTGCGGAGGAAGGGCTGGGCACTCGGCCTCAACGCGGGCGGCGGCAACATCGGCGTGCCCGTCGTCCAGCTGGCCGGCCTGCTGGTCATCGGCACGGCCGGCGCCGGTCACCCGCGGCTGCTGCTCGCCGTCTACATCCCGCTCATCGTGGTCGCCGCCACGCTCGCCGCCCTGTACATGGACAACCTGGCGCCCGTGCGGAACGACACCGGCGCGGCCGCCCTGGCGGTGAAGGACGGCCACACCTGGATCATGTCCTTCCTCTACATCGGCACCTTCGGCTCCTTCATCGGCTACAGCTTCGCCTTCGGGCTCGTCCTGCAGAACCAGTTCGCCCGCACCCCGCTGGAGGCCGCGTCCATCACCTTCGTCGGCCCGCTGCTCGGCTCGCTCATCCGCCCCGTCGGCGGGCGGCTCGCCGACGCCTACGGCGGGGCACGGATCACCTTGTGGAACTTCCTGGCGATGGCCGCAGCCACCGCCGTGATCGTCCTCGCCTCGGCACAGAAGTCCCTGACGCTGTTCTCCGCCGCCTTCGTCGCCCTGTTCATCCTGACCGGCCTCGGCAACGGCTCCACGTACAAGATGATCCCGGGCATCTACGCCGCCAAGGCCGCCGCCAAGGGGCTGACCGGTGAGGCCGCGGCCGCCTACGGGCGCCGGCTGTCCGGAGCCGCGATGGGCCTGATCGGCGCCGTCGGCGCGCTCGGCGGCCTCGGCATCAACCTCGCCTTCCGGCAGTCCTTCCTCACCCGGGGCACCGGCACCCCGGCCTTCGTGGCCTTCCTGGCCGTCTACGCGGTCTGCTTCGTGGTCACCTGGGCCGTATACCTGCGCAGGCCCGCGCCGGCTCCCGCTCCGGCGGCCGGGCCCGGTACGAGGGCCGAGCCGGAGCCGCAGCTCTCCTACGCGGAGGTGTAGCCCCGGCCAACTGCGTAACAACGGGGAAATGCCGGTGATCCCGGACCGTCACCGGGGCTTGGAACCATGCGCGGAACGGGGCGCACGACTCCGGGACCCGGGACGGTCCCGGGCCTCCGTTGCACGTGTACCTCCGGCGGAGCGAGGCAGAGCCATGCAAGTGCGACACGCAGACGTCCTTCCCCTGGCGGGCTTCACGGTCGGCGTCACCGCGGCCCGTCGCGCCGACGAACTGTGCGCCCTCCTCGAGCGGCGCGGCGCCGTGGTCATGCGGGCCCCCGCGCTGCGGATCGTCCCGCTGCCGGACGACACCGAACTGCTCGCCGCGACCGAGCGGTTGCTCGACCGCGGCCCCGACGTCGTGGTCGCCACCACGGCGATCGGCTTCCGCGGCTGGATCGAGGCCGCCGACGGCTGGGGGCTCGGCGAGCCCCTTCTGGAACGGCTGCGCCACGTCGAACTGCTCGCCCGCGGCCCCAAGGTGCGCGGCGCGATCCGCGCGGCCGGGCTCAGGGAGTCCTGGTCACCGGCGTCCGAGTCGATGGCGGAGGTCCTGGACCGCCTGCTGGACGAGGGCGTCGCCGGCCGGCGCGTCGGCGTCCAGCTGCACGGGGAGCCGGTGCCCGGCTTCAGTGAGGCGCTGCGCGCGGCCGGCGCGGAGGTCGTCGGCGTCCCCGTCTACCGCTGGATGCCGCCGGAGGACCTCGCGCCGGTCGACCGGCTCATCGACGCGGCCGTCGCGCGCGGGCTGGACGCGGTCACGTTCACCAGCGCCCCCGCGGCGGCCTCCCTGCTGGACCGGGCCGAACGCCGGGGCCTGCGCGGCGAACTACTCGACGCCCTCCGCCACGACATCCTCGCGGCCTGCGTGGGCCCCGTCACGGCGCTCCCGCTGCAGGCCCACGACGTGCCCACCACCCAGCCCGATCGGTTCCGCCTGGGGCCGCTCGTCCAACTGCTCGCCGCGGAGCTCCCGGGGCGGGCGCGCCCCCTCCCCGTCGCCGGGCGGCGCCTGGAGATCCGCGGTCACGCGGTCGTCGTCGACGGGGAGTTGCGGGCCGTCCCCCCGGCCGGGATGGCCCTGCTCCGCACCCTCGCCCGGCGCCCCGGGTGGGTGGTCTCCCGGGCCGACCTGCTCCGGGTGCTGCCGGGGGCGGGACGCGACGAGCACGCCGTGGAGACGGCGATGGCGCGGCTGCGGGCGGCGCTGGGGGTGCCGAAGCTCATCCAGACGGTGGTCAAGCGGGGGTACCGCCTGGCGCTCGATCCGGCCGCGGACGGCAAGTACGCCTCCGCGTGAGCCGTAAGCGGCGCCGTTGTCGTGTGCGGGTCCGTTGCGCCTGCGGCGGGCGGTTCCCCCACCGCCCTCCCGATTGCCCGGCGCGGTCAGTGCGGGCCTCGCACCGTGGGCCTGGGTCGGTGCCGCGCCGGGGCACGTCCCCAGCCTTCGGCCGGGGGGACCCCCACCTCGGGGCTCGCGGTTTACCCCCACGTCATCTGGCGCCGGGTCCGCCGCTCGTCCCCTGCGGGGCACCCCGCCACACCCCTCCCGTCGCATGGCCGGCTGACAGCCGGGCGAGGTGGAGGTAGCGGGCAGTCGTCCCGCAAGGCGGGACGGGTGGGCGCACCCCACCCACCGGCGTGCACACGCCGACGAGACCGTGCGCACCGGGCAGGTGCGGCGCCGTTGTGGGGTTGCGCCAGCCCTCCCCCAGCTACCGCTGGGGGTGCCCCCAGCCTCCGGCGAGCGGCCGACCCGCAACCAGGTCCGGCCGTTGGTCGCGGAACCGGCGGAGGGGGCGGGGGCGTAGGCGTGGGCGTTCTGGACGCTGACGTGTATGTGCTGTGCGGCATCCGGGGTCCGACCTGCACCGCCGCCATGCACATGAATATGCGGTCCAGAATGCCGACCCCGGGGACCCCGACCCTGGCCGACCCAACGCACCCCGCGAGGCGGCAACCAACCGCGCCGGGCAATCGGGAGGGTGGGCGGGGAAACCCCCAACGGCAACCACGACGCACCCGCACGCGGCGACACGGGGTACCCCGCACCCTTCGGGAGGCACTCGCCGAGTGGGCGGGAAACGCCTGGTTGGCGTACGGTGACAGGCTGCCCCGTTCGCCGGGGCGGCGCGCGCGGCGCGTGACGTACGGAAGAACAAGAAGGGGGTCCTGCGTGGCAGCGGTCCGGGACACGGAGATCGCGGTCGAGCAGACGCATCTGGACCGGGTGTACGACCGGCTCGAGGAGAAGATCCACGAGGCGGAGTTCCTCATGGACGACGCCGTCAAACGCGGCCAGGTCGGCACGCCGGGCGCGCTCGCGGAGCGCGACGCCCAGGTGTTCCGGGCGGGGCTGCACCTGAACCGGCTGAACTCGGAGTTCGAGGACTTCCTCTTCGGCCGGATCGACCTGCTGCGGGGCAAGGACGGCAAGAAGGGCCCGGACGGTGCGTTCACCTCGGTGGAGCCCGCGGACGACGCGATCCGGCCCGACGGCATGGCGGACGTCGCCGAAACTCTGCACATCGGGCGGCTCGGCGTGCTGGACGCGGACTACGCGCCGCTGGTGATCGACTGGCGGGCCCCCGCGGCGGCGCCGTTCTACCGGGCGACCCCGGTCGCGCCCGGCCGGGTGGTGCGGCGGCGCGTCATCCGCTCCAAGGGCCGCAAGGTGCTGGGCGTCGAGGACGACCTGCTGCGCCCGGAGCTGACGACGGGACTCCCGGTGGTGGGCGACGGCGCGCTGATGGCCGCGCTGGGCCAGGCGCGCAGCCACACGATGCGGGACATCGTCTCCAGCATCCAGGCCGAGCAGGACGTGGTGATCCGGGCCCCCGCCGCATCCGTCACCGAGGTGACCGGCGGTCCCGGCACGGGGAAGACGGCGGTGGCCCTGCACCGGGCGGCGTACCTGCTGTACCAGGACCGGCGCCGGTACGCGGGCGGCATCCTGGTCGTCAGCCCGACGCCGCTGCTGGTGGCGTACACCGAGGGCGTGCTGCCCTCGCTGGGCGAGGAGGGCCAGGTCGCGATCCGTGCCGTGGGCTCGCTCGTGGACGGCGCCGAGGCCACCACGTACGACGATCCCGCGGTCGCCCGGATCAAGGGCTCGCTGCGGATGCTGAGGGTGTTGCGCAAGGCGGCCCGCGGCGTGCTGGAGCACGGGGCCGGGGCCGGGGCGGGACGCTGCCCGGACCGGCTGCGGGTCGTGGCGTTCGGCCGGCGGCTGGAGCTGGACGCCGAGGAGCTGTCGGGGATCCGGCACTCCGTGCTGGGCGGCACGGCGCCGGTGAACCTGCTGCGGCCCCGGGCCCGCCGCCTGCTGCTGGACGCGCTGTGGCGCAAGGCCGGGCGCCGCTTCGACGACCCGGAGCTGGCCGCCGAGGAGCGGCAGGGCTTCGACGAGGACATCTCCACCGAGCAGGAGTTCACGGACTTCCTGGCCGCGTGGTGGCCGGTGCTGACCCCGCGCGGGGTGCTGGCGGCGCTCTCCGACGAGAAGCGGCTGGGGCGCTGGTCGCGGCGGGTCCTGACGCCGCCCGAGGTGCGCCGTGTGGCGCGCTCGCTGCGCCGTCTGGACGCGGCGGGCAACGGGGCGCTGTCCGTGCACGACGTCGCGATGCTCGACGAGCTGGAGGCGCTGCTGGGCCCGCCGCCGAAGGTGCGCAGCCGCGAGGCGGACCCGCTGGACCACCTGACCGGCCTGGAGGAGGTCACCACCTACGCGGACCGGATGGCGGCCGGGCGGCGCAGCCGGCAGGACCGGCTGGACGCGGAGCGCACGGAGTACGCGCACGTGATCGTCGACGAGGCGCAGGACCTCACCCCGATGCAGTGGCGCATGGTGGGCCGCCGCGGCCGTGCCGCGACCTGGACGGTGGTCGGCGACCCCGCGCAGAGTTCCTGGACCGACCCCGACGAGGCCGCCCTGGCCCGTGACGAGGCCCTGGGCACGCGTCCGCGCCGCCGCTTCACGCTCACGGTGAACTACCGCAACCCGGCAGAGATCGCCGACCTGGCGGCGAAGGTGCTGGCGCTGGCCATGCCGGGCAGCGAATCGCCGCGAGCGGTGCGCTCCACGGGGCTGGTGCCCCGGTTCGTGGTGGCCGCCGACGGGCACCCCGGCGAGGCGGTGCGCGCCGAGGCGGAGCGGATGCTGGGCGAGGTCGAGGGCACCGTGGGCGTGGTCGTGGCCATGGGCCGCCGTGAGGAGGCCCGGCGCTGGCTGGCGGGGCTCGGCGAGCGCGTCGTGGCGCTGGGCAGCCTGGAGGCCAAGGGCCTGGAGTACGACGCGACGCTGGTCGTCTCGCCCGCGGAGATCGCGGACGAGTCCCCGGCCGGCCTGCGGGTGCTGTACGTGGCGCTGACCCGGGCGACCCAGCGGCTGACGGTGCTCTCGGGGGCGCGGGACCTGCCGGACGGCGCCGGCGTCCCGGACCTGCTGCGGGACTGACTGACCCCTCTCATGACGACGGCGGGGCGCCCCTTCGTGAGGGGCGCCCCGCCGGACGTATGTGACACCGACCCGCCATGCTCGCCTCGCGGCAAGTGGGCGCTCGAAGCGCCTAAGGTTGGGCCCGGGGGCTTGGATCGAGCCGGTGCCTCACCCAGGCTAACAAACGATCCGGGATTGTCATTCCGTTCGTGTGCGCCGTTCCGGTGGCGGCTGGGGGAACATTAAGCACGCAAGCTTCCGTTGACACCCATCGCTGCTCGACAGTTTGTCGTAGGCCCCCCGGGTTTACGCGTACCCACCGGTAGGTGGCAGCATCGAGGGCGCACTAAGCAGCGACAGCGGAGGAACAGCGGCCATGGCAACGGCGCCGAGCGTCTCGTACTCAATCACGGTGCGGCTGGAGGTGCCCGCGAGCGGCTCCGCGGTCAGCCAGCTCACCACGGCCGTGGAGGCCTCCGGTGGCGCGGTCCACGGCCTGGACGTGACCGCTTCCGGCCATGAGAAGCTGCGCATCGACGTGACGATCGCCGCCACGTCGACCGCCCACGCGGACGAGATCGTCGCCAAGCTGGCGCAGATCGAGGGCGTCGCGATCGGCAAGGTCTCCGACCGTACGTTCCTGATGCACCTCGGCGGCAAGATCGAGATGGCGTCGAAGCACCCTATCCGCAACCGTGACGACCTCTCCATGGTCTACACGCCAGGTGTGGCCCGGGTCTGCATGGCGATCGCAAAGAACCCCGAGGACGCCCGCCGGCTGACCATCAAGCGCAACAGTGTCGCGGTGGTCACCGACGGCTCGGCCGTGCTGGGCCTCGGCAACATCGGGCCGAAGGCCGCGCTGCCGGTCATGGAGGGCAAGGCGGCGCTCTTCAAGCGCTTCGCGGGCATCGACGCCTGGCCGATCTGCCTGGACACCCAGGACACCGACGCGATCGTGGAGATCGTCAAGGCGATCGCCCCCGGCTTCGCCGGCATCAACCTGGAGGACATCTCGGCGCCCCGCTGCTTCGAGATCGAGGCCCGGCTGCGCGAGGCCCTCGACATCCCGGTGTTCCACGACGACCAGCACGGCACCGCCATCGTGGTGCTCGCGGCGCTCACCAACGCGCTGCGCGTGGTCGGCAAGCAGGCCGGCGACGTACGGGTCGTCATGTCGGGCGCAGGCGCGGCCGGCACGGCCATCCTGAAGCTGCTGCTCGCGGCGGGCGTCAAGCACGCCGTCGTGGCCGACATCCACGGCGTCGTGCACAGCGGCCGGGAGGACCTGGTCGCGGCCGGCCCAGAGTCGGCGCTGCGCTGGATCGCGGACAACACCAACCCGGAGGAGATCACCGGGACGCTGAAGGAGGCGGTGCGCGGCGCGGACGTCTTCATCGGCGTCTCCGCCCCCAACGTCCTGGAGGGCGAGGACGTCGCGGCCATGGCCGACGGTGCCATCGTCTTCGCCCTGGCCAACCCCGACCCCGAGGTGGACCCGGCGGTCGCCCGGGAGACCGCCGCGGTGGTCGCCACGGGGCGCAGCGACTTCCCCAACCAGATCAACAACGTGCTGGTCTTCCCGGGTGTCTTCCGTGGACTGCTGGACGCCCAGAGCCGTACGGTGAACACCGACATGATGCTCGCGGCGGCGGCCGCCCTCGCGGACGTCGTCACGGAGGACGAGCTCAACCCGAACTACATCATCCCGAGCGTCTTCAACGACAAGGTCGCGGGCGCCGTCGCGGGCGCCGTCCGCGAGGCGGCGAAGTCGCACGGCCTCCCCGCGACGTCGTGACGACGGAGCGTCATCGAGCCGTACACGACCCGCTTTTTGTGTGACTCTCCCGGGTGCCGGATTGGCGTTTCCCCCAGAAATAGGGGCAGGATGCGTACCTGGGCGGTGAGGGCCGCACCGCAGAAGCGCGATGAGCGTCTTCACAATGCGTCTTCCCCGACGGTCGACGTTGGGGGTTTCCATGCAAGGAGTACTTAGATGAACCGCAGTGAGCTGGTGGCCGCGCTGTCCGAGCGCGCCGAGGTGACCCGCAAGGACGCCGACGCCGTTCTGGCCGCGTTCGCCGAGGTTGTCGGCGAGATCGTCGCCAAGGGCGACGAGAAGGTCACCATCCCCGGCTTCCTCACCTTCGAGCGCAGCCACCGCGCCGCGCGCACCGCGCGCAACCCGCAGACCGGTGACCCGATCCAGATCCCGGCCGGTTACAGCGTGAAGGTCTCCGCGGGCTCGAAGCTCAAGGAAGCCGCCAAGGGCAAGTAATTCCGCGCGCCGACGCGACATGTGGAAGGGCGGCCCCCCCGCGGGGAGGCCGCCCTTCCGTGTGTCCGCAAGGGTGCCGGGTCAGTCGGTGCCGGGCAGCTCGACCTTGGCGCCGAGCTTCTCCAGCTTCTGCATGAAGTTCTCGTATCCGCGGTTGATCAGGTCGATGCCGTGCACCCGCGAGGTGCCCTGCGCGGCCAGGGCCGCGATCAGGTACGAGAAGCCGCCGCGCAGGTCCGGGATGACGAGGTCGGCGCCCTGCAGCCTGGTGGGGCCGCTGACGACCGCGGAGTGCAGGAAGTTGCGCTGGCCGAAGCGGCAGGGGGTGCCGCCCAGGCACTCGCGGTAGAGCTGGATGTGGGCACCCATCTGGTTGAGCGCCGAGGTGAAGCCCAGCCGGGACTCGTACACCGTCTCGTGGACGATGGACAGGCCCGAGGCCTGGGTGAGGGCCACGACCAGGGGCTGCTGCCAGTCGGTCTGGAAGCCGGGGTGGACGTCGGTCTCCAGGGCGATGGCGTTCAGCGGGCCGCCGGGGTGCCAGAAGCGGATGCCGTGGTCGTCGACCTCGAACGCGCCGCCCACCTTGCGGAAGACGTTGAGGAAGGTCATCATCTCGCGCTGGCTGGCGCCGCGGACGTAGACGTTGCCCTCGGTCGCCAGGGCCGCGCAGGCCCAGGAGGCGGCCTCCAGGCGGTCCGGGAGGGCGCGGTGGTTGTAGCCGCCGAGCTTGTCCACGCCGGTGATGTGGATGGTGCGGTTGGTGCCCATCGTGATGATGGCGCCCATCTTCTGCAGGACGCAGATGAGGTCCTCGATCTCCGGCTCGATCGCGGCGTTGCTCAGCTCGGTGACGCCCTCGGCCAGGACGGCCGTCAGCAGTACCTGCTCGGTCGCGCCGACCGACGGGTACGGGAGCTCGATCTTGCAGCCGCGCAGCCGCTGCGGGGCCTCCAGGTACTGGCCCTCGGGGCGCTTCTCGATGACCGCGCCGAACTTGCGCAGCACGTCGAAGTGGAAGTCGATCGGCCGGCCACCGATGTCGCAGCCGCCCAGGCCCGGGATGAAGGCGTGGCCGAGACGGTGCAGCAGGGGCCCGCAGAACAGGATCGGGATCCGCGAGGAGCCCGCGTGCGCGTCGATGTCGGCGACGTTCGCGCTCTCCACCTTGGACGGGTCGAGCACCAGCTCCCCGGGCTCGTCGCCGGCCTGCACCGTCACCCCGTGCAGCTGCAGCAGGCCCCGCACGACGCGCACGTCGCGGATGTCGGGCACGTTGCGCAGCCGGCTGGGTTCGCTGCCCAGCAGCGCGGCCACCATCGCCTTGGGCACGAGGTTCTTCGCACCGCGGACATGGATCTCCCCCTCGAGGGGGGTGCCACCGTGGACGAGCAGTACGTCGTTAAGGCCGGTCATTGCTCTCGCGTTCCTGGAGACGGGCAGAAAGGAAGCTCGGTCCCCGCAGGCACCAAGCAGAAATGGTAATCGGCCTTCCGGCGCCGGGAAGAGGGCTGTGAGGTCCCACTCATGTAATGGGTTCGCTACAGCACCCTGCGCGTTCGCGCCGTCCCGGAGGGTCGCCGTCGCGGCGGCCCGCCCCCGGTCCCGGCGCCCGAAAAGGGTGCGGTTGCCACCCCGCGCGGCGGCGGAATGCGGGATTATGTTGACCATGACCGAAGTGTCATCGCTCACCGGCAGACTGCTCGTCGCGACGCCCGCGCTCGCGGACCCGAACTTCGACCGGGCGGTGGTGCTCCTCCTCGACCACGACGAGGAGGGCTCGCTCGGCGTCGTCCTCAACCGCCCCACGCCCGTCGGGGTCGGCGACGTCCTGGAGTCCTGGGCCGGCCTGGCGGGCGCGCCCCAGGTCGTCTTCCAGGGCGGGCCCGTCTCGCTGGACTCGGCGCTGGGCCTGGCCGTGGTGCCCGGGGAGCCGCGGGACGGCGAGGACGGGGAGCCGCTCGGCTGGCGGCGGGTGTTCGGCGCGATCGGCCTGGTGGACCTGGAGGCGCCGCCCGAGCTCCTCGCGGCCGAGCTGGGCTCCCTGCGGATCTTCGCCGGGTACGCCGGATGGGGGCCCGGCCAGCTGGAGGACGAACTGGTCGAGGGCGCCTGGTACGTGGTGGAGTCCGAACCGGGGGACGTCTTCTCCCCGGACCCCGATCAGCTGTGGCGCTCGGTGCTGCGCAGACAGCGCAGCGAACTCGCGATGGTCGCGACGTATCCGGACGATCCGTCTCTGAATTAGGCTTGCGTGCCATGAGCACTCTCGAGCCCGAGCGCGGGGCGGGCACCGGCACCCTCGTCGAACCGACCCCGCAGGTGTCGAACGGCGATGGCGACCACGAGCGCTTCGCGCACTACGTCCAGAAGGACAAGATCATGGAGAGCGCGCTCTCCGGATCGCCGGTGGTCGCCCTCTGCGGAAAGGTCTGGGTGCCCGGCCGGGACCCCAAGAAGTACCCGGTCTGCCCGATGTGCAAGGAGATCTTCGAATCCATGCCCACCGGTGGCGGGGACAAGGACAAGAGCGGCAAGTAACGGCCGCCTCGGCACCCGGCAGGTACGGCCGCGGCGCGGCGGCCGTACCTCGCGCGTTCGGGGGGACATGGCGCAGGACGACGCCGTCACGGCGGACCGGGTCTTCGGGCTGTGCGAGCGGGGGCGCTTCGAGATGGCGCACTCGCTCGTCGACGACGCCTTCGTCACCCGCAACGGCAGCTTCGGCTACCTCGTACGGGCCAGGGTCTTCGCGTACGAGCGGCGGGCCGACCGGGCCCGGGAGGCCGTCGACTGGGCGCTGGCGCACGCGGAGCCGGGCGACCCGGACCCGCCGCTGCTGGCCGGACTCGTCCTGCTGATGCTCGGAGACGCGCACGCCGCCCTCGGGCTCGGGCTGCGGGTCGCCGCCGATCCCCGCGAGTGGCGCGCCCGGGTGCTGGTCGCCGACTCCTGCCGGATGCTCTCCCGCGGCCCCGAGGCCGTCGCCGCCGCCCGGCAGGCGGTGCTGATCGCACCCCGCGAGGCCGAGGCGCACGTCGCGCTCGCACGGGCGCTGGATCTCTCGCTTCGTCCGGCCGCCCGCGCCGAACGCCGCGCGGTCGTGGCGCGGGCCATGGAACTCGGCGCCGCGCCCGCGGACGTTGCGGGGCGGCGCCAGTGGCCCCGGGCCGCCCCCGCGCTGCTGGTGGCCGCGCTGGTGCTGTTCGCCGACCCCCCGGTGCTGGCCGGCGGGGTGGCCGTGCTGGTGGCGCTGGCCGGCTGGCTGTGGCTGCTGCAGGCCCGCCGCTCCGGCAGCAGCGGCCGGGGGCGGCTGCAGACCGTACGCGCCCTGGCCCGGGCCGAGTTGAACGGGGACCCGGCCCGCGCTCGCGCCGTGGCCCTCACCGCCGGGGCCTGCCTGCCCGTGCTCCCGTTCGCCGCCACCGGCCTGGTGGCCGCCTCCGCGGCCGACGGCGCCCCATGGCCGCTTCCGGCCGTCCTGGGCGTCGCGGCCGGCGCCGTCGTGGTGCTGCTGGCCGCCGCCCGCGCGGTGCGCTGGTGGTACGGCGACACCTTCCTGCAGCGCGACTTCCTGCCCAGCCGGCACACCGTCCTCCAGCTGACCGCGGTCGTCGCCCTCATCGGCACCGCCGTGGCCCTCTCCGCGGCTCAGGCGACCTCCACGGCGCTGTGGTCGGCGGTGGCAGTGGCCCACGTCCTGTGGTTCGTCGTCGGCATGCTGATCCCCTTCCGCGCCCTGAACCGCGCCCGCCGGGCCGGCGGCTGAGGCGCCGCGGCGTCCGGAAATCGGCGATTCGTCCGTTCCAGTTGCCGCGGGCGCGGCAGGATGGTCGTCATGGGCCTCATCCCGGCACCCGTCGAGGCGTCGCCGCGTACCCGGAACCCGGCAACACGGACGTCGTGGACACCACCGCCCTGCCGGTGCTGACCGGTTGGGGCATCAACCCGAACGTGCTGGCGCCCACCGAGGCCACCGTGCGCTTCTACGAGAACGTCCTCGCCGAGCTACTGGAGGTCTTCCCCTCGGAGTTCGTGCACATCGGCGGCGACGAGTGCCCCAAGGACCAGTGGCGCGCCTCCGCCACCGTCCAGGCCCGCATCAAGGAACTGGGCTTGCGTGACGAGGACGAGCTGCAGAGGTGGTTCGTGCGGCACTTCGACACCTGGCTGAGCGGGCGCGGCCGCCGGCTGATCGGCTGGGACGAGATCCTGGAGGGCGGGCCGGCCGAGGGCGCCGCCGTCTCCTCCTGGCGCGGCCACGCGGGCGGCGTAGCGGCCGCCCGGGCGGGGCACGACGTCGTGATGTGCCGGGAGAGCCAGGTGTACCTGGACTGGCGCCAGTCGGACAGCGAGGACGAGCCCGTGCCGATCGCGCACGTCCGCACCCTGGAGGACGTCTACCGTTTTGAGCCCGTCCCGGACGAGCTCACCGCCGAGGAGGCCGCCCACGTCATCGGCGCGCAGGCCAACATCTGGACGGAGGCGATGGATTCGGTCCGCGCGGTGGACTACATGGCCTTCCCGCGGCTCGCCGCCTTCGCCGAGACGGTCTGGAGCCGGCTGCCCGGTCCCGCCGCCCGCGACCACGAGGGCTTCGCCGCCCGAATGACCACCCACTACGGGCGACTTGACGCACTGGGGGTCGAACACCGGCCGCCGGGCTGTCCGCTGCCGTGGCAGCGGCGTCCGGGCGTCATCGGACGCCCGATCGAGGGGCCGCCCCCGATCGTGTGAGGCCCGCCACAACCCGCGGTGGGGCGACGCGGGAGATGGCAGGGTGGTATGGCCAATCACGGCAAGGCGCACGAAGGAGGCCGTTCCCGTCGCAACCTGGAGAAAGTCGCAAACCGGACGGAGTTCGATCCGGAAGGCAGGTTCTCCTTTGCGACCCTCGCGTTGATCACCCCGGAAGATGTGCCAGAGTTGCCACGTCCGGGCTGTCAGCACGTACCGTACGGCTACCGCACCGCGGACAGCCGGGGAAGGGGCAGCTGCGTGAGCACGTACGCACGGCAGGCAGCGCGCAATGTGGCGTTGCCGACCTCGCTCGACGAGGCCGTGGCGGCCTTGGCCGCCACGCCCACCGCCGTGCCCGTCGCCGGAGGCACCGACCTCATGGCGGCCGTGAACTCCGGGCTGCTGCGCCCCGCGGGACTGGTCGGCCTCGGGCGGATCAGCGAGATCCGCGGCTGGCAGTACGCGGACGGCGCGGCGCTGCTCGGCGCCGGCCTCACCCACGCCCGCATGGGCCGCCCGGACTTCGCCGCGCTCATCCCCGCCCTTGCCGCCGCCGCCCGCGCCGCCGGGCCCCCGCAGATCCGCAACGCGGGCACGCTCGGCGGCAACATCGCCGGCGCCGCCCCCACCGGCGACTCGCTGCCCGTGCTGGCCGCCCTGGAGGCGTCCGTCCTGGTCGCCGGCCCGGACGGCAACCGCGAGCTGCCGGTCAGCCACCTGCTCACCGGCATGGACCCGCTGCGGCCGGGCGAGGTCCTGGCGTACGTCCGGGTCCCGCTGCTGCACGCGCCGCAGACCTTCCTCAAGGCCACCGGCCGCACCGGTCCCGGCCGCGCGGTCGCGTCCGTCGCCGTCGTCCTCGACCCCGCCCGCCGGGGCGTACGCTGCGCGGTGGGAGCCGTCGCACCGGTGCCGCTGCGGCCGCTCGAGGCCGAGCGCTGGGTCGCCGGGCTGATCGACTGGGACGGCGAGCGCACACTGGCGCCGGAGGCCCTCACGGCCTTCGGCGAGTACGTCGCCGCCGCCTGCATCCCCGACCCGCTGCCGGCCGCGGACGGCGGCGTGGGGGGAGCCCCGCCCGCGGCCCCCGAACTGCCCCCCGCGGCCGTCCAGCTGCGGCGTACGGTGGCCGCACTGGCCCGCCGTGCGCTGGGGAGGGCACTGGCATGAGTGACGACGTGTACGACGACAGGACACCGGACGGGCGCATGACCGACCAGCCGCAGGAGGGGTCCCCGCACGGCGGGGGATTCAGCCCGGGGCACGGGGTGTGGGAGCCCCTGCCCCACGGCGAGTACGACCCCGACCAGACCATGCACGTCTCCTTCGCGGCGCAGCTGTCCATGGCCGAGCCCGGCGCCGATCCGCTCGCCGCCCCGGGCCACGGCTACGCGCCCGAGCCGCCCGCCGCCCCGGTCGCCGGCGAGGACGCGGCCACGACGTGGGTGATCCCCGTCGTACGCGAGGACCCCGCCGCCGACGACTCCGGCGAGTACTCGGTGGGGGCCTTCGTACCCACCCCGACCAGCGACTCGGCGCAGCCCTGGACCGCCCCCGCCGCCCTGCAGGCGCCCGCGGGCGCGGCCGACGGCGGCTGGTCCCTGCCCGCGGACGCCACCGGCCAGTGGACGCTGCCGCCGGCCCCGGACGGCACCGCCGAGGAGTCCGGCGAGTACCGCATCCCGCCCGTGTCGGCCCCCGCTCCGGCCCCGGCCGCCGCCGAGGAGCCCCGGCCGGGGCCGGACCCCGGCGAGGACGGCACCCACCCGCAGGAGCCCGCCACGGACCCGGTGGCGGATCTTGCGGCGGACCTTGCGGCGGAATTCGCCGCGCAGGAGCCGCCGACCCCGGAGGAGGGGGCCGACGGGCCCGGCGAGGGGCCCGTCGCGGACGCGCACAGCGAGCACCCCGTGGCCTCCTACGTCCTCAACGTCAACGGCACCGACCGGCCCGTCACCGACGCCTGGCTCGGCGAGTCCCTGCTCTACGTGCTGCGCGAGCGCCTCGGTCTCGCCGGCGCCAAGGACGGCTGCGAGCAGGGCGAGTGCGGCGCCTGCTCGGTCAAGGTCGACGGCCGGCTCGTCGCCTCCTGCCTGGTGCCCGCCGCGACCGCCGCGGGCAGCGACATCCGCACCGTCGAGGGGCTGTCCGCCGACGGCGGTCCCTCGGACGTCCAGCGGGCGCTTGCCGAGTGCGGGGCCGTGCAGTGCGGTTTCTGCATCCCGGGCATGGCGATGACCGTGCACGACCTGCTCGAGGGCAACCACAGCCCGACCGAGCTGGAGACCCGGCAGGCCATCAGCGGCAACCTCTGCCGCTGCTCCGGCTACCAGGGCGTCCTGGAGGCCGTCCGCCAGGTCGTGACCGAGCGCGAGGAGACCGCCGAGGCCGCCGCGGACGACACCGCGGGCGACCCGGCCGACGGCATCCGCGTCCCGCACCCGCGCCCCTCCTCCGGAGGCCCGGCGTGAGCACCCCGAACCTGCTGACCCCGCACCACCTCCCCCCTCGCGGCAGCGAAAGGTACGCGCGATGACGGGCCCCGACGCCGCGACGGCCACCCCGGCCGTGGGCACCCCCGCGCCGGTCGCGACCGGCGCCGAGCAGCAGTCCGCGCCGCACGGCATCGGCGCCTCCCTGCCCGCCACCGACGCCTACGCCAAGGCCCAGGGGACGTACCCGTACGCCGCCGACCTGTGGGCCGAGGGACTGCTGTGGGCGGCCGTGCTGCGCTCCCCGCACCCGCACGCCCGCATCCTGTCCATCGACACGACGGAGGCCGTCGCGCTCCCCGGCGTGCGGGCCGTGGTGACCCACGAGGACGTCCCGGGCGACGCCATGCACGGGCGCCGCGTCGCAGACCGCCCGGTCTTCGCCAAGGACACCGTCCGGCACCACGGCGAGGCCATCGCCGCCGTGGCCGCCGACCACCCCGACACCGCCCGGCTCGCCGCCGCCGCCATCCAGGTCGAGTACGAGGTCCTGGAGCCCGTCATCGACCCGGAGCGGGCCTTCGCGGCACCCCCGCTGCACCCCGACGGCAATCTGATCCGGCACATCCCGCTGCAGTTCGGCGACCCGGACGCGGTCGGCGAGGTCATCGTCGAGGGCCTGTACCGGGTCGGCCGCCAGGACCCGGCCCCGGTGGGCGCCGAGGCCGGGCTCGCCGTGCCCCGCCCCGACGGCGGCGTGGAGCTGTACGTCGCCTCCACGGACCCGCACACCGACCGCGACCTGGCCGCCGCCTGCTTCGGGCTGGAACAGGACCGGGTCAAGGTGGTGGTCACCGCGGTGCCCGGCGCGATGGGCGACCGCGAGGACTCCGGGGTGCAGATCCCCCTCGGACTGCTCGCGCTGAAGACCGGCTGCCCGGTGAAGTTCGTGGCCACCCGCGAGGAGTCCTTCCTCAGCCACAGCCACCGCCACCCGACCCTGTTGCGGTACCGCCACCACGCCGACGCCGAGGGCCGGCTGGTCAAGGTCGAGGCCCAGGTGCTGCTGGACGCCGGCGCGTACGCCGACACCTCCGCCGACGCCCTGGCCGCGGCCGTGGCCTTCGCCGCGGGCCCCTACGTCGTGCCGCACGTCTTCGTCGAGGGCTGGGCGGTGCGCACCAACAACCCGCCCTCCGGCCACGTCAGGGGCGAGGGCGCGATGCAGGTCTGCGCGGCCTACGAGGGCCAGATGGACAAGCTCGCGGCCAAACTCGGCCTGGACCCGGCCGAGATCCGCATGCGCAACGTCATGGCCACCGGCGACCTGCTGCCCACCGGCCAGACGGTCACCTGCCCGGCGCCCGTCGGTGAACTGCTCAAGGCCGTGCGCGACACCGACCTGCCCCCGCTGCCCGTCGACGACGACGAGTCCGAATGGCTGCTTCCCGGCGGCCTGGAGGGCGCGGGCGAGCCGGGCGCGGTGCGCCGCGGCGTCGGCTACGCGCTCGGCATGGTGCACATGCTGGGCGCCGAGGGCACCGACGAGGTCTCCACCGCCACCGTCCGCGTCCACGACGGCGCCGCCACCGTCATCTGCGCCGCCGTCGACACCGGCCAGGGCTTCGCCACCCTCGCCCGGCAGATCGTGCAGGAGGTCCTCGGCGTCGAGGACGTCCGCGTCCTGCCCTCCGACACCGACCAGCCCCCGGCCGGCGCCGCCGCCCGCGGCCGCCACACCTGGGTCTCCGGTGGCGCCGTCGAGCGCGCCGCCAAGATGGTCCGCACCCAGCTGCTGCAGCCGCTGGCCGGGAAGTTCGGCATGTCGGCGGAACTGCTCTCCATCGCCGACGGCAAGATCACCTCGTACGACGGGGTGCTCTCCACCACCGTCGAGGAGGAACTGGCCGGCAAGGAGCTGTGGGCCACCGCCCAGTGCCGCCCGCACCCCACCGAGAAGCTCGACGACACCGGCCAGGGCGACGCCTTTGTGGGCCTCGCCTTCTGCGCCGTGCGCGCCGTGGTCGACGTCGACATCGAACTCGGCGCGATCCGGGTGGTGGAGATGGCTGTCGCCCAGGACGTCGGCCGGGTCCTCAACCCCGCACAGCTGCGGGCCCGGATCGAGGCCGGCGTCACCCAGGGCGTCGGCATGGCCCTCATGGAGGACCTCCGCGCGCCGCGCGGCGTCATCAAGCGGCCCAACCTGACCGGCTATTCGCTGCCGACCGCGCTCGACGCGCCCGCGATCCGCGTGGTCCGGCTCATCGAGGAACGCGACGTGCTCGCCCCCTTCGGCGCCAAGGCCGCCAGCGCGGTCCCCGTCGTCGTCTCCCCGGCAGCCGTCGCCTCGGCCGTCCGCGCGGCCACCGGCCGCCCGGTCAGCCGCCTGCCCATCCGCCCCCAGCACGCGGTGGTCCGGCCGCAGACGTGACGCCCCGCCACACGCGCTGAGGGGCCCGGTCCGCACGGACCGGGCCATGGTGGACGGTCTCCGCATCGAACCGCCCGCGCTGGCCGTGAAGATGCTTCCCCACCCCGGGAGCGGTCTGGCACGACGGGACGGTCCGCGTGCACTGGGCCTCAGAAACGGCGCAAGGGAGCGGCCTGGCGGTATGACGCCCTGGGCCCTAGACTCCGTGTTCCCTGACGCTGCAGGTCCGGCATCCCCGTACTCCCAGGGGTAAGATGCCGCGCTCAGGGGCGACCAGGGAGCAGGGGGCCGACTCAGGAACCAGGGAAAGAGAACGACCCCCTTGACGACGATCCAGCACAGCCGTGCGGGCAGACGGCAGGCCATGCGCCGGATCCGCCCCCGGCGTTCCCCCGCGATACCCCTGGCGGCACTGGCCTGGTTCGGCGCGGCAGCCACCCTGTGGCTGTGGTGGAGCAACACACCGTATGTGCCCCGGACCGTCGGCGACTGCCTGACGGCCGCCGGCCGGATCACGGGGCTGCTGTCCGGATACGTGACCGCCATCGTGATCGCGCTGATGGCGCGCGTTCCGGCCCTGGAGCGCCGGGTGGGCACCGACCGGGTCACCCGGTGGCACGCGATGAGCGGACGGTACGCGCTGTCCCTGGTCGTCGCGCACGTCGTGCTGATCCTCTACGGCTACGCGCTCCAGGCGGACACCGGCATCGTGGCGCAGACGGTCTCCGTCGTCACCGAGTACCCGGAGATGGTGAAGGCGACGGCCGGGACCCTGATCCTGCTGCTCGTGGGCCTTGTCTCGGTCGGCGCACTGCGCAGACGCCTGCGCTACGAGACGTGGTACTACCTGCACCTGCTCACCTATGCCGCCGTCTACCTCGCCTTCTGGCACCAGCTCGCCACGGGCAGCGAATTCGTGACGGGCACCGTCGCGCGCACCGCCTGGTACGCCCTGTACCTTCTGGTCGGCGCGCTGGTGCTCTGGTACCGCGTGCTCACTCCTGTAGGGCTCAACCTCCGGCACCGCATGCGGGTCGAGTCGGTCGTGCAGGAGACGCCCGGCGTGGTGTCCGTGCTGATCCGCGGACGCCGGCTGCACAGGCTGGGTGCGGAACCGGGACAGTTCTTCCGCTGGCGGTTCCTGGCCGAGGGGCTGCGCTGGACCTCGAACCCGTACTCGCTGTCGGCGCCACCCCGGCCGGATCTGCTGCGGGTCACCGTGAAGGCGGCCGGCGGGCACAGCGCGGCGCTGGCCCGGCTCCGCCCGGGCACCCGGGTGTGGGCGGAGGGCCCTTACGGGGCGATGACCGCGGGCCGCCGCAGCCGTGGCAAGGTGCTGTTGCTCGCGGGCGGCGCGGGGATCACGCCACTGCGGGCGCTGTTCGAGACCCTGCCCGGGGGGCCTGGGGATCTCACCCTGCTCTACCGGGCGCGCACGGCCGAGGAGCTCGCGCTCCGGGACGAGCTGGAGGCGATCGCGGACGCCCGCGGTGCGCAGCTGCTGTACGCGGTGAACAGCCCGGACGGCAGACGGCCCGCGATCACCGCGAAGAAGCTGCGGAGGATCCTGCCGGACATCGCCCGCCATGACGTCTACCTGTGCGGGCCGCCGGGCCTGGCCGAGGAGTCCTACGCCGCGCTCCGCGAGGCCGGCGTCCCCGACCGCCGCATCCACCACGAGTCCTTCGAGTTCTGAGTCCGGTGACCTCCGTGAAGAAGAAGCATTCGCTCCGTCGTGTCGTGCTCACCAGCGCCGTCACGGTCTCCGGCATCGTGCTGATGCTCGCGCTCAAGCCCGGCACGGACCCGTCCGTCCATCAGGCCGGTGCTCCCTCCGCCCCGGTGACGGCGGTCCCCTCCGCATCCATGGCCGTCTCCACGTCCACCCCCGCCTCCGCTTCTCCCTCCGTGTCCGCCTCGGCGTCGGGGAGGGCAGGACACCGGCGCGCCACGTCGTCTCCGGCCGCTTCGATCTCCAGCTCCTTCCCCACCGCCCCCAGGAGGACCAGCACCGCCCCGTCCACCCCGAAGACCACCACGGCCGCGCCCACCACCCGTACCGTCACCGGTCCCACCGTCCAGACGAACTACGGGCCGGTCCAGGTGCGGATCACGCTCACCGGCACCCGGATCACGGGGGCGACCGCCGTCCAGTACCCCGACGAGACGGCACGGAGCCGGGACATCAACTCCACCGCCGTCCCCAAGCTCAACCAGGAGACGCTGGCCGCGCAGAGTGCGAGCATCGACTCGGTGTCCGGTGCCACTTACACCAGCACGGGCTACAAGCAGTCGCTGCAGAGCGCCCTGGACCAGGCCGGTGTCTGAGCCCGCGCGCCTGCGCCACGTGGAACACGTCATGGGCACGGTCTTCTCCTTCGACGTCCGCGGCTTCACGCACCTCCCGCGCGTGCGTAGGGCGCTGGAGGAGTCGGTCGCCTTCCTGCACATGACCGACGCCGTCTTCTCCACCTACCGCTCCGACAGCCAGATCAGCCGACTCGCCCGCGGCGAGCTGGATCTGCGGAGTTGCGATGCCGAGGTGCGCGAAGTGCTGCGGCTGTGCGAGGAGGCCGAACGGCAGAGCGACGGCTGGTTCTCGGCCCGGTACGAAGGCCGGCCCGGCACCGGTCCCGACCCCACGGGCCTGGTGAAGGGCTGGGCGGTCGAGCGCGCCGCACGGACGCTCGCCGAGGCCGGCGCGGAAGCGGTGTGCGTCAACGGCGGCGGCGACGTCCAGACGGTGGGCGGTCCCTGGCGGATCGGCATCTCCGATCCCCTGACCCATGGTGCCGTTGCCGCGGTCGTCGAGGTGGGTGCCGAGGCCCATGAGACGGCCGTCGCCACGTCGGGCCCCGCCGAACGGGGCTGCCACATCCTCGATCCGCACACCGGGCAGCCGCCGGCCACTCGACTCGCCTCGATAACCGTCGTCTGCCCCACCCTCACCGCCGCCGACGCCTGGGCCACCGCCGCCTACGCCATGGGCGACGCGGCCCGCACCTGGCTCAGTACACACCCTGGCGCGCAGGCCTTCGCCGTCACCACTGACGGCGTCACCTGGCACACGACCGGTTTCCCGCGGTCGGCCGGTACGGCCGACCCCGGGAAACCGGTACGGGTGCTACGGGGTGACGCGCAGCAGCAGGTTGGGTGATCCGCTGCCGGGGCCGGCGACCACTCCGGAGGTGGCCGCCGAGGTCAGGGCGCTCGCCACCTGGGAGGGCGAGGCCGACGGATGTCCGGCGAGATAGACGGCGGCCGCGCCCGTGACGTGCGGGGTCGCCATCGAGGTGCCGGAGATGGTGTTGGCGGCGGTGTCGCTGTTCTTCCACGCGGAGGTGATGGACGATCCGGGCGCGAACAGGTCCAGCCCGGAGCCGTAGTTGGAGTAGCTGGCCCTGGCGTCGGTGCTGGTCGTGGCGCCGACG
Source organism: Actinacidiphila sp. bgisy160 (assembly GCF_057707815.1). NCBI lineage: Bacteria > Bacillati > Actinomycetota > Actinomycetes > Kitasatosporales > Streptomycetaceae > Actinacidiphila > Actinacidiphila sp. bgisy160. The sequence continues at coordinate 52,871 of NZ_JBYIQW010000003.1, forward strand.
GTGATCGCCTCGCTCACGCGCGCGGGCGAGTAGGAGGAGGCGTTCGCCCCGTCGTTGCCCGCGGCGACGGCGTAGGTGACCCCGGAGGCGATCGAGTTGCGGACGGCGGTGTCGATCGCGGTGTTGGCGCCGCCGCCCAGGCTCATGTTGGCCACGGCCGGCTTCACGGCGTTGGCGGTGACCCAGTCGATGCCGGCCACGACCTGGGCGGTCGTGCCCGATCCGGCGTTGTTCAGGACACGTACAGCGACGATCTTCGCCTTCTTGGCGACGCCGTACGAGGTGCCGGCGACGGTGCCCGCGACATGGGTGCCGTGGCCGTTGCCGTCCTGGGCGACGAAGTCGTTCTGGACCGCGTCGTAGCCGTAGGAGGCCCGGCCGCCGAAGTCGGTGTGCGTGATGCGCACTCCGGTGTCGATGATGTACGCCGTCACGCCGGCTCCGGCCGTGTCGGGGTACGTATAGCTGTTGTTCAGGGGGAGCGCCGCCTGGTCGATGCGGTCCAGTCCCCACGAGGGCGGGTTGGTCTGCGTGGCGTCGATGCTGACCGTGGCGTCCTGGATGACCTGGGCGACGGCGGGGTCCGCGGCGAGCCGCCCGGCCTCGGTCGCGGTCATGTGGGCCGCGTAGCCGTTGAGGGCGGCGCGGTAGGTGTGATCGACCACGCCGCCGTGGCGGGTCACCACGCTCCGGCCCCCGGCCGAGGTCGATGTGAGTCCGGAACTCTTCTTGAGGATGACGATGTAGCTGTCCTTGACGGCGCCCTTGACGTCGGCGCCGATGATGCGGCCTTCGGCCGGTGCAGCCTGTGCGGGGGTTACCGCGGTCAGACCGAGGGCGGCGGCGGTCACCACCGCCGAGAACGCTGCGGCGATCCGCCGCTGGGTTCTGTGCGTCACTGCCATCGCGGGGGAGTCCTCCTGCAATCGCTGGTGCGTTACGGGACGACCGACATCGTGATGCATCTGACGCGTACATTATAAGAGCGTCTTGGAGGGATCTGCCTCGCCGTAGGCCCCAACGGCTTGACGTTGATGCACTCCCCGGCGATCCGCGCGTTGAACTGAGACGGTGAAGACGAAGGGGCGGTACCCCGCGACGGCGAGATCTCTGCCCCTCCGGGTGGGACGTAACCCCGCGGCCACAGCGTCTTCAGAGTGTGGACGACGAACAGGATCTCGGATGAAGCGCCGGCACGAAGAGGAATTCATGGCGTTCGCCGCTGCGCGATTCGCACCTCTGTTCCGCTCTGCGTGTGTGCTCACCAGCGGTGATGTGCACCTCGCGGAGGATCTGGTGCAGGACACGCTGGGCCGGATGTATGCCAACTGGCGCAAGATCACGCAGGTGGACGACCCGGCGGCCTACACCCACACCGTCCTCGTACGGACCTACCTGTCCTACCGCCGCCGGCGCAGCAGTTCCGAGCAGCCCACCGACACCCTGCCGGACTCCGGTGCCGCCACCGAGCACGACGCCACGCTGCGGGTCGCGCTGCTCGACGCTCTCGGCCGGCTCTCCGCCCGGGACCGGGCCGTCCTGCTCCTGCGGTACTGGGAGGACCGCAGCGTCGAGCAGACCGCCGCGATCCTTCAGATCCGGCCGGGCGCGGTACGCAACCAGAGCATGCGTGCGCTCGCCCGGATCCGGGACCTTCTGGGCCACGACCTGTCCGAGCTCGTCAGCCCCTGAACTCCGGTGCCGCGGCACCACCTCGCCCTCTTCACCGACCTCCGAAACGCGGTGACCCGCCATGCCCATCGAAGAAGACTTCACCGAAGCCCTCCGAACCACCCTCATGACCTTCGAGCCGCCCAACGCGGCCCCGCTTCTTCAGGGCTGTGTCCGCGACGGCCGACGCAGGCGCCGCCGCCGCGCCGCGGCCGCCGGTGTGAGCGGAGCAGCCGTCCTCGCGCTCGTCGGGCTCGGCGCTGTGGTCGTCCCCGGGCTGCTGTCCGACGGGCGGCCCGCCGACCACACGCTCGCCGGTCCGGCGGCCTCGGCCACGACCGGCTCGGCATCCGCCACCCCGGAGCCGGCCTTCACCGGCACGCTGCCCGCCGACCGCGCCCTTGCCATCCTGACCACGCTGCTGCCGAGCGGCCTGACCCATTCGAGCCCGCCTGGCGGCCGGCAGTCGGGGCAGCTGTGGGTGGACGACGGGCACGGCAAGTCGCTGTTCGAGGTGCACGTTTCCCGGCAGACCTCCACCGCCGCGATCCGCAGCCACGTCTTCGCGGGCACGAACCCCATGGCCGACGGCACCCTGATCGCGTCCCGGCAGGCACCACCGGGAACGAGCCCTGGGCACGAGGTGGTGAACGTGCTTCATCCCGACGGGCTCTACGTCACCATCTCGGTGTGGCAGGCACCGAGCCAGAACGTCCCCTCGACCCGTACCACGCCGATCCTGACACCGGCCCAACTGCGGGCCATCGCAACCAGCCCGCAGTGGCGGTAGCGCTCGCAGCGGCCGTGCGGCGGGCCGGCACGATCACGGCGCAGAGCTCACTTCGGTGTTCGGCGACTGTCCGGCCGCGCCCGCACCGGCGGCTGATCCGCCTTCAGACGCGGAACGGCCGCACCTGGGCGACCGGGCACGCAGCGACGTCCGTCCACAGCCGCACCCCGGCGGGTGTCCGCACGTCTGTCATGGCGAGACGATGTGTCGGCGCTCGCTCACCGCGACGCGGCGCAGCGGGACAGCGCGTCGCGCGCGGAGGCGCCGTCGGCGCTGCCCAGGGCACGTCGTGACCCAGGCGAGAGAGGCAAGGAAGATCAGTGAGAAGAGTTCCCCGGGCGATCGTGTCGGCTCTGTTGTGCTTCGGTGCGCTGGCGGCATGCTCCGCCGGGCCCGAAGCGGCACGTGCGTCGCGTGCGCCGGAATCCGCCCACACAGCGGAGGCGGTCAGGCCGTCGGCCGACCAGCCTTCGGCGCATGACCAGACCACACCGCGCACCACCCGGCCGAGTCGCCGTCCGCCCGCGTCCCACGCCCCCAGCTGGCCCGACAGGTCGGTTCGCAACAGCGCCGGCCCCCACATCGGCGCCTTCTTCCGGCGGTACCTCACCGGCGACAGGCGGTTCGACGCGATGCTCCCCGGCGAACGGCAGCCCCTCGCGCACGTCGCCCGCGTCGACGTGACGACCCGCCCTCACTGACCCCGGCGCTGTCGCTCCTCCTCCCGGAGGTGCCGGGAGGAGGAGCGGACCACAAGCCGGTGGAGGCCGTGCGGGAATCGAACCCACGTGACGTGAGTTGCAGTCGAGCCCCTGAACCACTCGGGCACACGGCCTTGCGTCGGTGACGTGCTCCGACCATAGGCGGCGTCCCCGGGAGGGGGCCAACGTCTCCCGGGGCCTGCAACGGGACTGCCGTACGCCGTTCACGAACCGCCCGGTGAGGCGGCGCCGGACAGGAACTCCTCCACCACCGGGCGGAACAGATCGGGTTCGTCGACCCAGGGGAAGTGCCCGACGGCGTGCAGAGGGCGCAGGACGGCGTGCGGGAAGCAGGCCGCGACGACCTCGCCCGCGCGCATGCCGGTGATCGCGTCGCGGTCGCCGGTGAGGACCAGGACCGGGCAGGTCACCTCGCGCAGCCGGGCCAGGACGGCGAGCCGGCCCGGCTCGTCCACGCCCTGCCAGAAGCCGGCACGGGGGACCGGGTGCAACTGGCCGCCCTCCGCGGCGGCGTGGGCGCGCTGGGGCTCGTCCCAGTGGCCGTAGGCCATCGGCGCGACCTGGAGCAGCAGCGCGCGGACCCGGTCGAGGTCGTCGGCGGTCTGCAGTTCGGCGAGGGCGGCGACCGCCTCCGGCCACCAGGGCTCGCCGACGCGGCTCTCGAAGATCTCGCGGGCGTCGTCGGGCAGCTCGCCCTGCAGCCGGGAGCCCGGGGTGACCAGCACCAGGTGGGTCAGCCGCTCCGGATAGGCGGCGGCGTACGCCTGCGCGGTCGCGGCGGCCGCGTCGTGCGCGAGCAGCGCGAAGCGCTCCAGGCCGAGGTGCCGGCGCAGCGCCTCCACGTCCTGGGCGAGCCGTGGGAAGGAGTAGGCCGTCGGGTCCGCGGCCGGCGGGCTGCCGCCGGTGCCCCTGCTGTCCGGGACGACCAGGCGCCTGCCTCGGTCCAGGCCGCCCAGGTCGCCCAGGTAGGCGGCGTCCCGTCCCGGGCCGCCGGCGAGCGCGAGCAGCACGGGCCCCTCGCCCCGGTCCGTGTAGGCGAGCTCGGTTCCGTCGTACGACGTGTAGTGCGGCATGGCCTACGCCTTCCCAGCCCGGGCCGGCTTCTCCCGGTCCTAGGCCGAAAGGCCGACCGGGGTGCCAGGGGCAAGTGGCAGGTTGACCCCTTACCCTGTCGTGGTGACCACCGCAGACACCGAGCCGGTATCCGGCCACGCAGGCATGCCCCTCGCCGCGCAGGACACCGGCGCCGACACCGTGCTGGGCAGCCGCTACCGGGCGCTGACCCTCGCGATGGTCTCCGTCGTCCTGCTCATCGCCTTCGAGGCCACCGCCGTCGGCACCGCGATGCCGGTCGCCGCGCGGGAGCTGGACGGGCTGCCGCTGTACGCCTTCGCCTTCTCCGGCTACTTCACCACCTCGCTGTTCGCGATGGTCGTCAGCGGCCAGTGGTGCGACCGCACCGGCCCGCTGGCGCCGCTGGTCGCCGGCATCGGCGCCTTCGCTGCCGGGCTGGTCGTCTCCGGCACCGCGCAGTCCATGTGGCCCTTCGTGCTGGGCCGCGCCGTGCAGGGCATCGGCGGCGGGCTCGTCATCGTCGCCCTGTACGTCGTCGTCGGCCTCGCCTACCCCGAACGCCTGCGGCCCGCGGTGATGGCCGCCTTCGCCGCGTCCTGGGTGCTGCCGTCCATCGTCGGGCCGCTCGTGGCCGGCACGGTCACCGAGCAGTTCGGCTGGCGCTGGGTCTTCCTCGCCATCCCCGTGCTCGTCGTCCTCCCGCTCCTCATCGGCCTGCCCGCACTGCGCCGCACCTCCCTTCAGCGTCCGCCGGACGACCGCGCGGCCCCCGACGGCCGCCGGCTGCGCCTCGCGCTCGCCGTCTCCGCCGGCGCCGGACTGCTCCAGTACGCCGGGCAGGACCTGCGACCGCTGTCCCTGGTCCTCGCGGCGGCCGGTGCCGCGCTCGTCGTCCCGGCCGCGCTGCGGCTGCTGCCCCGGGGCACCTTCCGCGCGGCCCGCGGCCTGCCATCCGTGGTGCTGCTGCGCGGTGTGGCCTCCGGCACGTTCCTCGGCGCCGAGAGCTTCGTGCCGCTCATGCTCGTCACGCAGCGGCACATGTCGCCGACCCTCGCCGGGCTCTCCCTGGCCGGCGGCGGCGTCACCTGGGGCATCGGCTCCTGGATCCAGGGCCGCCCCCGCCTCGAACGCCACCGCGAACGCCTCGTCGTCCTCGGCATGTTCCTCATGGCCGCCGCGATCGCCGGCGCCGCCCTGCCGTTGCTGGACGCCGCCCCCGCGTGGAGCACGGCCGCCGCCTGGGCCGTGGGCGGCCTCGGCGCGGGCCTGGTCATCTCCTCCCTGAGCGTCATCCTCTTCAAGCTCTCGCCGCCCTCCGAGGCCGGCGCCAACTCCGCCGCGCTCCAGGTCTCGGACGCCCTGTCCAGCGTCGTCCTCGTCGCCGCCGCGGGCACCGTCTTCGCGGCCCTCGGCGGAGCGGGCGGAGCCTTCACGGCCGTCCTCCTCCCCATGGCCGCCATTTCCCTCGCGGGCGTGGGCGCCGCGGCCCGGCTCCGCCCGAAAACCGGGTGAGGCGGCCGCGGCGGGGAGTTACCGTCCCGGTGTGAAAGAGCTGACCGTCGTCTTCACCGACACCGAGTGGGAGTCCCTGAGCGACCTCGCCGACGCGCACGGCGTGCCGGTCGCGGAGTTCGTGCGCACCGCGGTGCGGGCGTACGAGGCGGCCGAGGCCGCGCGCGTGCGCGCCGCGGGGGAGGCGTACACCGTCGCCCACGCGGACCTGCTGCGCAGGCTGGGGGAGTGAGGTGACCGTGCGCCACCTGACCCTCGACGAGGTCACGGAGCTCGCCCGCCTGGCCGCCCGCGGCGAACGGCCCGCGGTGCGCGAGCCCGGGCTGCTCGCGTCGGCCGTGCACCGGCCGCGGGCGCGGATGTTCGGCGTCGAGGCATACGGGGACGTGTACGAGCGGGCGGGGGCGCTGCTGCACGCGATCGCGGCGAACCACCCCCTGGTCGACGGGAACAAGCGGACGGCGTGGCTGGCGGCGGCGGTGTTCCTGGGGCTGAACGGGGTCGACCTGCGGTCGGCCGACCAGGACGCGGCGTACGACCTGGTCGTGTCGGTGGCGGCGGGAACCGTTTCCGCCCCCGAGGCGATCGGGCAGGCCCTGTCCCGCCTCGCCGCCGCCTGAACGGGGCTCCTCCCGGCTCCTTCGGCCCGAAACAGCCGGTACGGCCACCGTCCCCGCCACGCCGCAGGCGCAACGCGCCCGCACACGGCAACCGGCCCTCACAGACGCGCCCCCGATCGCGCCGCAGGCGGGGGCACGCGCCGCGCGCCAGTAGGCTGTGACGGTTGTCGTACCCGACCCGTCACCGGAGACCGTGACTACCACCGCCCCGCACAGCGCCAGCAACTCGCACTCGCACCACCTGTCGCCCGCCTTCCCCGGCCGCGCCCCCTGGGGCACGGCCGGCAAGCTGCGCGCCTGGCAGCAGGCTGCCCTGGACCGGTACATCGCGACGCAGCCGCGTGACTTCCTGGCCGTCGCGACCCCCGGAGCGGGCAAGACGACCTTCGCGCTCACCCTGGCCTCGTATCTGCTCCACAACCACCTCGTGCAGCAGATCACCGTCGTGGCCCCCACCGAGCACCTGAAGAAGCAGTGGGCGGAGGCCGCGGCCCGGATAGGCATCAAACTGGACCCGGAGTACAGCGCGGGGCCGGTCGGCAAGGAGTACCACGGGGTCGCGGTGACCTACGCGGGCGTCGGTGTGCGCCCGATGCTGCACCGCAACCGCTGCGAGCAGCGCAAGACGCTGGTGATCCTGGACGAGATCCACCACGCGGGCGACAGCCGGTCCTGGGGCGAGGCGTGCCTGGAGGCGTTCGAGCCGGCGACGCGGCGCCTGGCGCTGACCGGGACGCCGTTCCGGTCGGACACGAACCCGATCCCGTTCGTGACGTACGAGGAGGGCAACGACGGCATCCGCCGGTCGTCCGCCGACTACACCTACGGCTACGGCAACGCGCTCGCCGACCACGTCGTGCGCCCTGTGATCTTCCTCTCCTACAGCGGCAACATGCGCTGGCGCACGAAGGCCGGCGACGAGATCTCCGCGCGGCTCGGCGAGCCGATGACCAAGGACGCGATCGGCCAGGCCTGGCGGACCGCGCTGGCGCCGACCGGCGAGTGGATCCCGAACGTGCTGCGCGCCGCCGACCAGCGGCTGACGGAGGTCCGCAAGTCCATCCCGGACGCCGGTGCCCTGGTGATCGCCACCGACCAGGACACGGCCCGGGCGTACGCCAAGCTGATCCGGGAGATCACGGGGCACAAGGCGACCGTGGTGCTCTCCGACGACACCGGGGCGTCCTCGCGGATCGAGGAGTTCAGCGCGAGCGACGACCGCTGGATGGTCGCGGTCCGCATGGTGTCGGAGGGCGTGGACGTCCCGCGGCTGGCCGTCGGGGTCTACGCGACGACGATCTCCACGCCGCTGTTCTTCGCGCAGGCGGTCGGCCGCTTCGTGCGGTCGCGCAGGCGCGGCGAGACGGCCTCGGTCTTCCTGCCGACCATCCCCACGCTGCTGGAATTCGCCGGCGAGATGGAGGTGGAGCGCGACCACGCCCTCGACAAGCCCAAGAAGGAGGGCGAGGAGGACCCGTACGCGGAGTCCGAGAAGGAGCTGGAGGAGGCCGAGAAGCAGCAGGACGAGGACACCGGCGAGCAGGACATGCTGCCCTTCGAGGCGCTGGAGTCCGACGCCGTCTTCGACCGGGTGCTGTACGACGGCGCCGAGTTCGGCATGCAGGCGCACCCGGGGAGCGCGGAGGAGCAGGACTACCTGGGTATTCCGGGCCTTCTGGAGCCGGACCAGGTGCAGTTGCTGCTGCAGAAGCGGCAGGCCCGGCAGATCGCGCACAGCCGGAAGAAGCCGGACAGCGAGGCGGACCTGCTGGAACTGCCCGCCGAGCGGCGGCCGATCGTCACGCACAAGGAGCTGCTGGAGCTGCGCAAGCGGCTGAACACGATGGTCGCCGCGTACAACCACCAGAGCGGCAAGCCGCACGGTGTCATCCACAACGAGCTGCGCCGCGTGTGCGGCGGGCCGCCGAGCGCGGAGGCGACGGCGGGGCAGCTCCACGAGCGCATCAAGAAGGTCCAGGAGTGGGCCACCCGGATGCGCTGAGCGGCGGCCGGACTCGCAGCCGGGATGTCCGGGACGTCTGCTGATGGTGCGTCAGGAGAGCTGTGAATCTTGCGGCGTGAGAGGTGATTCGACGCAAGATTTACGTCGGGCGCCCCAGCTGCCCCGGTCACGTGACCGGATTGTGGACGAAGTCTTCCGCTGAGCGGTACGCGTCGCTACCGTTCCGGTCACGCAACGCGCCGTGGCAGAGCAGCCTCGGGGCGCCAGCCGGTACCGCCAGACCGGTGGCCTCTCCGCGCTCTGCCGCGGGACCGGCAGGTGCTCCCGCCGTGAGAGATGAGCCGCCACTCACACGAGAAGGGGGCGTCGTGACCGCGGAGACCTCTCAGACGCTCGATAGGGGCCTGCGGGTCCTGAAGCTGTTGGCCGACACCGACCACGGACTGACCGTCACGGAACTGGCGGCGAAGCTGGGCGTCAACCGAACGGTGGTCTACCGCCTCCTGGCCACACTGGAGCAGCACTCCCTGGTCCGCCGCGACCTCGGCGGACGTGCCCGGGTCGGCCTCGGCGTACTGCGGCTGGCGCACCAGGTGCACCCGCTGCTGCGCGAGGCCGCGCTTCCCGCCCTGCGTTCCCTCGCCGAGGACATCGGCGCCACCGCGCACCTCACCCTGGTCGACGGCACCGAGGCGCTCGCCGTGGCCGTCGTCGAGCCGAGCTGGACCGACTACCACGTCGCCTACCGCACCGGTTTCCGGCACTCCCTGGACCGCGGCGCCGCGGGCCGGGCGATCCTCGCCGGGCGCAGCGTGCAGCCGTACGAGCCCGATCCGCGCTGCTCCGAGGGCCCCGGCTACGTGCTCACCCACGGTGAGCTGGAGGCCGGGGCGAGCGGCGCGGCGGCCCCGCTGGTGGGCGTGCCGGGCATCGAGGGCAGTGTCGGTGTGGTGATGCTCGCCGACGTGATACCCGAACGGGTGGGTCCCCGGGTGGTCGAGGCGGCGCTGGAGGTCGCCGACGCCCTGCGCTAGCGGCCGTGCCGGGGCCGGGGTGCCCCGGGCCCCGGCACGCCGGGGCGCCGCCGTGAACTACATTCACCCCATGCCTTTCGCCTCCGCCCGGAACCGGATCCTCGTCGTCTGCGCCGCGCTCGTGGCCGCGCTGCTGGCGGTGGCCCTGTTCGCGCCGCTGCCGATCTCGATCGTCGTGCCCGGGCTGACGGCGGATGTCCTCGGCGCCGACCGGGGCAGGCCAGTGATCACGATCACCGGCACCGAGACCCGCGACACCTCGGGGCAGCTGCGGATGACGACCATCGCGGCGACCAACCCGGACGCGACCGTCCGCTTCGGTGACGTCCTCACGGCCTGGTTCGCCACGGACCAGGCCGTGATGCCGCGCGACGCGGTCTACCCGACCGGCGGCACGGTCAAGGAGATCGAGCAGCACAACCGGGCGGAGATGACCGAGTCCCAGCAGGACGCCACCACCGCGGCCCTCCGGCAGCTGCGGCTGTCCCCCTCGGACGTCAAGGTCACCCTCCACCTCGCGGACGTCGGCGGGCCCAGCGCGGGGCTGATGTTCAGCCTGGGCATCATCGACAAGATCGAGGGCAACGGGCGCGGCGGCGACCTCACCGGCGGCCGAAGGATCGCCGGTACGGGGACGATCACCGCCGGCGGCAAGGTCGGCCCGGTCGGCGGCGTCCCGCTCAAGGAGCAGGCCGCCCGGCGCGACGGCGCGACCGTCTTCCTCGTTCCCAAGGCCGAGTGCACCGACGCCAAGGCCGAACTCCCCAAGGGGCTGCGGCTGGTGCCCGTCACCACCCTCGACGGCGCGATCGACGCCCTGGACGCCCTCGACCGCGGGGGCGAGGTCCCCGCCTGCTAGGGCGTGTTTCGAAAGTCCCGCCTGTCCCGCGACGCCTGGCACGGCACCCCGCTGCGTTGTCGAATCGTCCGAGTAGCCCACTACGAGGACGACTCTCCGCCTTGCGATGCACCGCACCAGACGCCGCGGGACCCGCCCTTCGGGCGGCCGGCGCTACTTTCGAAACACGCCCTAGTGGCTCGGCTCGGATGGCCGACCCGGTGATCGATCGACTGTCGGTCTCCGGGAGGGCCGTAGCACGCGTTCGTCGCACACGCGTTCCATCCCGGATCGCGGAGCCTGACGGCTCGTCCTAGCCTGATAAGGGGTGCTTCAGCGCCGGCGTGGAACGAGCCGAGGCATTCTTGGCCGACACCGATTGCCGAGGCGGTCCTTGACGCCATCGCGGGTTTCCCGCACGGATCCGTTGGACCACGGTCCTGAGCCGCGCCGTCGTGATGACGTCCTGTCACCCGTTTTCGTCTACTCCCACAACAAGGTTGGGAAGCCATGAACGCAAAGCGACTCGCTGTCCTTCTCGTTGCCCCAGTGGCCGCCACCGTACTCGTTCTTCCTCAAGCCGCCACGTCGCACGCCCTGACCGCAGGACCGGCTCCGGCGGCCGGGCAGCCTCGGTCTCCGAGCGCCACCCCCTACGACCAGGGATACCAGGACGGATACCGGAACGGCCTGGTCTACGCCCGCGACTGACATTCGCGGCGACAGCCGTGGGCGCACGGGACGGACCGGATACTCTGCCGAGTACAACCGCGGCTACGTCGCCGGGATCATCGCTGCCTATCAGTACGGCCACCGGACCTACTGCGGGTTCGGGCCCGCGTGATGGCTCCACCCCCGGTGTCCAGCGCGTCAACCGCCGCTCGTCGAAGGCGTGGCTGACATCGCGCACGTAATCCGCGCTGACCTGTGACAACGAGACGATGTCCGTCACCGACCGGCCCTGGGCGGACAGCATCACCACGATGGCCCGCCGCAGCCTGACCGGGTCCTTCGAGGACCGACCGATCCGCTGCAGACGCCGGCCCTCCTCCATGGTCACCGGCCGGACGAACACTCCCGCGGACGACGCCCCACAACCACCTCCGAGATCAAGTCCTGGCGGCAGCCTGCCCGGAGACCGACAGTCGGCCAATTGGCCAGGTCGACCATCCGAGCCGAGCCGCCGGCCGGAGCTCAGGCGTCCCGCCGGGCGTCCATGCGGCGCCAGGAGGGGAAGACCAGGGGGCTCAGCGTGGCCAGGAAGTACGTCCCGCCGATCAGCAGCAGCGCGCCGGTCAGGCCGATGCCGTCCACCAGGTAGCCTGCGGCGAGCCCGCCCACGGGGGTGGTGAGCAGCACTCCGGCGCCCAGGGTGCCCAGGGCGCGGGTGCGCAGCTCGTCGGGCACGTGCTCGAAGGTCACTGTCGCCAGGATCGGGTTGAGCGCCCCCGCCGCGATGCCGCCGGCCACCATGGTCACCGCCAGGGCGCCCCATCCGGGCACCCACGCGGCGACCAGGAACCGGGGCGCGCCGCACAGCAGGAAGCACAGCGTGTAGACCGGCCACCGCGGCATGCGGTGGCCCACCGCGCCGTACAGCAGCGCCCCGGCGAGCGCGCCGGCCCCGAAGAGGCCGGAGAGCAGGCCGAGCTGGACAGCGCCGCCGAGCTCCCGCTCGGCGTGCACGGGCAGCAGCACCGAACTCCAGCCCGCGTCCAGGCCGTTGGTGACCATGACCATGAGGGTGATGGCGAGCAGCAGCCGGTTGCGGATCAGGAAGGCGTAGCCCTCGCGCAGTTCGGCCCGGTAGGTGCGCAGGGAGACCGGTGCCGCGTCCTTCGCCGGTTCGGTGCCCGGCAGTCCGCGGACGCCGAACGCGATCAGGGCCGCGGAGACGCCGAAGGTGGCGGCGTCCAGCAGCAGCACCGCCTCCGCGCCCAGGACGGCGATGAGCACGCCCCCGGCTGAGGCGCCGAGCATCCGGGCGCCGCGCGAGGCGCCGTCGAAGTAGCCGGCGGCGCGCCCCAGCGGCGTCCCGGCCCGCTCCGCCAGTACGGGCAGCAGCACCTCGCGCGCGGTCTCACCGGGGGCGTGGAAGAGCCCGCTGACGGCCATCAGCGCGCACAGCTGCCAGAACCGCAGCACGCCCGCGAAATGGAGCAGCGGGATCGCCACGACGGCCACCGCGCACACCGCGTCCGACAGGACCGACGACCTGCGCCGTCCGAAGCGGTCGATGACCGGCCCGCCGACGAGTGCGGAGACCACGACCGGCAGCGTCGCGCAGAAGGCCACCAGGCCCGCGCGGGCGGCGCTGCCGGTGGTCTGCAGCACGAACCACGGGACGGCCAGCACGGTGAGCGAGTTGCCGCTGATCGACACGACGTTGGCGGCGAGGACCAGGCGCAGCGGCCGCGGATCGGGTGGCCGCGGGCCTGGCGCGGTGACCGCCGTGCCGTCGGATATGCCGGTCCCGGTGTCCATGTGGGTTCCCCCGTGGTGGTCGGTGCGGTCAGTCGGCGGCGCGCGGAAAGGCGTGCAGATGGACGCGGACGTGCGCGGCGTCCTCGGCGGACCCGGGCTCGCCGCCCTCCTGGGCCCGGTAGCGCTCCAGCACGGCGTGGAGTTCCTCGCACAGGGCGCGGGTCCGGGCGGGGGTGAGCCGCAGGGCGAAGTTGCTGAGGTCGAAGCTGTCGCGCCACTCCTCGGACCAGTCGCCGACGGTGGCGAGCCAGGTCTCCAGTTCCGCGGTGTGGATCGCGGCGATCTCCCGGCCGAACAGCCCGACCGCCGCCCGCACTTCGGGGTCGTCGTGGGCCAGGAGGCTCCCGGCGTCGAAGCGGGTGCCCCGGTGCGCGGCCTTCCACCAGCGCTCGCGGGCGGTGCCGCGGCCCGGGTCCTCCTCCACGAAGCCGTACGCCGCCAGCTGTCGCAGGTGGTAGCTGGTGGCGCCGCTGGACTCGCCGAGCCGGGCCGCCAGGCCCGAGGCGGTGGCAGGCCCGTACTCGCGCAGGGCGGCGAGCAGCCGGATGCGCAGGGGGTGGGCGAGTCCGCGCAGGGTGCGCGGGTCGAGGCTGATGACGCCGGGGTCGGGTGCGCCGGCGGCGGGTTCGTCAGGCACGGGTTCACCGTAGAGCGCGCAAAGGTTCCTTTGCAATGCTTTCTTTGCATGAATCGCGGCGGCGCTCCGGTGGCACTCCGGCGGCACTCCGGGGCTACGTGTCCGCGTCCTGTGCCGCCTGCTCGACCAGCGGGATGATCCGCAGCGGGACCGGGTTCTCCATGACGATCGCCGTGGAGGCCCGCACGATGCCATCGAAGCCCACAACCCGGTCGATCACACGTTGGAGATCGGCGTTGGAGCGGGCCACCAGCCGGCACAGCATGTCGCCCTGCCCGGTCGTGGTGTGCAGTTCCAGCACCTCCGGGACGCCGGCCAAGTGGGCCCGTACGTCCGGACCTTGCCCCTGCTTGATCTCCAGCGTCGCGAAGGCCGTCACCGGGTAGCCCAGCGCGGCCGGGTCCACCTGCGGCCCGAAGCCCCGGATCACCCCATTGGCCTGAAGCCGGTCCAGCCGTGCCTGCACGGTGCCGCGCGCCACCCCCAGGCGGCGCGAGGCCTCCAGCACGCCGATCCGGGGCTCCTCGGCGAGCAGCTTGATCAGCCGTCCGTCCAGCGCGTCGATCCCCATGCCACCCCAGTCCCTCCTGTGTCGGTGGTCACCATGCACAGAATGCCGCCCATTTTCCGTGAACTGCTGTACAGAGTGCTCAGCCGTTCCGGAAACTATTGCGCACCTTGAGCTGCCGGGCGAGGCTGCTGCCATGACTGAGACCCTGGATCACACTTCCCCCACCCCCGGCGACGCGGACCCGTTCCCGGTCAAGGGAATGGACGCGGTCGTCTTCGCGGTGGGCAACGCCAAGCAGGCCGCCCACTACTACTCGACCGCGTTCGGCATGAAGCGCGTGGCCTACTCCGGACCGGAGAACGGCAGCCGCGAGACCGCGTCCTACGTCCTGGAGTCCGGGAGCGCCCGCTTCGTCTTCACCTCCGTCGTCAAGGCCGCCACCGACCGCGGCCGGTTCCTGGAGGAGCACGTCGCCGCCCACGGCGACGGCGTCGTGGACCTCGCCCTGGAGGTGCCGGACGTCCGCGCCGCCTACGACTACGCCCTCGCGCACGGCGCCACCGGCCTGGAGGAGCCGCACGAGGTCGGCGACGAGTACGGCACCGTCGTGCTGGCCGCCATCGCCACCTACGGCCAGACCCGCCACACCCTGGTCGAACGCGGCGCCTACAAGGGCCCGTACCTGCCCGGCTACGTCGCCGCCGAGCCGATCGTGGAGCCGCCGGCCAAGCGCTTCTTCCAGGCGATCGACCACTGCGTCGGCAACGTCGAACTCGGCAAGATGAACGACTGGGTGACCTTCTACAACCGCGTCATGGGCTTCACCAACATGAAGGAGTTCGTCGGTGACGACATCGCCACCGAGTACTCGGCCCTGATGTCCAAGGTCGTCGCGGACGGCACGCTGAAGGTCAAGTTCCCCATCAACGAGCCCGCGATCGCCAAGAAGAAGTCCCAGATCGACGAGTACCTGGAGTTCTACGGCGGCCCGGGCGTCCAGCACATCGCCCTCGCCACCAACGACATCGTCGCCTCGGTCCGCGCCATGCGCGCCGCGGGCGTCGAGTTCCTCGACACCCCCGACTCCTACTACGACACCCTCGGCGAGTGGGTCGGCGACACCCGCGTCCCGATCGACACCCTGCGGGAGTTGAAGATCCTGGCAGACCGGGACGAAGACGGCTACCTGTTGCAGATCTTCACCAAGCCTGTCCAGGATCGCCCGACCGTCTTCTTCGAAATGATCGAGCGGCACGGTTCGATGGGCTTCGGCAAGGGCAACTTCAAGGCGCTCTTCGAAGCGATCGAGCGCGAGCAGGAGCGTCGCGGCAACCTCTGATCGCCACCACCGCGGACCCCGGCGCCGGACCATGCCTCCACGGGGGAGGGGCGTGGACCGGCGCCGGCCCGCGGGTCAGAAGACGATCCGGAAGTCCCGGAGGGCCATCGCGAGCGTCCAGGCCCCGAACGCCCACAGCGCCAGCGCCCCCAGCACCATTCCTGTCGCGGCCCACAGCCCCGTGCGCGGCGGCCGCCGCAGCGCCCCGGCCAGAGCGCCGGTCACCGCCCCCGCCACCGGCAGGCCCACGATGAGCAGGGCGGCATTCTCCAAAGCCACCTTGGTGCGGTGGTTGCCCATCCAGTCCGTGGGGCTCTTGTGCTGCGCGGCGTCCGCCGCGCCCATGACCCACAGCACCACCGGCGGGGCGAGCAGCACGACCGCCCACACGCAGCGCACCGCGACCCTGCGCCCGTCGTGCCGCCGCGCCTGTGCCGCGCTGCCCGCGTCCGTCGTATCCGTCACGGCCGTCATCCTCGCCGCGCCCCCGCCCGCGCCACCATCCGTACGGATACTCAGACGGCCGCGAGCCGCGCGATGACGTGATCTTCCCCGGGCGGCCGCGCGGTGCGAAGCTGGACGCATGGGCGATCTCATCGACCGGCTGCTCGCCGGACTCCCCGGCGAGGCCATCCTCGCCGATCCCGACGTCACCGCCTCGTACGCCAACGACATGGCCGGCTTCTGCCCGGCCGGGGCGCCCGCGGTGGTCGTCCTGCCGCGCACCGTGGAGCAGGTCCGCCACGTCATGCGGACCGCCACGGCGCTGCGGGTGCCCGTCGTGCCGCAAGGGGCCCGTACCGGCCTGTCGGGCGCCGCCAACGCCTCCGACGGCTGCATCGTGCTCTCCCTGACCAAGATGGACCGCATCCTGGAGATCGACCCCGTCGACCGCGTCGCCGTCGTCGAACCGGGCGTCGTCAACGCCGTTCTCTCCCGCGCCGTCGCCGAGCGGGGCCTGTACTACCCGCCGGACCCCTCCAGCTGGGAGCAGTGCACCATCGGCGGCAACATCGGCACCGGCTCCGGCGGCCTGTGCTGCGTGAAGTACGGGGTCACCGCCGAGTACGTGCTCGGCCTGGAGGTCGTCCTGGCCGACGGACGGCTGCTGCGCACCGGCCGGCGCACCGCCAAGGGCGTCGCCGGGTACGACCTGACCCGGCTGATCGTCGGCTCCGAGGGCAGCCTCGGCATCGTGGTGCGGGCCGTGCTGGCGCTCAAGCCCGCACCGCCCGCCCAGTTGGCGCTGGTGGCGGAGTTCCCCTCGGCCGAGGCGGCCTGCGCGGCGGTCTGCGACATCATGGCCGGCGGCCATGTGCCCTCGCTGCTGGAGCTGATGGACGGCACGACCGTGCGCGCGGTCAACGACATGACCAGCATGGGACTGCCCGAGTCGACCGAGGCCCTGCTGCTGGCCGCCTTCGACACCCCCGACCCGGCCGCCGACCTGGCCGCGGTGGGGGAGCTGTGCGCGGCCGCCGGGGCGACGCAGGTGGTGCCCGCCGAGGACGCGGCGGAGTCCGAAATGCTGCTCCAGGCACGGCGGATGGCGCTGCCGGCACTGGAGCGGGTCTCCACGGCCACGATGATCGACGACGTGTGCGTGCCGCGCGGCAGACTCGCCGCGATGCTCGACGGGGTCGCGGCGATCGCCCGCAAGCACGACCTCACCATCGGCGTGTGTGCGCACGCCGGGGACGGCAACACCCACCCCGTGGTGTGTTTCGACGCCGCCGACCCCGAGGAGTCCGGCCGGGCCCGCGAGTCCTTCGACGAGATCATGGCGCTCGGCCTGGAGCTCGGCGGCACGATCACCGGCGAGCACGGCGTGGGGGTCCTGAAGAAGGAGTGGCTGGCGCGCGAACTCGGTCCGGTGGGCGTGGAGATGCAGCGCGGCATCAAGGCCGTCTTCGACCCGCTCGGCATCCTCAACCCGGGCAAGGTGTTCTGAGCACCCGGGCCCCGGCCGCCGGGCTCGCGGGCCGTCGCCCTACGCGTCCGGCGACTCGTCGGAGCCGTGCCAGGGGTCGCGCGTGCGGCGCTCGTCGCGCGCGGCGCCCTCGCCGGCGGCCGGGGCCAGCAGCTCGTCCAGCCGCTCGTCCATGGCCAGGTGGTCCAGCTCCGTCCCCGGCGGCACCGCCCGCAGGGTGCGCTCCAGCCACGCCGCCACCGGGTGCGAGGACGCCTCCAGCAGTGCGGTGCCGTCCGGCGAGCTGAGGGCCATGCAGATCACGCTCCGCCCGTCCGTCTTGGTCGGCCAGATCCGTACGTCACCGTGCCCGCTCGGCCGGAACACCCCCTCGACCAGCAGCTCCCGGGCGAAGGTCCAGCTGACGGGGCGATTGGAACCGATGTGGAAGGTGATGTGCACGGCGAAGGGATCCTGCGCCCGGTAGGCCAGCCTGGCCGGGACGGCGACGCTGCGCTCGGGCGACAGCACCAGGTGCATCTCCAGCTCGCGTTCGACCACGGTGTGCATCTCGTCGTCCTTTCCTCGGCGCGAAGGACCCTGGCGGTGCTGCGCGGCGGGTGCCGCGGGGGGCCCGCACCGGGAGAGAGAGCGCATACGGCCTTCACCATTACGCGGGTTCCGGCGATCGGGAGGACTTTTCCCGAAGGGCCGGCACACGCGAGATGGATGCGGTACACACGGAACGTCGCCGTCCGCCCCCGCCTGAGGTCGTCCGGCCGTGCGACGGCCCTCCCGTTCCCGCCCCGCCGCGCCCACGGTTCCGCGGCGCGCACGTCCCCGTCCGTCCGATGCGGTGTCAGTTCGGAAGCGTATCGGTTCGGTCGCCGGGATTTGCCCCGGAATGCCGATCCTCGCCCATGGATCGTTTCTTTCGTCCGCCCGCCGCGTTCTTCGTTAGTGTCCTCCTTGCACGCCGGGGACGGCGGGCTGGTCGAGCGTGTCGGTCGTGAGGGGAGTTGTCACGGATGACCTCCGGTAGCAGCGACGGGAGTCTGCCCGGTCCCGGGTATTACCCGGACCCGTCCATCCCGGGCTACATCCGGTACTGGAACGGGTCCTCGTGGGTGCCCGGCACGAGCCGCCCCGCGCCGCGGCCGGGGGAGGACCTCGCGCCGCCCTCCGGCGCGGCCGTGGCCGCGGCCGGGCCCGCGCTGGCGCCGCCGCCCGCGCCCCCCGTGCCGCAGGCCCCGGAGGCGGTGGCGACGCCGCGGACCCCCGCGCTGGAGGAGTCCGGGCCGATGTTCCTGGACGAGGACCCGCGGGCGCCGCGGGCCGAACGCGGACCCGAGACCGTCACCGGGCCGCAGGCGCAGCCGCAGCAGCCGCGGCAGGGGTCCCCGGGGCCCGCTCCGGAGCGGGCGTGGGCCGCCGACCCGGCCCGGCAGGACCCCTCGCCCCGCGTCTCGTGGGGCACCCCCGAGCGCGCGGAGCAGCCCGCCGCGCCCGCCCGGGCCCAGGCCCCCGCTCCGGCCTCCACGCCGACGACCGCCCCCGCCGCCGCTCCTTCGCCGGCCCCGGCACCCGCGCGTGCGGCCGCCACGTCCGCGGCAGGGGCCACGGCGTCCGCGCCGACCGAGAGCGCCGTGCCCGTGCAGCAGCCCGCTCCCGTCCCATGGGCACAGCAGGTGCACGACCTGGCCCGCCAGGTCCCGTCCCAGGGCGGGGAGGGCGCCGCCCCCACGCCGTGGCGGCCGGTGGCCGACGACCCGTTCGCCTCGGCGCAGGAGCAGGCGCGCCCCGCGTCGCCGGGGAAGCGGCTGGTGGCCCGGTTGATCGACACCGTGGTGGTGGGCGCGGTCGTCGCGGCCGCCGCGGTGCCGCTGGGAACGTCCGCGTACGAGCACCTGCGCGACAAGGTGGACGCCGCCCGGCTGACCGGCGAGGAGATGACGGTCTGGCTGATCGACGGCACGACGGGCGTGCAGCTGGGCATCGTCGCCGCCGTCGCGCTCGTCACCGGGCTGCTGTACGAGGTGCTGCCCACCGCCAAGTGGGGCCGCACCCTGGGCAAGAAGCTGCTCGGCCTGCGCGTGCTGGACATCGAGAGCCAGTACGAGCCCGGCTTCGGGCAGGCGCTGCGCCGCTGGCTCACCCACACGGTGCTGGACGCGCTCGTGATCGGCTTCCTCGGCCTGGCGTGGTGCCTCTTCGACCGGCCGTGGCGGCAGTGCTGGCACGACAAGGCGGCGCGCACCTTCGTGGCCCGGGAGCGCTGACACCCGAACGGCCCCCGCCGGAGGCGCGGCCGAATCGTCCGGGTTTCACTCGGGGCATGAGCACCGACGAGCCCGAGGACCCGTTCGCCAAGCCGCCCCGGGAGCCGTCCGGGCCCGCGCAGCCGCCGCCCGGGCAGTCACCGCCGCCCGGGCCGCAGCCCCCGGGTCAGCAGCCCCCGGGTCAGCAGCCGTACCCGCCGCCCCCGTACCGGCAACCACCCGGCGGCTCGCCCTACGACCAGCCGCCCCCGGGCTACGGCCGCGGCGACCCGTACGCGAGCGGTCCGTACGGCGTGGGCGAGCCCGATCCCCTGGCCGGGATGCCGCCGCTGGCCAACCGCGGGCGCAGGCTGGTCGCCCGTATCGTCGACGCGCTGATCATCGGCATCCCGGTCTACGGCCTCACCGGGCTGATCTGGAACTACGACTACAACGCCACCGGGGCGGTGTTCTCCCAGGGCGTGATCTACGCCGTGGTCTACCTGGCCTACCAGGTGTTCATGCTCACCCGGTCCGGGCAGAGCCTCGGCAAGAAGCTGCTCAGGGTGCGCGTGGGCATGCTCGCTGACGGCGCCAACCCGACGACCCCGGCGGCACTGAAGCGGGAGTCGGTCTACTCGCTGGTGCCGATCATCCCGTGCTGCGGGGAGATCTTCTGGATCATCGAAGTGCTCTGGTGTACCTGGGACAAGCCGTACCGTCAGTGTCTGCACGACAAAGCGGGGCAAACAGTGGTGGTTGCGGTGGACTGAGGCACACTGTGGGGTGATCGTCGCAGGGCCGTGACCATTCTCGTCTATGCGCTGTCATGCCCGGCTGATTTACTCACTCCATGAGTTCGAATCAACCGCCCGGCTACGGTTACCCGCAGGGCGGCTCGGGGGGCCAGGACCCGTACGGGCAGAACCCGTACGGACAGCAGCCGCACCCCCAGGGCCAGAACCCTTACGACCAGCAGCCGTTCCCGCAGCAGCAGCAGCCCTACGCCTATCCGCAGCAGGCGCCCGGCTACGGTCAGATGCCGACGGACCCGGCCCTGGCGGGCATGCCCCCGCTGGCCGGCAGCGGCCAGCGCTTCGTCGCGCGCCTCATCGACGGCGGCATCTTCCTCGTCGTGCTCATCGTGCTGATGGCGGCGACGAGCACCTCCTTCACGGACACCGGGGCGTTCCTCGGCATCGAGCTGCTCGTCTTCGCGGGCGCGTTCGTGTACGAGGGCCTGATGCTCCAGTCCACGGGTCAGACCATCGGCAAGAAGGTCATGAAGATCCGCGTCGCCAAGCTGGCCGACGGCAGCCCGCCCGGCGGTGCCGCCTGGGGTCGCGCCGCGGTGTACTCCTTCGTCGGCGTCGTGCCCTGCGTGGGCTTCATCCTGTCGCTGCTGAACGTCCTGTGGCACCTGTGGGACAAGCCGTACCGCCAGTGCTGGCACGACAAGGCGGCCAAGACCGTGGTCGTCCAGGCCTGACACGCACCCTGAACGTGAACGACGGCCCCGGAGCGGACGCTCCGGGGCCGTCGTCGTGTTCAGCGGGAGGCGCGGCGGTCAGCGCCGCAGCGAGTGCTCGCCCAGCCGGGCCTCGGCGGTGCCGCGGACGCGGGGCCGCGGGACCGGCTGCCGGGCGACGGGCAGTTCGCGCTTCGTGCGACGCGTGCCGGCCGGGATCGCCGCCGTCACGGCGACCAGGACGCCGAGCGCGAGTCCCGCTGCGGCGATGACCGCCACAGCGACCCCCGATCTCGCCTCCGAGAGCAGCAGCATCGCGAGGGTGGAGAGCATCACGGTCGCGGAACCGTAGGTCAGCTGGGCGGGGGTGGGACGTGGCATGGCTGATCCGTCCTCATATGCGTCGATTGTGGCGGAGCTTCGGCCAGGGCCGTCTTCCGGGTGGTTCAGACGTGGCACGCCAACCACCGACTCTACGGTCCGAGATGCCCGCACGGAACGCCCGGTAAGCGTGACCTAACCCACGGTGCGGAAGCACGGGGGGCGCACGGGGTCGCATCGCGATCTCCCCGGAGGCCAACGAATCGACGGTCACGGGAACTTGGGCGCGTCGATGTGTCCGCTATGCGCAACGGACCGGTCGCTCACCGTACTTGTCGGTCATGGCCAAGTCAAGACCTGTCTTTTCATGCGTCACTCCGGTGCAATGGCTTCACCCTAGGGAGGTCAATACATCGTGATAAGCCAACGACGGACCATCAGATCCGCCGCTCTGGCCGTGGCGATCGCCGCAATAGGCGCCACCGCCTTCCCCGTCGCGGCAGCCCAGGCCGACTCGCAGGCCAGTCGTGTCGTGCGGCACGACCCGGCGAAGGCGGAGCGTGTCGAGCACGATCTGAAGGGCCCGCTGAGCGAGCGTCAGTCCGCACAGCGCCAGCAGGCGATCGAGCAGGTCATCTCCGGCAAGTCCAAGGTCGAGAACCGCGGCGCCTCGGACGTGGTGAAGCTCGGCCGGAACAAGTACGTCGAGCTCGCGCGCGAGAAGACCGACAAGATCTTCGTGATCCTCGCCGAGTTCGGGGACAAGACCGACCCCGCGTACGGCGGCACGGCCGGTCCCGCGCACAACCAGATAGCCAAGCCCGACCGCGGCAAGGACAACAGCACGGAGTGGCAGGCGGACTACAACCGCCAGCACTTCCAGGACCTGTACTTCTCGAAGGCCAAGGGCACGGAGTCCATGGCCAAGTACTACGAGAGGCAGTCCTCCGGCCGCTACTCGGTCGCCGGCGAGGTCGCCGACTGGGTCAAGGTCGACTGGAACGAGGCCCGGTACGGCAGCAACAAGTGCGACACCTGCACCTGGAACCTCGTCGCGGACGCGGTGAACAAGTGGGTCGACGCGCGCAAGGCCGCCGGTGACAGCGCCGCCACGATCAAGGCGAAGCTGGCCGAGTACGACCAGTGGGACCGCTACGACTACGACGGCGACGGCAACTTCAACGAGCCCGACGGCTACATCGACCACTTCCAGATCGTGCACGCCGGTGAGGACGAGTCCGCCGGCGGCGGCGCGCAGGGCGAGGACGCGATCTGGGCCCACCGCTGGTACGCGTTCGGCACCGACGCCGGGGCCACCGGCCCGGAGGGCAATCTGCTCGGCGGCACCCAGATCGGCGACACCGGCGTCTGGGTCGGCGACTACACCGTCCAGCCGGAGAACGGCGGCCTCGGCGTCTTCGCCCACGAGTTCGGCCACGACCTCGGTCTGCCGGACCACTACGACACCACCAACACCGCCGAGAACTCCACCGGCTTCTGGACGCTGATGTCGTCCGGTTCGTGGCTCGGCACCGGCAAGGACGCCATCGGCGACCTGCCCGGCGACATGACGGCCTGGGACAAGCTGCAGCTGGGCTGGCTGAACTACGCCACCGCCAAGGCCGGCAAGACCTCGGTCAGCACCCTGGGTGTCGCGGAGTACAACACCGCGAAGAAGCAGGGCCTGGTCGTCACGCTCCCGAAGAAGACCGTGACCACCGAGCTGGCGACCCCCGCCGAGGGCGTGAAGCAGTGGTGGAGCAACAAGGGCAACAACCTGAGCAACACGCTCACCCGTGACGTCGACCTCACCGGGAAGACCTCGGCGAGCCTGTCCCTCAAGGCCTGGTACGACATCGAGCGCAGCTACGACTACCTCTACACGGAGGCGTCCACCGACGGCGGCGCGACCTGGACGCCGCTCGACGGCACCATCGGCGGTGCCCCGCTCCCGCGCGACGCCAGCGACAAGCCGGCCCTGACCGGCAGCGCGACCACCTACCAGGACATGGTCGTCCCGCTGGACGCCTACGCGGGCAAGTCGTTCAAGCTGCGCTTCCGCTACCAGACCGACGGCGGACTGGCGATGAAGGGCTTCCTCGCCGACGCGATCACCGTGACCGCGGACGGGACGACCCTGCTCAGCGACGGCGCCGAGGCCGGTGACAACGGCTGGACCGCGAACGGGTTCTCGATCAAGGGCTCCACGTTCTCCGAGGACTACGCGCAGTACTACATCGCGGAGAACCGGCAGTACGTCTCGTACGACAAGACCCTGAAGGTCGGCCCCTACAACTTCGGCTTCGTCGCGCCCAAGGACAACTGGGTCGAGCACTACGCGTACCAGAACGGCCTGCTGATCTGGCTGTGGGACACCTCGCAGGACGACAACAACGTCAGTGAGCACGCAGGTTCCGGCCGGGTCCTGCCGATCGACGCCCACCCCAAGGCGCTGAAGTGGAAGGACGGCACGCTGATGCGCAACCGCGTGCAGTCCTACGACTCCACGTTCACCACGGGCCGGACCGACGCCGTCACCCTGCACAAGGCGGGTGTCGCCACCCGGATCCCGAGCCTGCCCGGCAACCCGGTCTTCGACGACAAGTACTCGTACTGGTCCTCGGAGAATCCCACGGGCAGCGTGAAGGTCAGCCCGACCAACACCCGCATCACGATCCTCCACGAGGCCCGGGACGGCAGCACGGTCACCATCAAGATTGGCCCGTCCAAGAAGTGATGAAGTGATCACGCACCGCGTGAAGTGACCTGATCGGCCCCCGTCCCCTGGTGGACGGGGGCCGATCTGCCGATCATGTGCTTATGGCCAGCGGCGGTTTCACCAGGCTTCCGAGCGGCGTCGTCGTCGTCGCGCTCCGACTGCCCTCGCCCGGCGGGTTCCCGGACGAATACATCAGGGTGCTCGTCGTCGCGGTCAACCGTCAGCGCGCGCTGACCCGGCTGCGGAACCTCGGCTTCCGTACCGTCCGCCTCGTCGGCAACATGGAGCCGCCCACGTCGGACGAGATCAACGCCGTCCTCCACCACCCCGACGGCCTCGTCTGGCGCCGCATCCCCTCGGCCCCGGCCGCCCCCTGGCAGTCCATCGCGGCCCTGCTGGGCCCGACCGTCCGCCGCTGAACCCGGGCACGGCCCGGCCGTCAGGCCTGTTCGCGAACGACCGGCTTCCCGGACAGTTCGGCTCCGGCCGCGCGCAGCTCCTCCAGCGCCCGCTCGGTCGTCGCCGGCATGACGCCCGCCGTCAGGTCGAGCAGCACCCGGGTACGGAAGCCCTCCCGCACGGCGTCCAGCGCGGTCGCCCGTACGCAGTGGTCGGTGGCGATGCCGACCACGTCGACCTCCGCCACGCCGCGCTCGCGCAGCCACTGGGCCAGTCCGGTGCCGTTCTCGTCGGCGCCCTCGAAACCGCTGTACGCGCCCGCGTACGCGCCCTTGTCGAAGACCGCCTCCACCGCGCCGGAGGCGACCGCCGGCGCGAAGTTGGGGTGGAAACCGGCGCCCTCGGTGCCCGCGACGCAGTGCGGGGGCCAGGTGTGGACGAAGTCGGGGTGCTCGGCGAAGTGGCCGCCGGGGGAGACGTGGTGGTCGCGGGTGGCCACGACGTGCCGGTAGCCGGCGGTGGCGTCCCCCACGAGGTCGGTGATGGCGGCGGCGACCTCGGCGCCGCCGGCGACCGGCAGGCTGCCGCCCTCGCAGAAGTCGTTCTGCACGTCCACGACGATCAGTGCGCGGTGCATGGCGGTCGGTCCCTTCCGGTCGCTTCGCTTGTCGACTGTAGTGAGCGGCGCCCCGCCGCGGCAGGGGCCCCGGCAGATCAGTGGGTGATGTACTCGGTGGGCAGCACCGGTTCGCCGCGCGACAGCTGCGTCGCGGACAGCGGCAGCCCGGCGCGTGCCTCGATGTGGCGGGTGCGGGCGGCGTCCAGCGGCTCCCGGTGCACGATCTCGCCGCCCAGCACCAGCGGCACCAGCAGCTGCCGGTCCGCCAGCGGCCCCGGGACCGGCCCGGCGCCGATCACCTCGGCCTCGGCGATCCCGTCGGCGTCCAGCCGCCGGGCCGCCCACTTGCGCCCGCCGACGCTGGTCTTGCCGCCCATGGACTTCTTGGCGACCGGCACCAGGGGCGCGCGGGGATCGTCGGAGGTGGCGCGGGCGACCAGCTTGTAGACCATCGAGCAGGTCGGCTGCCCGCTGCCGGTCACCAGGGACGTGCCGACCCCGTACGCGTCGACCGGCGCCGCGGCCAGCGAGGCGATCGCGTACTCGTCCAGGTCCGAGGTCACCACGATCCGGGTGTTCTTCGCCCCCAGGTCGTCCAGCTGCTGCCGCACCCGGTGGGCGAGCAGCAGCAGGTCCCCGGAGTCGATGCGCACCGCCCCGAGCTCGGGGCCGGCGATCTCCACGGCGGCCCGGACGGCCGAGGCCAAGTCGTAGGTGTCGACCAGCAGCGTGGTGCCGCGGCCGAGGGACTCGACCTGGGCGGTGAAGGCGTCCCGCTCGTCGTCGTGGAGCAGGGTGAAGGCGTGCGCGCTGGTGCCGATGGTCGGCAGGCCGTAGCGGAAGCCGGCGGCGAGGTTGCTGGAGGAGGCGAAGCCCCCGACGTAGGCGGCGCGCGAGGCCGCCACCGCAGCCAGCTCGTGGGTGCGTCGGGCACCCATCTCCATCAGCGGCCGTCCCGAGGCGGCCACGGCCATCCGGGAGGCGGCGGCCGCGATCGCCGAGTCGTGGTTGAGGATCGACAGCACCACCGTCTCCAGCAGCACCGCCTCGGCGAAGGTGCCCTCGACCCGCATGATCGGCGAGCCGGGGAAGTACACCTCGCCCTCGGGGTAGCCGAGGACGTCGCCGCGGAAGCGGTAGCCGGCCAGCCATTCCAGGGTGGGCGCGTCCACCATCCGCTCGCGTTCCAGGAAGGACAGGATGCCGTCGTCGAAGCGGAAGTTCTCCACGGCGTCCAGCACCCGGCCGGTGCCGCACACCACCCCGTACCGGCGCCCCTCGGGGAGCCGGCGGGTGAACACCTCGAACACGCAGCGGCGGTGGGCGGCGCCGCTGCGCAGCGCGGCCTGCAGCATCGTCAGCTCGTACCGGTCGGTGAACAGCGCGGTGGAGGGGACCGTGACGGGCAGCCCCAGGTCTGCAGTGCTCATGTCTGAGGATGCTACCCCCAAATCTCGTCAGAGTGACGATTTCTCGGAGGGCCGGTTTCCCTGTCGGCACGGTGTGGTGACAGCATGGGTCACGTGAGTGTCGCCCCCGCAGAGATCGAACGGACCGAGTCGCGCGAGGCCCCCTTCGAGGTGCCGTCCCCGGACGTTCCCTGGGTGACCGTCGTTCACAACGACCCGGTCAATCTGATGAGCTACGTCACCTACGTCTTCCAGGCGTACTTCGGCTACCCGAAGGACAAGGCCACCAAGCTCATGCTCGACGTGCACCACAAGGGCCGGGCCGTGGTGTCCAGCGGCACGCGCGAGGAGATGGAGCGCGACGTGCAGGCCATGCACGGCTACGGGCTGTGGGCCACTCTGACGCAGGACCGCTGAGGCCGCGAGACCACACCGAGACCACCGAGCCCCTGAGGGACGGCTGATACAGACATGCCCGGGTATTTCCAGACCGCGTCCGGAGGCGGCGCCGCCGTCGCGCTCGACGAGGTCGAGATCTCCATCCTGCGCAGCCTGGCCGTGCAGCTCCTGGAGCTGATCGGCCCCGGCGACGCCACCGTCGGCGGCGAACCGGCCGACCCGCTGGCCGGGCTGTTCGCCGAGGGGCCCACCCGGCCCCCGCAGGACCCGGCGCTCGCCCGGCTCTTCCCGGACGCCTACGAAGAGGAGGCGGACTCCTCGGAGTTCCGCCGCTACACCGAGATCGACCTGCGCGCCCGCAAGCGCGACGACGCGCTCGCCGTCGTCCGCAGCCTCGACGCGCTGACCCCCGGCGGCGACGGGGGAGCGGTGCTGACCCTCGACCCCGAGCAGGCGCGCCAGTGGCTCGGCACCCTCAACGACCTGCGGCTGACCATGGGGACCCGGCTGGAGGTCAGCGAGGACGAGGACAGCGAGCTGTACCGGCTGCCGGACTCCGACCCGCGCAAGCCGCTCGTCATGGCCTACCTCTGGCTCGGGGCGCTCCAGGAGAGCCTCGTGGAGACCCTCATGCCGTGATCCGGAGGGCGTCCATTCGCTCAGACGACGCTCAATTCCGGATAACGATCACGTCACCCGAGCGGACCGCATTCCCATTCGGCGCACCTTTTGTCCGCTTCTCCCTGTGCTGTGTGCCACATTTGCGCTGCGTGCCCGACGCACACCCCGTGATACGAATCCTCGACCACCGGCCGTGACGCCACCCCTGTCGCGGTCGGTCGCGTGGCCGGCCGACCCCGGCGTGCACCTCCACCATCCGGGGGGATCGGAACCCGATCCGGGCCGTTGCGGCCGGACGGGCATGGAGAAAGGCACAGCACCATGACCTCGACGCAGGTCGAACAGTACGAATCCGGCGGCGGCGCCACGGGGACCGCGCCGGAGGAGGGCTACAAGCGCGGACTCACCGCCCGCCAGGTCCAGATGATCGCCATCGGCGGAGCCATCGGCACCGGCCTGTTCTACGGGTCCAGCAAGGGCATCGCCGCCATCGGGCCCAGCCTGATCGCCTGCTACGCGGCCGCCGGCATCGTGATCTTCTTCATCATGCGGGCCCTCGGCGAACTCCTCACCTACCGCCCCACCTCCGGCAGCTTCGCCGACTACGCCCGCGAGTTCTTCGGGCCGTTCGCCGGCTTCGCCACCGGCTGGTCGTACTGGGCCCTGTGGGTCACCGCCTGCATGTCCGAGGTCACCGTCGCGGGCGCCTACATCAACTTCTGGTGGCCGTCGGTCCCGGTCTGGTCCACCGCCGCCGTCGCCCTGGTGGTGCTCTTCGGCGCCAACCTCGTCTCGGTCAAGATCTTCGGCGAGCTGGAGTTCTGGTTCTCCACGATCAAGGTCACCGCGATCGTCGCGATGATCGTCATCGGCGTCGGCATCCTGACCTTCGGCTTCTCCTCCGCAGGCGACACCGCCTCCGTCGCCCACCTGTGGTCCGACGGCGGCTTCGCCCCCAACGGCGCCTGGCAGGCCATGCTCGCCATGCAGGGCGTGATCTTCGCCTACCTCGGTGTCGAGCTGGTCGGCATCACCGCGGGCGAGGCGGAGAACCCCAAGCAGACCCTGCGCAAGGCGATCAACACCCTCCCGGTCCGCATCGGCATCTTCTACGTCGGCACGCTCATCGTCCTGCTGTCGGTCTTCTCCTGGACCAAGTACGACCCGGGAGTGAGCCCCTTCGTCGAGGTCTTCGTCCGGGTCGGCATCCCCGGCGCCGCCGGGATCATGAACTTCGTGGTCCTCACCGCCGCCCTGTCCTCCTGCAACTCCGGCATCTACTCCACCGGCCGCATGCTGCGCGGCCTGGCCGTCAACGGCGAGGCTCCCAAGGCCGTCGCCAGGCTCAGCGACCGGCAACTCCCGCTGCCCGCGCTCGTCATGTCCAGCCTCGTCATGGGCATCGGCGTGATCGTCAACGTCGTCTCCCCGGACAAGGCGTTCGTCTACATCACCTCCGTCGCGACCTGCGCCGGCCTGTGGACCTGGATCATGATCCTCGCTGCGCACCTGCGCTACCGCGCCAAGGTCCGCGCCGGCCTGCTGCCCCCCTCCGACTTCCGGATGCCGGGCGCCCCGGTCACCAACTGGATCGCCATCGTGGCGCTGCTGTCCGTCGTCGTCCTCATGGCGACCGACGCGGACACCCGGCTCGGCCTGTACGTCTGGCTCGTCTGGTCGGCCCTGCTCTGCGCCGGCTATCCGGCACTCAAGCGCCGCACCCCGGCCGACGCGACGCCGGCGCTCGCCCAGGAGTAACCCCGGGACCCCGTCACCCCGTCTCGACAGGTGGCTGCCGTACACCCCGTACGGCGGCCACCATCCTCGCAACGGGTGCCGCGCCGACTCCCCTTTATCCTGACGACCATGCTGACCATCACCCGTGCCCTGCACGACGCGCTCGTCGCCCACGCGCGCGCCGACCACCCGGACGAGGCCTGCGGCGTGATCGCGGGACCGGCCGGCACCGACCGGCCCGAGCGGCACATCCCGATGCTCAACGCGGCCCGCTCGCCCACGTTCTACGAGTTCGACTCCACCGACCTGCTGAAGCTCTACCGCGAACTCGACGACCGCGACGAGGAACCGGTGGTCGTCTACCACTCGCACACCGCCACCGAGGCCTACCCCTCGCGCACCGACATCTCCTACGCCAACGAGCCCGGCGCCCACTACGTGCTGGTCTCCACCGCCGACACCGACGACGCCGGCCCCTTCCAGTTCCGCTCGTTCCGCATCGTGGACGGCGAGGTCACCGAGGAGCCCGTCGAGATCGTCGACTCCTACATCTGAGACGCGACGGTCCGCATCCTGGGACACCCGTCTCTGGGGCCCCGGGGGAATCGATACGATGACCCCATGGTTTCCCACGACGTGAGCGACAAGGCGCCGGGCACGCTGCTCGTGGCGCGGCTGCACGTCGACCTGTGCCGCCTCGCCAGCGCGGCATGTCCGTGCGCCTGAGCACCGTCAGCCCGCGCATCCCCGCCTTCCCGCCGTACTCACGCACCCACTGGAGCCGACGCATGGCCATCGAGGTCCGCATCCCGACCATCCTCCGCACCTACACCGGCGGCGCCAAGGCCGTCGAAGGCAGCGGCAGCACCCTCGGCGAACTCTTCGCCGACCTCGACACCCGCCACACAGGCATCCGCGAGCGCATCGTCGACGGCGGTGAGCTGCGGCGCTTCGTGAACGTCTACCTCAACGACGAGGACGTCCGCTTCCTCGACGGCATCACCACCAAGCTCACCGACGGCGACAGCGTGACGATCCTCCCGGCCGTCGCCGGCGGCAGCGGCCTGCCGGCCGGCCGCGTCGGCGTGCGCTGATGCGGTACGACAGCCCGCTGGCAGCCGTCGGCAACACCCCGCTGGTACGGCTGCCGCGCCTGTCCCCCTCCACCGAGGTCTCCGTCTGGGCCAAGCTGGAGGACCGCAACCCCACGGGCTCGGTCAAGGACCGCCCGGCCCTGCACATGATCGAGCAGGCCGAGCGCGCCGGACGGCTCACCCCCGGCTGCACGATCCTCGAACCCACCTCCGGCAACACCGGCATCTCGCTCGCCATGGCGGCCCGGCTCAAGGGCTACCGCATGGTCTGCGTCATGCCCGAGAACACCTCGTCCGAGCGGCGCGAGCTGCTCACGATGTGGGGCGCCGAGATCATCCCCTCCCCGGCCGCCGGCGGCTCCAACACCGCCGTCCGCGCCGCCAAGGAACTGGCCGAGCAGCACCCCGACTGGGTGATGCTCTACCAGTACGGCAACCCGGACAACGCCGGCGCCCACTACGCCGGCACCGGACCCGAGATCCTCGCCGACCTCCCCTCCGTCACCCACTTCGTCGCCGGTCTCGGTACCACCGGCACCCTCATGGGCGTCGGCCGCTACCTGCGCGAGAAGGTCCCCGGCGTACAGATCGTCGCCGCCGAGCCCCGCTACGACGACCTCGTCTACGGACTGCGCAACCTCGACGAGGGCTTCATCCCCGAGCTGTACGACGAGTCCGTCCTCACCACCCGCTTCTCCGTCGGCTCCGTGGACGCGGTCCGCCGCACCCGCGAACTGCTCCAGCAGGAGGGCATCTTCGCCGGCGTCTCCACCGGAGCCGCCCTGCACGCCGCCCTCGGCGTGGCCCGCAAGGCCGAACGCGCCGGAGAACGCGCCGACATCGTGTTCGTCGTCGCCGACGGCGGCTGGAAGTACCTGTCGACCGGCATCTACACCGCCGAGTCCACCGAGGCGGCCGTCGCCGCCCTGCACGGCCAGCTCTGGGCCTGATCCGCACCCCACGGCGCCCTCGTCCCGTCGGACTTCC
Source organism: Actinacidiphila sp. bgisy160 (assembly GCF_057707815.1). NCBI lineage: Bacteria > Bacillati > Actinomycetota > Actinomycetes > Kitasatosporales > Streptomycetaceae > Actinacidiphila > Actinacidiphila sp. bgisy160. Next base: position 84,006 of record NZ_JBYIQW010000003.1, read on the forward strand.
GGCGGCGAGGGCGCCGTACTGGTGATTCCGCCCACAACGGGGCTCCGCGAAGGAGCACGCGCACGCCGTGCGCCTTACGCTCAAGAACACATGGCGAGTCGCTCCCGCCCCCTCCCCCCTCCCCCTGCGGAGCGGGGGCGCCGTGGCGCGCCATCGCAAGACCCCCGGAACAATCCACGGAGGTTTCTGCACATGAAGCTCACCGTCGTCGGCTGCTCGGGGTCGTTTCCGTCCGCGGAATCGGCCTGCTCGAGCTACCTCATCGAGGCCGACGGCTTCAGGCTGCTCCTCGACATGGGCAACGGCGCCCTCGGCGAGATGCAGCGCCACTGTGGTCTGTACGACCTCGACGCCATCCTGCTCAGCCATCTGCACGCCGACCACTGCATCGACATGTGCGGGTACTTCGTCGCGCGCTACTACCGGCACGAGGGCGGCCCCGCCCACGCCATCCCCGTCTACGGGCCCGAGGGCACCGAGCGGCGGCTGGCCAGCGCGTACGGGGACGTGCCCGACGAGAAGTGCATGAGCGAGGTCTTCGACTTCCGCACCCTCGAACCCGGCACCTTCCGTCTCGGCCCCTTCACCGTCACCGCGGACGTCGTCAGCCACCCCGTCGAGGCATTCGGCTTCCGTGTCGAGCACGCCGGTCGCGCCATCACCTATTCGGGGGACACCGGCCCCTGCGACGCGCTGCTGAACCTCACCGAGGGCACCGACCTCTTCCTGTGCGAGGCCTCCTTCACGTACGGCAAGGAGGACATCCCCGAGCTGCACCTCAATGGCCGCGAGGCCGGCCAGTACGCGGACCGCGCGGGGGCCGGGCGGCTGGTGCTCACCCACATCCCGCCGTGGACCGACCCGCAGACCGCCCTCGAGCACGCCCGCGAGGTCTACGACGGCCCGGTCGAGGTGGCGAAGGCCGGCGCGGTCTACGAGGTCTGACCGTCCTCACGCCCTCCCCGAGCAGCACGAGGCCCCCGGAACCAGGCGGTTCCGGGGGCTTCGTCGTGTGTCGCGCCGGGCGTTACGCCTTGGCGGCGTCCTCGAGCTCGTCGTCTGGCTCGCGGCCAGGAGTGGGGAGGTTGAACTTGGTGATCGCGAAGCGGAAGACCACGTAGTAGATCACCGCGAACACCAGGCCGATGGGGATGATCAGCCAGGGTTTCGTTGCGAACGTCCAGTTCATGCCGTAGTCGATGGCACCAGCCGAGAACGTGAAGCCGTGATGCACACCGAATCCCCAGGTGATCGCCATGGACAGCGCCGTGAGTACGGCGTGGACGGCGAACAGCAACGGGGCGATGAACATGAACGAGAACTCGATCGGCTCGGTGATGCCGGTCAGGAACGAGGTAAGCGCCAGCGACATCATCATGCCGAGCACGGCTTTCCGGCGCTCGGGCCGGGCGGAGTGTGCGATGGCGAGGGCGGCGGCCGGCAGGCCGAACATCATGATCGGGAAGAAGCCGGACATGAACTGCCCGGCAGTCGGGTCGTGGTCAAAGAAGCGGGTGAGGTCACCGTGGACGACCTCGCCGGCGCTGTTGGTGAAGTCGCCGAGCTGGAACCAGGCCACCGAGTTGACGAACTGGTGCATGCCGATCGGGATCAGCCCTCGGTTGATCAGGCCGAAGAGGCCGGCGCCCACGCTGCCGAGACCGGTCATCCACTCGCCGAAGTCACTGATGACCTCACCGATGGGTTCCCAGACCAGACCGAAGAAGATGCCCACGAGCGTGCCGACGAAGGCCATGATGATGGGCACGAGACGGCGGCCGTTGAAGAAGCCCAGCCAGTCCTTGAGCCGCGTGCGGTGGAACCGCTGCCAGAGGACGGCCGAGAGCAGCCCCATCAAGATGCCGCCGAGGACGCCCGGATTGTTGTAGGTCGCGGGGATGTCCGCGCCTGCCTGGATCTTGGCCTCGGTGACCGGGAAGGCCTTCAGGACGTTGCTGTAGACCAGGAAGCCGACGAGGGCCGCCAGTGCGGTGGAGCCGTCCGCCTTCTTGGCGAAACCGATCGCCACGCCGATGCAGAAGAGCAACGGCAAATTGTCGAAGACCGCGCCGCCGGCCGTTCCGAAGATCTCGACCAGCTTGGTCGGGAAGTGCCACTTCTCGTGCACGTCGGGCTGGCCGAGACGCAGCAGAATGCCCGCCGCCGGCAGGACGGCGATCGGCAGCTGCAGGCTGCGGCCGACCTTCTGCAGGCCCTGGAAAAGGCCGGAGCCCCGCTTCTTCGCTGCGGGGGCCGCCGATGCGGTGGCGGTTGTCATGGGGGGGGTTCCTCCTGGTCTAAACCACCGAGTGGTGTAGACCAGTATTAACATGTAAGCGGCGCGTCAAGGAAAGGCTCCTCCGATGTGGTCTAGACCACACTCCCGAGCGTGGTGCTCTCGCTACGCCCTGACGTTGCCCCGCTCCATCTCCTCCGCGATCTCCTCCGGCTCACGCCCCGGTGTCGCCAGGTCGAACCTGGTGATCACGAAGCGGAAGAGCGTGTAGTACACCGCCGCGAAGACCAGCCCGATCGGGACGATCAACCACGGCTTCGTCGCGAGGTTCCAGTTGATGACGTAGTCGATCAGCCCCGCCGAGAACGTGAAGCCGTCGTGCACCCCCAGGCCCCATGTCACCGCCATGGACACCCCGGTCAGCACCGCGTGGATCGCGTACAGCGCCGGCGCGATGAACAGGAACGAGTACTCGATCGGCTCGGTGATGCCCGTCACGAACGAGGTCAGCGCCACCGACAGCATCAGGCCCCCCACCTCCTTGCGGCGGGCCGGACGGGCGCAGTGCGTGATCGCCAGCGCGGCGGCCGGCAGCGCGAACATCATGATCGGGAAGAACCCGGAGGTGAACTGCCCGGCCGTCGGGTCGCCCTGCAGGAAGCGCGTGATGTCCCCGTGCACCACCGTCCCGTCCGGCTTGGTGAAACTGCCGAACTGGAACCACACGAAGACGTTGAGGAACTGGTGCAGCCCCACCGTCAGCAACGCCCGGTTCGCCACACCGAAGATCCCCGCCCCGTACGAGCCCAGGTCCGTGAGCCACTGACTGAACGCGGTGAGTCCGGAGCCGACCGGCGGCCAGACGAACACGCACAGCACCGCGAAGACGATCCCGACGAACGCCATGATGATCGGTACGAGCCGGCGCCCGTTGAAGAAGCCCAGCCAGTCCACCAGCCTCGTCCGGTGGTAGCGCTGCCAGAAGAACGCGGTCAGCAGCCCGATCACGATGCCGCCGAACACCCCCGGGTTCTGGTACGCCGCCGGAGCCGCCGCTGACGGCGTCCCCGGCGGGATGCACGCCCCGCTGATGGTGCTCGTCGCCAGGAACGCCGTCCCCCGCGGACAGTCCTGCGGGAACTGGTGCAGCACCCCGTAGTAGACGAGGAAACCCGCCACCGCCGCCAGCGCCGTCGAGCCGTCCGCCTTCTTCGCCATGCCGATGGCCACGCCCACCGCGAACAGCAGCGGCAGCCCCAGCGAACCGTCCAGCAGCGCGCCGCCCGCGCCGTTGAACACCTTGGCCACTCCGTCCCAGCCCAGCCCCTCCGGGCCGAAGACGTCGTCCTGCCCCAGCCGGTTCAAGATGCCCGCCGCCGGCAGCACAGCGATCGGCAACTGCAGACTGCGCCCCATCTTCTGCAGCCCCTGGAACAGCACGGAGCCCCACTTCCGGCTCGGACGCGGGGCGGCTGCGGCGGCGTCCGGACCCATGGGACTACCTCCCGGCAGGTAATGTGGTGTAGACCAGTTGCGGCACGGCTGCGTCACCCATGCATCCCCGCAAATACGGTCCACCACTGCATTACGGTGTGAAATCGGACCGAACGGCCGAGACCAACCAGGAGTACAGATGGCCAGCAAGGCAGAGAAGATCGTCGCCGGGCTCGGCGGGCTCGACAACATCGAGGAAGTCGAGGGCTGCATCACCCGTCTCCGCACGGAGGTCAAGGACGCCTCGCTCGTCGACGAGGCCGCGCTCAAGGCCGCCGGAGCCCACGGCGTCGTCAAGATGGGCACCGCCATCCAGGTCGTCATCGGCACCGACGCCGACCCCATCGCCGCCGACATCGAGGACATGATGTGACCCGGCACTGACCGCCGGGCCACCCCACCTCACCCGCAAGGGGCCCGTTCCCGGACCGGCACGGGCCCCGGGCCGCGCTACGACTAGGCTCGACGCCATGTCTCGTATCGACGGCCGCACCCCCGAAGAGCTCCGCCCCGTCACCATCCACCGCGGCTGGAGCAAGCACGCCGAAGGATCCGTCCTCGTCTCCTTCGGCGACACCAAGGTCCTCTGCACCGCCTCCGTCACCGAGGGCGTCCCCCGCTGGCGCAAGGGCAGCGGCGAAGGCTGGGTCACCGCCGAATACGCCATGCTGCCCCGCGCCACCAACACCCGCGGCGACCGCGAGTCCGTCCGCGGCAAGATCGGCGGCCGCACCCACGAGATCAGCCGCCTCATCGGCCGCTCCCTGCGCGCCGTCATCGACTACAAGGCACTCGGCGAGAACACCGTCGTCCTCGACTGCGACGTCCTCCAGGCCGACGGCGGCACCCGCACCGCCGCCATCACCGGCGCCTACGTCGCCCTCGCCGACGCCGTCACCTGGATGCACGGCCGCAAGCTCGTCCGCCCCAAGGCCCAGCCCCTCAGCGGCACCGTCAGCGCCGTCAGCGTCGGCATCATCGACGGCGTCCCCATGCTCGACCTCTGCTACGAGGAGGACGTCCGCGCCGAGACCGACATGAACGTCGTCTGCACCGGCGACGGCCGCTTCGTCGAGGTCCAGGGCACCGCCGAGGGCCAGCCCTTCGACCGCAAGGAACTCAACAGCCTCCTCGACCTCGCCGTCGCCGGCTGCACCGAACTCGACGCGCTCCAGCGCGCCGCCCTCACCGAACTCGAACAGATCACCAAGGGCTGACAAAGAGAAGGTCTGGAAAACGCAACCCGAGGACGGCGCGGTGCGTATGTAAAGGTATGCACCCACGCACCCGCCGCCTCGCAGCGCTCGCCACCGCGGCCGCCCTCGGCACCACCGCCCTCGTCGGCTGCAGCGCCGTGGACGCCGTCGACAAAGCCCTCGACTGCGCCAACGTCGCAACCCAGGTCGCCACCGACGTCCAGAACCTGCAGAACGCCGTCAGCAACGCCGGCAACAGCCCACAGGACGCCGCCAACGCCCTCGACCAGATCGCCGACGACCTCGCCGAACTCGGCGACAAGACCGGCAACGCCGACGTCGACACCGCCGTGGGCGACCTCCAAAAAGCCGTCGAGAACGCACAGAAGGCCGCCGAGAACGGCGAAGTCCCCGACATCACCCCCGTCGCCGACGCCGCATCCGAACTCTCCAAGGTCTGCACCCCCGGCTGACGGGATAATCGGACCATGCCGCACACCCGCCTGGTCCTCGCCACCCGCAACGCCCACAAGGTCGCCGAACTCCACGCCATCCTGGCCGACGCCGGACTCGGCGTGGAGCTCGTCGGCGCCGACGCCTACCCCGAGATCCCCGACGTCCGCGAGACCGGCGTCACCTTCGCGGAGAACGCCCTCCTCAAGGCCCACGCCCTCGCCCAGGCCACCGGCCACCCCGCCGTCGCCGACGACTCCGGCCTCTGCGTCGACGTCCTCGGCGGCGCCCCCGGCATCTTCTCCGCCCGCTGGGCCGGCAAGCACGGCGACGACCGCGCCAACCTCGAGCTCCTCCTCGCCCAGCTCTCCGACATCGACGCCCCCCACCGCGCCGCCCACTTCGCGTGCGCCGCCGCCCTCGCCCTCCCCGACGGCACCGAACGCGTCGTCGAGGGCCGCCTCCTCGGCACGCTGCGCTTCGAGCCCCACGGCGCGGGCGGGTTCGGCTACGACCCGATCCTCCAGCCGCTCGGCGAGTCCCGGACCTGCGCCGAGCTCACCGCGGAGGAGAAGAACGCCATCAGCCACCGCGGTCAGGCCTTCCGGGCGCTGGTGCCGGTGGTGGGGGAACTGCTGGGGTGAGAGCGTTGCGGCCTGCGCACCCAATTCGTGGATTCGCAGGCCGCAAGGGGTGCGGCGGAAGGGATTCGAACCCTCAAGCCCGATCAAGGGCCACAGATCCTAAGTCTGCTGCGTCACCTCTGCGCCACCGCCGCTAGCCGCCACCCATGGTAACGGGTGGCGGCTGCGGAATCGTAGGTGGTTTACCTGACTGCCGGGCGTCTGCCCCCACGGCACCAGGTGTCGGTGACGGCATGACAGTTCGGACACAACAGCCGCAGATTCTCCGCTCGGTCGTCCAGCGGGTCGCCGTTGATATGATCCACTTCCAGCGTCATCGGCCTGCCGAGCCAGCGCTCGCCGGTGCCGCATTGTGCGCACTGGGACGGCACGCCGATCTCGGCGAGGGCCCTTCGCAGGAGTACCGCTTTGGTGCGGTAGCCGTCGCTGCGCGCGACGAGGATGGCGGCTGCGGGCTTCCTGCCCCTGGTGCTGTTCCGGTTGCCGTGTGCCTGCCCGAGGAAGTGCCCGGTATCCAGTCCGTCCTCGGCCAGCCAAGCACGGAACAGCGCGCGGGTGCGCGTGTTGTCGGGCCTGCTCAGTCGACGGAGGGTCTCGGCCACCGACACGGAAAGCGCCACGGCCTCGCGGAGTTCTGTGGGCGTGGGTCGAGGGCGCTTGCGGCCTGCGCCGTAAGTGAGCCCGCGGAAATGGGAGATGTCGATGCCGAAGTCACCGAACCGCTTGTACAGGTAGCGGTGCAGCTTTTCGTAGGGAACCCTGTCGAGAAACGCCACGACCTCCTTCATGGAATGGCATCGAGCCGCCGCTTCCTCGAGCAGTTCGCGGGTGTACGGGGTCCCGGCGCTCACTGGGTGGTGCTCCGGTCGTGCCGCTTGCCCCGGCCCCGGTACGTATCGGTCGTCGCGTGGCAGTTCGGGCACAGCAGACGGAGATTGCGGAGGCGGTTGTCCCGCCAGTTGCCGTCGATGTGGTCGACCTCCAAGGGCAGCGGCCGGCCGCACCACACGGGCTCCGTACCGCAGAGCGCGCAGCACTCGGCGACGCCCTTCGCCAGCAGCGCGCTCTTGAGCCGGTCACTGTGAACGCGACGGGCCGTCCCTGCTTCCTGCCTGACCAGGAGTTCGTCATGCGACCGTCGGCCCTTGCTTCGCGCTCTGGTCACGAAATGCGAGATGTCGATGCCGAACCCGCGGATGCGTCGACTGATGTGCGTGTGCTGGCCGCCGACGGCGTCCACCCCCAGGTGGCTGAGTACCTCATACATGTTTGTCGACGCGGCGACCGCCTCGGTGAGCAGTTCGCGTGTCCAACGACCGCCTTCTCGTTCGAAATGCGATGTGTCCACGTGCAACCGTCTCATCCGCTCACGGAGGTAGCCCCTGGTCGGGCTCTTCGGGTCCAGCCCGAGCTTGATCATCGCCTCGGTGAGCGTACGCGACGACGCGACGGCGTCGGACAAGAGATCGCGGGTGTAGGGGCTTGCGCGCACTGATTTCCCCCGTGCGGTCGTGTGTTGCACTTTCGCACGCTTTAACGACGCACTTGTACGACGGTTACGCCGTCCGGATGCGGCGAGGGCGCCCGGCGTGTCGTGCCGGGCGCCCTTCGGCGGGGGGTTGGGGGGCTACGCGTCCTTGAGGACCTGGCGCTGGTGGCCGAGCCCGTCGATCTCGAGCTCGACGACGTCGCCGGCCCGGAGGTAGGGCTTGGGCTCGGGGCGGCCGAGGGCGACGCCGGCCGGGGTGCCGGTGTTGATGACGTCGCCGGGGTAGAGCGTCATGAACTGGCTGACGTAGCGGACGACTTCGGCGACCGGGAAGATCTGCTCGGCGGTGCTGCCGTCCTGCTTGAGGTCGCCGTTGACCCACAGCCGCAGGCCCAGCGCCTGGGGGTCGGGGACCTCGTCGGCGGTGACGAGCCAGGGGCCGAGGGGGTTGAAGGTCTCGCAGTTCTTGCCCTTGTCCCATTGGCCGCCGCGCTCGATCTGGAAGGCGCGTTCGGAGACGTCGTGGGAGACGGCGTAGCCGGCCACGGCGGCGAGGGCCTCCGATTCGCCGGCCGCGTAGCGCAGTTCGGCGCCGATGACGACGGCGAGTTCGACCTCCCAGTCGGTCTTGAGGCTGCCGCGGGGGACGAGGACGGTGTCGTCGGGGCCGACGACGGTGTCGGGGGCCTTCATGAAGAGGATGGGCTCGTCGGGGACGGCGGCGCCGGTCTCGCGGGCGTGGTCGTGGTAGTTGAGGCCGATGCAGACGATCTTGCCGATGCGGCTGAGCGGCGGGCCGACGCGCAGGTCGTCGGGGTCGAGGGCGGGGAGGGTGCCGTCGGCGGCCGCGGCGCGGATGCGGGCGAGGGTGTCCGCGTCGGCGAGCAGGGGGCCGTCGATGTCGGGGGTGAGGGAGGACAGGTCGCGCAGGGTGCCGTCCTGGTCGAGCAGGGCCGGGCGTTCGGCTCCGGCGGGGCCGACTCGCAGCAGCTTCACAAGACTCTCCGGGTGTGGTCGGGGGTGGTGGTCATGTCGGTGGTCGTGTCCGGGGTCATGTCCGATGGGGGCGGTCATCGGAGGTCTTGGTTGATCCTCCAGCCGCGGGGGCGGCGTCCGCAACCCCTTGCCCACGGCGTGGCCTGTGCAGATAGGCGCGTTCGGCGACGGTCCAGGCGGCGGAGGTGGCGATGTAGAGCCCGGCGGCCGGGGGGACGACGGCGGCGGTGACCAGGGTGCCGAAGGAGAGCAGCGGGAGGTGCTTGGCGAGGCCCTGGGCGTCGGGGGAGGCCTTGCGGGCGCGGCGGTAGGACCAGTAGGCGACGGCGGCGACCACGACGAGGATCGCGACGTGCAGGGCGCCGGTCCGGTCGTCGGCGATCCGGGCGGTGGAGGAGGCGTGGTAGAGCACGAAGAAGGCGGGCAGTTGGAGGAGGGTCGGGAGCATGCCGGCGAAGGGGGAGGCGCCCTGCTGGGTGTAGAGGCCGTTGAGGGCGCGCTGGAGTTCCTGGGGGTCGCGTGCGTGCTTGCGGCGCAGTTCGGCGACGCGTGGGGCGAGTGCGGTGCGGGCCTTCTCGCCGCGGGCGGCGGCGCGGGCGAGGGGGTGGAGGGCGAGTCGTACCAGGAGGGTGACGAGGACGATCGCGGCGGCGGGTGCGGCGGCGCGTCCGGTGAGGGGGGCGAGGTTGTCGGTGAGGGTGAGCAGGGCGTGCGTGAACACGGACATGGGGGTGGGACCCTCCGCGGGTGTCGTCGTGCCGGTCGGTCGGGTGGGCGCGGCGTGACGGGGCGCGGTGGGGCAGCGGGTGCCGTGTGGTGCGGTGGCGGTGGCGTTGCCCCTAGGCGGCCGTCGGGAGGGGGCGGCCGGGAGCCCTGGGGCGTGGGCGGCCGGAGGCGTCGGGGTCGCGCTGGGGGAGGAAGGCGGTGCGGCGTTCCCGGTCGCGCAGCGCGGTGCGGACGCGTCCGCGGGGTACGGAGGGTGCGGTGGCCGAGAGGCGGAGGGCGCTGCCGAGCAGGAGGGCGAGCGTGGCGGTGGTCGCGGCGGCGGCGACGGTGGTGGTGAGGCCGCTGTGGGTGAGCAGGAGGCCTGTGAGGAGGAGCAGGAGGGCGGCGCCGTGCACGCGTGCGGCTGCGGCGGTGCTTCGCATCATGGGGACTCCTCCTTCCGTTCGTTCCGCAGGGGATGACGTACGGGGGGTCGGCGTGGTTCCGCTGCGGCGAGTCGCCCCAGTGGTGTGGGTGATGTGGTGGCCGGGTCCGGTCATGTGGCGGCGGGGGTGGACGGTGTTGCGGGCGTCGGCGCCGCCGGCTGCGGGGTCGGCTCCTGGGTGCGGTGCCGCCGGCTGGTGCGGATTCATCCGATGTCTTGGGGGTGGGGGTGTCGGAGGGGCCGGTGTGGTCCCGTTGCCGCTCCAGGGTGGTGACCCGGTGCGCGCCGCCGCCTGGGCCACGTGACGGGACGGCGCCGAGGGCGAGGGCGGTTTCGCCGGGGCCCGGCAGCGCGCGTCCCTGCCGGCGTGGCGGAACGTGGGGCGGGTGGCCATGCCGGCCGGGCAGGTGACGTGGCGTCAGTTTCCTGGTTCCGTGGCCTCCCCGCTTCACGCCACCGCCCCGCTACCCCGTCAGAAGCCGTGACACGGTGTAGATGACCAGCCCCGCCAGGGAGCCGACGACGGTGCCGTTGATCCGGATGAACTGCAGGTCCCTGCCGACGTTCGCCTCGATCTTGCGGGTGGTCTGCTCGGGGTCCCACCCGGCGATGGTGTCGGTGATCAGCGCGGTGATCTCGTCGCGGTAGGTGGTGACCACGTACGTGGCGGCGTCCTCCAGCCAGCCGTCGATCTTGGCGGTGAGCCGGGGGTCCTCGGTCATCCGCGCGCCCAGCGACAGCAGCGAGGCCCGGGCCCGCAGCCGCAGTTCGCTGCGCTCGTCCTCGGCGGCGGCGACGATCATGCCGCGGACCGAGCCCCACGCGGACTCGATGAGGTCCTGGACCTCGTCGCGGGCGATCAGGTCCTTCTTGAGCCGTTCGACGCGGGTCCGGGTGTCGGGGTCGGACTGCAGTTCACGGGCGAAGTCGGCCAGGAAGCGGTCGATGGCGCCGCGGGCGGGGTGCTCGGGCATGTCCCGCATCTCGGCGGTGAAGCGCACGAGTTCCTTGTAGACGCGTTCGCCGACCCGGCGGTCCACGAAGCGCGGGGTCCAGCCGGGGGCGCCCTCCTGGACGGCGTGCATCACCGAGTCGGAGTGCTCGACCAGCCAGTCGTGCGCCCGGACGCAGACCAGGTCGACCACTCGCCGGTGCCCGCCGTCGGCGACGACGCGCTCCAGCATCTTCCCGATCCCCGGGGCGATCTCCTGGGCGTCGGCGCGCCGGGTGATGGCCTCGCCGACCACCGCCTGGACGTCGGAGTCGCGCAGCACGGTCAGGGCGCCGCGCAGGGCGGCGGCGCCCTGTTCGGTGACGCGGTCGGCGTGGTCGGGGTGTTCCAGCCAGGCGCCGAGCCGCCGGGCGATGCCGACCTTGCGCAGCCGGGTGCGGACGACCTGCGGGGACAGGAAGTTCTCGCCGACGAAGTCGCCGAGGGTGCGGCCGAGCGCGTCCTTCTTGGTGGGGATGATCGCGGTGTGCGGGATGGGCAGGCCGAGCGGTCTGCGGAAGAGCGCGGTCACCGCGAACCAGTCGGCGAGGGCGCCGACCATGCCCGCCTCGGCGGCGGCCGCGACGTAGCCGGACCACGCGCCGACCCCCGCCGACTCGGCCCACTTGGCCAGCCCGTACACGGCTGTTGCCACCAGCAGCAGGCCGGTGGCGATCACCTTCATGCGTCGTACGCCGCGCCGCCTGCCCTCGTCGGCGGGGCTGTACGAGAACGCCGGAGTCGGGTCTTGGTCCGATCCGGTCACCGCAGCCGTTTCCATCCGCCGCATCCACTCCTTCCGCGTATCGTCCACACCACACTCTTCGAGTGGAACGAACAACGAGTTCCCGGCGTCCGACAATGCAGACGGGCAGGCCCGACGCCTCCATGGGATCATGGCGGCAGCGGATCGCGCCGGTTTCCCGCCCTTTGATCCCAGGAGTGAAGCGCCGCATGGCCAGATCGACGGGTTATGCACTGCTCGCCGGAATTGTCGCGCTGGTCGCGGTTCTCTCCGCCGCGATCTTCGTCACCGCCGGCCGCGGCGACTCCTCCGGCCGTTCCGGGAGGCCCGCGGTGGCGGCCGGACTGCCCGGTGTCCCCAACCAGGCCGCGCCCGCGGCGTCCGGTTCTTGGGTGGGCACCTGGTCGGCATCCCCGGTCGGGGGCGAGCCGAACGTGCCCAAGGGCTACGCGGGGTGGTCGATCCGCAACGTGGTGCACACCAGTGTCGGCGGCACCTCGGTGCGCATCCACCTCTCCAACCTCTTCGGCCGGACGCCGCTGCTGATCGGCCGGGCGACGGTCGCCGTCGCGGCGGCCGAGGGGTCGCCGGCCGCGGCGCGCGGCACGATGCGGTCGCTGACCTTCGGCGGGCGGACGCAGGTGCGGATCCCCGCGGGCGGCGGCGTCGTCAGCGATCCCGTGCAACTGGCCGTGCCGCAGGCGGCGGACCTCCTGGTGACGACGTACACGCCGCAGGCCTCGGGCCCGGTGACGTACCACCCGCGGGCGCGGCAGACCTCGTTCATGGCGCTCGGCGAGCGCACCGCGCGGACCGACGGCGCCGCTTACACCGCGCGGACCCCCTACTGGCGCTATGTGACGGGGGTGGACGTCTTCACGCGGCAGGCGGCCGGGTCGGTGGTGCTGTTCGGTGACTCGATCACCGACGGCATCACCTCCACGTCCGGCGCGAACCACCGCTGGCCGGACCGCCTGGCGGCGCGGCTGCGCGGCTCCGGTGACCGGGGATTGCGGCTCGGCGTCCTCAATCAGGGGATCAGCGGCAACCGGGTGCTGCGCGACGGCGAGAACGGCGGCAATCCCAGCGGCCTGAGCCGCCTCGAGCGCGACGCGCTCTCCCAGACCGGCGTCCGCACGCTCGTCGTCGAGCTGGGCATCAATGACGTGATCAGGCCGCCGCAGCGGACCGGTGCGCGCGAGATCCTCTCCGGGTTGCGGGAGATCGTGGCGCGCGGCCACGAGCGCGGGCTGCGGGTGCTGGGCGCCACGCTGATGCCCAGCGGGGGCCATGCGGGCTTCAACGCGCACACCGAGGCGGTGCGGCAGCAGGTGAACGCCGCGATCCGGGCGGGCACGGTGTACGACGACGTGATCGACTTCGACCGGGCGCTGCGCGACCCGCGCCGTCCCTCCGCGCTGCTGCCCGCCTACGACTCCGGCGACCATCTGCACCCCAGTGACGCCGGCTACCTGCGCATGGCGGAGACTGTGCGGTTGTCGCTGCTCAAGGGCGGCGCGGCGGCCAAGGTGTGACGAGTACGGACGGACGGCGAGACCCATGACGGACCACACGGGCGGTCTGCCCGGCTACGCCGGGCACTTCAGCGAGCCCGAGGGCTACCTGGACTTCGCACGCTACGGCCCGCCCTCGCGGGACGTCCTGGACGCTACAGCGGCCGCCCTGGCGGCGTCGGCCGAGGCCGACCACACCACCGTCAACGAGCTGATGCGGGCTGAGCCGCGCGCCCGGGCCGCGGCGGCCCGGCTGGCGGGGACGGACACCGGGCACGTGGCGCTGCTGCCCAACGCCTCCACCGGGCTCTTCCACGCCGCTTTCGGTGTGCCCGCAGGCGCCGTCCTGGTGCCGTCGGCCGACTTCCCCGCCAACCACTACCCGTGGCGGCGTACGGCCGCTCTGGGCCGGGCGGTCCCGCGCTGGCTGGACGGCGCGCCGACCCCGGACGCGGTGCGCGCTGCGCTGACGGACGACGTGGTGGCGGTCTCGGTCAGCGCCGTGGACTTCCGCACCGGGTACCGGGCCGACCTCGCCGCGCTGCGCGAGGTCGTCGGCGACCGGCTGCTCGTGGTGGACGCGATGCAGGGCTTCGGCGTCGTCGAGCTGCCGTGGCAGGCGGCGGACGTGGTCGTGGCGGGCGGCCAGAAGTGGCTGCGGGCGAGCTGGGCGACCGGTTTCGCGGCGCTGTCGGACCGGGCCCTGGAGCGGCTGGAGCCCACGCTGACGGGGTGGACCGGGGTGGAGGACGTCGCCGTCTTCGACGACACCGAGCACCCGGTCGCGCCGGACGCGCTGCGCTGGAGCATCACCAATCTGAGCCCGGTGACGGCCGCGGCCTTCGCGGTGGCGCTGGAGCTGGTCGAGGGCGTCGGGGTGGCCGCGATCGAGGCGCATGTCGCGCGCCGGGTCGACGAGCTGATCGACGTGGTCCGTTCGGCGGGCGGGCAGGTGCTGTCCCCGGTGGCGCGTGCCGAGCGGGCGGGCATCGTGTCCTTCGCGGTGCCGGACGTGGACCCGGCCCAGGTCGCCAAGGCACTGCACGCGCACGGGGTGACCCCGTCGGTGCGGACGGACTCCGTCCGGCTGTCGGCGCACGCGTCGACCACGGCGGGCGCGGTGGAGCGGGTACGGGCGGCGCTGACCTCGCTGCGCTGACCCCCGGGCGGGACGACGCGGTCCGGCCCGCGCTCCCGGTCGGGAACGTCCCCGTGCCGGGGAGGACTCCGTCGATTGCGGCCCCCGTCCTCATGGCGGCCCGGGGTGCCCACGCGCTCTGCGGGGCCCAACGAGCCTGCCGGGCAAGTACGGACCGGGGTCGGGGAGCTCGCCGCAGATGACCCGCGGCGCCGGTCGCCGGTACGCCCGTGGGTGGCGCCGGCGGTCGGGAAGGGTGCCGGTGCGGGGGCGAGCGGGCCGGGCCCGTGACGATCGCGTCGGGGTGGGCTGCCGGACGGTGGTGCGGCCGTTGTCGGGCCGGTCACGTGATGGCCGCACATCGTGCCCATCGCGCAGTCGGGGGCGGTTTGCCCAAGTCTTCCCGCAGGGCCGGCCCGGCGGTCGTGGACGCCGTGGGCCGGTCGCCGGTACGCCCGTGGGTGGCGTCGGCGGTCGGGGAGGGTGCCGGTGCGGGGGCGAGCGGGCCGGGCCCGCGACGATCGGGGCCCGGGCACCCGTTCCGGGCGCGTCGCCGGCCGGCTCGGCACGCACACCGGCCCCCGCCCCCGTGGCACCGTCGGGGCGGCTGCGGTCCGTCAGGCCGGGGCGGTGCTGCTCGCGGTGTACATGCGGGCGATGACGTCCTCGATGGTCGGTTCGCGCACCGACAGGTCGACGACGCCGTGCCGCGCGGTGAGTTCGGCGACCAGGGGCGCCGCGCTGGCGGCCGCGGGGAAGGCGATCCACTGCCGGGGTCCTTCGACGCGCTCGCAGCGGGCGCCCGGGAGTTCCACGGGCGGCAGTTCCCGTTCGAAGTCGACGACGAGGGTGCGTTCGCTCTCGCCCGCGGCGTGCAGCCCGTCGAGCCCCCCGTCGTACACCAGGCGGCCGTGGTCGATCACCATGACGCGGCCGCACAGCTGCTCGATGTCGGTGAGGTCGTGGGTGGTGAGCAGGACGGTGGTGCCCTGCTCGGTGTTGACGGCCCGCAGGAACGAGCGCACCTTCGCCTTGCTGACGACGTCCAGCCCGATGGTGGGCTCGTCGAGGTAGAGCACCTCGGGGTCGTGGAGGAGCGCCGCGGCGATGTCGCCGCGCATGCGCTGGCCGAGCGAGAGCTGCCGTACGGGGACGTCCAGGAGCGGTGCGAGGTCGAGCAGGCCGACGCAGCGGTCGAGGTTGCGGCGGTAGCGGGCGGCGTCGACGCGGTACATGCGGCGCACGAGTTCGTAGGAGTCCCGCAGCGGCAGGTCCCACCACAAGGTGGTGCGCTGCCCGAAGACGACGCCGACGCGGCGGGCGAGCCGGGTGCGCTCGCGGGAGGGGTCGATGCCGGCGACGCGCAGCCGGCCGCCGCTGGGGGTGAGGATGCCGGTGAGCATCTTGACGGTGGTGGACTTGCCGGCGCCGTTGGGCCCGATGTACCCGACCACCTGGCCGGCGGGGACGGTGAAGGAGAGGCCGTCCACGGCGCGTACCCGGCGGCGTTCGCGGCGCAGCAGGCCGGCGCGGCGGCGTACGTCGAAGACCTTCTCGACGCCGTCGAGTTCGATGAGGGAGGTCATGTCGGGCATCAGCTCCCGGTGCTCCGGTACGAACGCAGGCCCGCCCGCCAGGCGGCGCCGGCCAGGGCGCAGCAGGCGACGGCGACCAGCGGTGGGGCGAAGTCCACCCAGCCGGGCAGGCCGAGGGGGTCCTGGCGGCCGAGGATGCGCAGCGCGGGCAGCCAGTTGACGAAGGCGAGCGGCACCACGAAGGTGACGCCGCGTACGAGGTCCTTGGCGAAGACCGACGGCGGGAACTGCAGCAGGGTGGCGCCGCCGTAGGTGAAGGAGTTCTGCACCTCCGAGGCGTCGCCGGCCCAGAACTGGAAGGCCGCGCCGGCGACGAAGACCGCGCCGAAGATCCCGGCGCCGCTGAGCAGCATCACCGGCAGCAGCACCAGGTCCAGGGCGGTCCAGTGCAGTTCCAGGCGGGTCACCGACCAGCCCAGGACGAGCAGTCCCTGGACGATACGGCCGATCCGGCGCAGGGCGAAGCGGTCGGCGGCGACCTGGGCGAGCACGGGCACGGGCCGCACCAGGAGGGTGTCGAGCGTGCCGTCGCGGACCCGGTCGCCGAGCCGCTCCATGCTGCCCAGGGCGAGGTCGGCCATGCCGAAGGCGATGCCGGCGGTGCCGTAGAGGAAGGCGACCTCGGGCAGGGAGAAGCCGCCGAGCCGGTCGATCTGGGAGAACATCAGCAGGATCGTGAGGAAGTCCAGCCCGGTGGCGGCGAAGTTGACGGCCGCGGTCATCGCGAACGACGCCCGGTACGCCATGGTCGAGCGGGTCCACATCCACACGATCAGCCCGTAGGCGCGCAGTGCCTCAGCCACCCTGGACCACCACCTTGCGGGTGGCCGCGGACTGCAGCAGCCGCCCCGCGCCGAGCAGGAGCACCGCCCAGACGGCCTGGAAGCCCAGGGCGGCGGCGAGGGCGGCGCCGGTGTGCCGGCCGAGCAGGATGTCGGCGGGGACCTGGAGCAGTGCTGACCAGGGCAGCAGCAGGGTGATCGCGGCCAGCTCGCCGGGGAAGGCGTTGAGGGGCAGCAGCATGCCGGAGAAGAAGAGCGTGGACAGGCCGGAGACAGCCACGATCCCGGTGCCGTCCATGAGCCAGAAGACGCTGAGGACGACGAGATAGCGCAGGGCGAAGCTGACGACGACCCCGAGGGCGACCGACAGCAGGAAGCAGGCCCAGGTGGCGGGGGAGGCCGGGAGGGCGAGGTCGAAGGCGAGGGCGCCGCAGGCCATGGGCACCACGCCGCGGGCGATCAGCTGGTAGCCGGCCCGTCCGAGGTCGGCGGCGAGCCACCAGGCCTGCAGGTCGGCGGGGCGGTGGAGGTCGACGGCGATGTCGCCGCTGCGGACGCGCTCGATCAGCTCGTCCTGGAACCCGCCGCCCATGAGGGAGGAGGTCGCGAACAGTGCCTGCCCGATCCAGACGTACGTCAACGCCATGGACTGGTCGTAGCCCCCCAGGTGGGGCCGTTCGTGCCAGAGGGCGATGTAGGTGTATGCGGTGATGAAGCCGAAGACCGTGTTGGTGAATACGCCGGCCGCGGTGGCCACCCGGTACGTGGCGTGGCGCCGGAAGCCGCTCGCCGCCACGGTCGCGTACAGGTGCATGGTCCCTCCTCCCGGTGATGGGGAACGGGTCCGCCCGTTCGCGCGCAAGCGCCCGACCTTACTCGTGGTGACCTCCCGATGCCATGGAGTTTTCACCCGGCGGGGTGGTGGGTGTCACGCTTTCGGCCTGTCACAGGCTTGTCACGGATGCGCAGCGATGACCCGTTTTGTCCTGATGGTGGGAGGGTGTCCGGCGGGTCGTACGGCACGATTGACCCAAGATGTTCCGCCGCGGCACAACCCTCGGCGGCCGCGGAGGAGTCAGTACAGACATGAGCAGCAGCAACGCTTCCCCCGGCGGCTGGGAGAACCGGCCCTCCGGCAAGAAGCCGAAGCGCACCGGTGCCCGCAGACTCATCCCGAGCTGGCGCGGGGTGCTCGGCGCGTTCCTGTTGGTCGTGCTGGCGTGCGCGGGGGCGTTCATCATCGGTTACCAACTGGTCGACATCCCCAAGGCGAACGCGGGCGCGGTCGCGCAGAGCAACGTCTACCTGTACTCCGACGGCACCCAGCTCGCCCGCGACGGCGCGGTCAACCGCGAGAACGTGGGCCTGGACCAGGTGTCCGAGGTCGCCCAGCACGCCACCCTGGCCGCCGAGGACCGGAACTTCTACCACGAGTCCGCGGTCAGCCCGAAGGCGATGCTGCGCGCGGCGTGGAACACGGTCACCGGCAAGGGCAAGCAGTCCGGTTCGACCATCACCCAGCAGTACGTCAAGAACTACTACCTCAACCAGGAGCAGACGGCGGTCCGCAAGGCCAAGGAGTTCTTCATCGCGATCAAGCTGGACCGCGAGAAGACCAAGGAGGAGATCCTCGAGGGGTATCTCAACACCAGCTACTACGGCCGCAACGCCTACGGCATCCAGGCCGCCGCCCAGGCCTACTTCGGCAAGGACGCCGACGAGCTCGACGCCGCCGAGGGCGCGTACCTGGCGACCCTGCTCAACGCGCCCAGCGAGTACGACATCGTGGCCCATCCGGAGAACAAGGCCAAGGCGCGGGCCCGCTGGGACTACGTGCTGGACGGCATGGTCAAGGAGGGCTGGCTGAGCGCGGGCGAGCGCGCCGGGCTGAAGTTCCCGGAGCCGCACAAGGCCAAGGCCGCCACCGGGATGTCCGGCCAGCGCGGCTACCTGGTCGAGGCCGTCAAGGACTACCTGTACGGGGCGAAGATCCTGGACGAGGAGACCCTGCGCTCCGGCGGTTACCGCATCACCACCACCATCGACCGCAAGAAGGAGAAGGCCTTCGTCAAGGCGGCCGAGAAGCGGCTGCTGGACAAGCTCGACCCCAAGGCGCACCCGGCCGACAGGTTCGTGCGGGTCGGCGGGGCGTCCATCGACCCGGCCAGCGGCAAGGTCGTCGCGATGTACGGCGGCGTCGACTTCACCAAGCAGTACGTCAACAACGCGACCCGCTCCGACTACCAGGTGGGTTCCACCTTCAAGCCGTTCATCTTCGCCTCCGCCGTGCAGAACGACGCCACCACCCAGAACGACCGGCGCATCACCCCGTACACCGTCTACGACGGCCGGAACAAGCGCGAGGTCATCGGTCCGGACGGCCCCACCGGCTACGCCCCGGAGAACGAGGACGGCGTCTCCTACGGTCCGATCACGGTCACCAAGGCCATGGACAAGTCCGTGAACTCGGTCTACGCCCAGATGGCGCAGGACGTCGGGGCGGGCGAGGTCAACGACACGGTGCGGGCCCTGGGCATGCCGGAGAAGGTGAAGCTGGTGACCACCCCGGCGATGGCGCTCGGCACGATGACGGCGAGCCCGCTGGACATGGCGCAGGCCTACGCGACGCTCGCCAACCACGGCCGGTACGTCCCGTACACCATGGTGGTGAAGATCACCAAGAACGGGCAGGAGGTGCAGCTGCCCGTGCGCCGGCCCACGCAGGCCGTGCACCGGGAGGCCGCCGACACCACGACGTCCATCCTGCGCTCGGTGGTTCGCGGCGGTACCGCGACCGCCGCGCAGGCCTCCGGCCGGCCCGCCGCGGGCAAGACCGGCACGGCGGAGGAGGACCGGGCCGCCTGGTTCGCCGGCTACACCCCGGACCTGGCCACCGTCGTCGCCGTCATGGGCCAGGACCCCGAGCCGCCGTACGGCCAGAAGAAGCTGTACAACGTCACGGGACTGCCCCGGGTCAACGGCGGCGGCTACCCCACGCAGATCTGGGCCCAGTACACGGCCGACGCGCTGGAGGGGAAGCCGGTGAAGAACTTCAAGCTGCGGCTGGCGCCCGGCGCCCAGGCCCCGCCGACCACCGCCCCGCCGGCCAGCTCCGCGCCGCCCACCACGGCCCCGCCGACCGCCCCGGCCCCGCCGCAGACGTCCGAGCCGCCCGGCACGGAGGAACCGCCGGTCAGCGAGGAGCCGACCGAACCCGGCGGCCCGTCCAGCCCCGGCACGGACGGCGGCCCCGAGGGCGGCGGACTGCCCATCGGCGGCCTGGACGGCGACCCCGGTGGCGGGGACGACTTCCCGTAGGCCGGACCGGGCGCCGCCGGGGGTCTCCGGCGGCGCCCGGAGCGGGCCCGGTGCCTCAGTGCCCCGAGGTCGCCTTCAGGCCGACCACGGACACCAGCAGCAGGCAGATGAAGAAGATCCGGGCGGCGGTCGCCGGCTCACCCAGCACGACGATGCCGAGCACCGCCGCGCCGGCCGCGCCGATACCCACCCACACCCCGTAGGCGGTGCCGATCGGCAGCGTCCTGGCCGCGTACGACAGCAGCAGCATGCTCGCCACGATGCCGAGCCCCGTGCCGACGCTGGGCCACAGCCGGGTGAAGCCGTCGGTGTACTTCATGCCGACCGACCAGCCGACCTCGAGCAGGCCGGCGGCACACAACAGGACCCATGCCATGACGGGCACCTCCACGATCCTCGAGGGGTTCAGGGGGTGCGTCGTCTTTGCATGGGCCCTGGTACGGCGCGTCTCGTCAGGGGGACGAAGCCGACGATAACAAATCAGAGGTAGAGGCCGGTGGAGTCCTCCGAGCCCTGCAGCCGCTCCGCGGCCACCGCGTGCAGGTCCCGCTCCCGCATCAGCACGTACGCCGTGCCGCGCACCTCGACCTCGGCCCGCTCCTCCGGGTCGAAGAGCACCCGGTCGCCGACCTCCACGGTCCGTACGTTCTGTCCCACCGCGACCACCTCGGCCCAGGCGAGCCGCTTGCCGACGGCGGCCGTGGCGGGGATCAGGATGCCGCCGCCGGAGCGCCGCTCGCCCTCGGGGACGTCGGAGCGCACCAGCACGCGGTCGTGCAGCATGCGGATGGGAAGCTTGTCATGCGTATTCGAACTCACAGGTACGACGTTACCGGCGACGCCGGCGCAGTGAGAGCCCGGCCACCACGGCGACCAGCGCCACCGCCGCCACCGCGACCGGCACGATGCGCTCCACGCGCGGCGCGCCGTCCTCCGACACGAAGTGGCCCCGCAGCTCGGTCACACCGCGGTTCACCGCGACGTAGGCACGGCCCGCGGTGCGGTCCACCGCCGAGGCGACCTTCGCCTTGGCGTCGGCCGCGATCGTGCTGGGGTGCACCCGCACCGCGATCTCGTCCAGCGTCGCGGCCAGCGCCTGCCGCTTGAGGGCGATGTCCGCCTCGATCTGAGCAGGGCTCCTGCCATCCGACACTGCTCCGCCTCCATCGTCCTAGTCGACCGGTACCGTGCAGACAGTCTGTCAGCCCGTCCGTGCCGATGCCCGTCGGCACCCCGAATCGGAGAACTGCACCATGAGCGAGCGCCTCCAGCCCGGCGACACCGCCCCCGCCTTCACCCTTCCCGACGCCGACGGCAACGAGGTCTCCCTCGCCGGCCACGCGGGCCGCAAGGTCGTCGTGTACTTCTACCCGGCCGCCCTCACGCCCGGGTGCACCAAGCAGGCCTGCGACTTCACCGACAACCTCGACCTGCTCGCGGGCGCCGGCTACGACGTCATCGGGATCTCGCCCGACAAGCCGGAGAAACTGGCCAAGTTCCGCGAGAAGGAGTCCCTGAAGGTCGCCCTGCTCGCCGACCCCGACAAGTCGGTGCTGAGCGCGTACGGCGCCTTCGGCGAGAAGAAGCTGTACGGCAAGGTGGTGACGGGGGTGATCCGCTCCACCGTCGTCGTCGACGAGCAGGGCAACGTCGAGCACGCCTGGTACAACGTCAAGGCCACCGGCCACGTGGCCAAGCTCATCCGCGACCTCGGAATCTGACACCCCGTCGGGCCTGTGCCGGTCATGCCCGGGTGTGCGAGCCGGTCAGCGCCGCGTACACCACGACGTTAGCCGAGTAGGACTGGGTGGCGTGGTCGAAGGTGCCGCCGCAGGTGATCAGCCGTAGCTCGGGGCGGACCCCCGAGCCGTACACCCGGTCCGGGCGGAAGCCCGTCTTGTCGACGATCTCCACGCCCTCGACGGCGAACTCGGCGATCGAGCCGTCGGAGCGGGTGACCTCCACCAGGTCGCCCTGCCCGACCGTGCTCAGGGCGTAGAACACCGCCGCCTTGGTGCGGGTGTCGACGTGCCCGACGATCAGCGCCGCCCCCGCGTCGCCGGGGGCGGGACCGCGCCCGTACCAGCCCGCCACGTCCGGGGTGCTGAACGGCGGCGGGTCCACCGCGCCGTCGGCGGTGAGCCCGCGCTCCACCAGCTTGGCGTGGATGCCGGCCGAGGGGATGTCGATCCGCAGCGGGCGCGCCGGGGGCAGCGGCGTGTGCGCCGCGTACACCTGGGCGGGCCGCCCGGCGGCCCCCGCGGTCGCGGCGGGCGCGGGGGCGCCCAGTCCGGAGCCCGGCTGGCCCGGGTGGATGTACCCCTTCAGCCACGCCGCGCAGAGCACCACGGCGGCCGCGAGGGCCGCGACGGTACGTCCCTGCACCGGGTCAGTCCCTGGTGCGGCGGCGGTGCACGACCAGCCCCGCCGCCCCTGCCACGGCCAGCACCCCGGCCGCCACGACGCCCGGCACACCCGCCGGCCGCTGCTCCGCGGCGGCCTGGTGGGCCGCCATGGCGCCGCCGCCCGCGGGGACCGGCGCGGACGGGAAGCCGGGGACGGCCTCGGTGACCTCCAGCGTGCCCTCCTGGGACTTGCCGTCGCAGGTGACGGCGACCCGGTAGGAGCCCGGGGTCAGCCCGGAGCGGACCACCGCGGAGGCGTACATCCCGCCGTCGCTCGCCGGGGCGAGCGTGACCGGAGTGACGAACGCCGAGGAGCTGACGGTGCCGGTCTTGGCGCGGTCGCACTGGTCGGTGCGGACGTCCACGTCGCCGCCGGGGCCGGCCGTGCCCGGGGTGATCTTCACCGGGCCGCTGCCCACGCCACCCACGCCCCCGGTGCCGCCGACCCCGCCGACGCCACCGACGCCGCCGCCGTTGTCGTCCGGACTGTTGTCAGGGCCGTCGCCGGGGCCGCTGTCCTGGCGGTTGTCGTCGTCCTGCCCGGAGTTGTCGCGGCCGCTGTTGTCACGGCCGGAGTCCTCGTGGTCGTCGTCGTTGTTGTTCTGCCGGCCGTTGTCGCGCCCGTTGTCATCCTCGCCGTCATCGTCGCTGTCGACGTTCTGCCGGCCGTTGTCCTGGCGGTCGTCGTCGCCCTTCGAGCCGAACTGCAGGAGGGGGTTGTTGCCACCGCCGTCCTCGTCCCCGTCACCCCCTCCGCCGCCTCCGCCGAAATGGAACGTGGTCCCGCTGGATTCGTCCGACCCGTCGTCGGCCAGGGCGGCGGGACCGCAGAACACGATCAGCGTGGCCGCGGCGGCGGCGCACAGGGGAACGCGGGCGGCTCCCATGACAGAGCCCATGATCACAACCTCCACTCAACCGGGCTCAGGTCATCGGATTGGTCGGCCCCGGTGTTTCGAAGGTCCCTTCCCTCGCGGGCCCTCGCATGCGGTGGTGCTCCGGACGGGTCGGGAGGTCGCCCGGACCGGGGAACCAGGGGCGGACCCCGCCCGCGTGTGCACAGCTCACCCGCCCGGACTAGAGTCCGCAGCCATGACAGCGCGCAAGCCCATCGAATCCTGGCTCACCGACATGGACGGCGTCCTCATGCACGAGGGCATCCCGGTGCCCGGCGCGGACGCCTTTATCAAGCGGCTGCGGGACTCGGGCCGCCCGTTCCTCGTCCTGACGAACAACTCGATCTACACCCCCCGCGACCTGGCGGCGCGGCTCAGCCGTATCGGCCTGGACGTGCCGGCGGAGAACATCTGGACCTCGGCGCTGGCCACGGCCCGCTTCCTGGACGACCAGCACCCGGGCGGGACGGCGTACGTCATCGGCGAGGCCGGCCTCACCACGGCCCTGCACGACGCGGGCTACGTGCTGACCGACCACGAGCCCGATTTCGTGATCCTGGGCGAGACCCGGACCTACTCCTTCGAGGCCCTCACAAAGGCCATACGCCTGATCAACGCGGGGTCCCGGTTCATCGCCACCAACCCCGACAACACCGGGCCCTCGCCCGAGGGCGCGCTGCCGGCCACCGGCTCGGTGGCCGCCCTGATCACGAAGGCGACGGGGAAGGACCCGTACTTCGTCGGCAAGCCCAACCCGCTGATGATGCGCACCGGCCTCAACACCATCGGCGCGCACTCGGAGACCTCCGCCATGATCGGCGACCGCATGGACACCGACGTGCTGGCGGGCCTGGAGGCCGGGATGCAGACCTTCCTGGTGCTGACCGGCCTGACCGAGAAGGGCGACATCGACCGCTTCCCGTACCGGCCGACCACCGTCGTGGACTCCATCGCGGACCTCGTCGACCTGGTCTGACGACGGTGCGCCCCCGGCCGCCACACGCCGGGGGCCTTTCACGGTCCCGGGCGGTGCGGCGGCGCCGCGCCGTGAGACGTTCACCGGACGCCCGTCTCGCGGGCCGCGGGAGCCGGTGACCGCGGCGACCTCAGGCATCCCCAGGGGCGGCGGTCCCGCACCGGTTCACCCTCGGCGGCTGAACCGCAGGGCCGCACCGCCCATGACCAGCAGCACCCCGGCGCCCGTGAGCATCAGCGCGGGCGCCCGGTGCCGGTCGCCCGTGGCGGCCAGTCGGGGTGCGGTGCCCGGGGCGGCCTCGTCGCCCTTGCCCGGTACCGTGCCCGGGTCTGTGCCCGGTCCAACATCCGCGGAGGAGTCCGGTGCCGGGGACCCGCCCGGTCGTGCCCCCGGTCCGGTGCCGTCGCCGTCCCCGCCCTCGCCGCCTTCCTGCCGTCCGTGCTCACCGGTCCGGCCGGGGCGCGGGGACTGCGGCCGGGGCGTGGCGTTCCGGGGCGGGACGATGTCGAAGTCGTAGCCGACGGACTCCCCGACCCAGTCGCCGTCCGTGCCGCGGCGCTCCATGATCGTGGCCGACGCCGTGACCGGCCCGGCGGGCGTGGGCGCGGTGAAGCGCAGCCGCAGCGCGATCGTCACCTTGCGGTGCGCGGGCAGCGTGGTTCCGGGCCCGTTCTTGCCGCCCACCACGGCGATGTTCTCGTCGTTGTCCGTGCGCTCGACGGCCACCGGCCGCCACGAGCGGTCCCGGGTGCCCGCGGCTCCCGCGATCGGGGCCGTGGTCCGGTACTCCAGGCGGATCTGATCGGGCGCCAGCTTCCGTGCCCGGTCGACGAAGACGAGGACCGGGTGCACGTCACGCAGCGGCGCGCGCGCGGTGTTCTCCAGTTCCACCCGGAACTCCCGGGGGCCGGCCCCGGCCGCGTAGGTGTGGGGGCCGCCCAGCAGCAGGGCGGTGACCGGGAAGGGTTCCGCGGCCGCCTGGGGGGCCGCCGCCACGACCGCGGCGGCCGCGACGGCCAGAGCGCTGCACCACCTCATGGACAGCGAAGCTCTCACGGTCATCCGCTGATATCACCGCGCGACGCGGCGGCGGCCGGTCCCCGTACCCGTACGGGCGGCTAGCGCACCGCCGTCTGGCCGAAGAGCGGCGCCAGCGCCAGCAGCGCGGCCCCCTCGGCGACCACGCGCCGCCCGGCAGGGGCGACGGTGACGGGCACCGTGCGGCCGGCCGCGCGCAGGGTGCGCGGGTCCATGGCGGCGGCCACCTCGCGCGCGAACAGCGCGGGCTCCGCCAGCACCGTACGGCCACCGAGCACGACCCGGTCGATGTCCAGCAGGGAGACCAGGTTGGCGGCGCCGACCCCGAGCAGCCGCGCGGCCCCCACCGTGTCGCCGCGGCCGACGGCGGCCAGGCACAGCGCCTCCAGGCAGCCCCGGTTGCCGCAGGCGCACACCGGGCCGTCCAGGGCGACCGCCTGGTGGCCGAACTCCCCGGCGCCGGTACGGGCGCCGCGGTGCAGCGCGCCGCCGAGCACGAGGCCCGCGCCGAGCCCGGTCCCCAGGTGCAGATAGCCGAACGAGTCCCCGGCGTCCGCGGCCGGTCCGGCGCCGGCGGCCGCGCCCCCGTCGCCGTCCCCGCCGGGCCGGAGCACGGCGAGCGCCGCCGCGTTGGTGTCCTTGTCCAGCACGACCGGCAGCCCGAGGCGCCCGGCCAGCGCCTCGCGCAACGGGTAGCCGTCCCATCCCGGCAGGCCCGTTACGCGGTGCAGCACCCCCGCGGTGTGGTCGAGCGGGCCCGGGCAGGCGAGCCCTGCGCCGAGCACCGCCCCGTCCGCGCCGGGGGTCGCGCCGACGGTCTCCCGGACCAGTCCCGCCACGGCCTCCAGCACCTCCCCGGCCGGGCGGCGCAGGTCCAGGGGAACCGTCCTGGCGTCCACCACGCCGCCCGCCAGGTCGGCGAGCACCACGGTCAGCTCGTCGCGGTCCAGGTGCACCCCGGCGGCGTACCGGGCGCGGCGCGCCAGCCGCAGCAGGGTGCGGGGCTTGCCGCCGGTGGGGGCGCCGCGGCCGGCCTCGTCGACCAGGCCGTCGGCCCGCAGCCGCGCGGTGATCTTGCTGACGGCCTGAGGGGTGAGCCCGGTGCGCTCGGCCAGTTCGAGACGGCTGATGCCCGCGCCCCCGCCCACCGTCGCCGTCCGCAGCAGACCCAGGACGAGGGCGGCGTTGTGGCTGCGCAGCGCGGGCAGGTTGGCCCCGGAGATTCCCCTGTTCACATCTCCCATTGTCAGGCTCGCTTGCGCTTTGGCAACAGCGTTGCTTAAGTGTGTCCCATGGCTCCCGCACCCCTTCGCGTCGGACTGGTCGGCTACGGTCTGGCCGGCTCGGTCTTCCACGCCCCGCTGATCGCCACCACCGACGGCCTCGTCCTGGACACCGTCGTCACCAGCAACCCGGAGCGCCAGGCGCAGGCCCGCGCCGAGCACCCGGACGTCCGCCTGGCCGACCACG
Organism: Actinacidiphila sp. bgisy160; assembly: GCF_057707815.1. NCBI lineage: Bacteria > Bacillati > Actinomycetota > Actinomycetes > Kitasatosporales > Streptomycetaceae > Actinacidiphila > Actinacidiphila sp. bgisy160. Next base: position 110,532 of record NZ_JBYIQW010000003.1, read on the forward strand.
CGGACGAGCTGTGGAAGCGCGCCGGCGAGCTCGACCTGATCGTCGTGGCCTCGCCGAACAAGACCCACGTCCCGTTCGCGACCGCCGCCCTGGAGGCCGGGCTCGCGGTCGTCGTCGACAAGCCGGTGGCCGGCACCGCGGCCGGGGCGCACGCCCTCGCGGACCTCGCCGACGAACGCGGCCTGCTGCTCTCGGTCTTCCAGAACCGCCGCTGGGACAACGACTTCCTCACCCTGCGCGGGCTGCTGGAGCGCGGCGAACTGGGCGAGGTGGGGCGCTTCGAGTCCCGCTTCGAGCGGTGGCGGCCGAGCCTGAAGGGCGGCTGGCGCGAGTCCGGAGACCCCGCCGAGATCGGCGGCCTGCTCTACGACCTCGGCAGCCACCTCGTCGACCAGGCCCTCACCCTCTTCGGGCCCGCCGTCTCCGTGTACGGCGAGCTGGACGCGCGCCGGCCCGGTGCCCAGGTGGACGACGACGCCTTCGTGGCCGTCACCCACGCCGGGGGTGTCCGCTCCCACCTGTGGATGAGTGCCACCACCGGGCAGCTCGGCCCCCGTTTCCGGGTGCTCGGCAGCGCCGCCGGATACGTCAAGCACGGCCTGGACCCGCAGGAGGCCGCGCTGCGCGACGGCGCCCGCCCCGCGCCCGGCACCGCGTGGGGCACCGAGCCGGAGACCGGGTGGGGCGTCCTGGGCGCCGGCGACGACGTACGCCCCGTGCCGACCCTCCCGGGCGACTACCCCGCGTACTACGCCGCCGTCGCCGCCGCCCTGCGCGACGGCACCGCGCCGCCGGTCACCGCGCGCGAGGCCGCAGACGCGCTCGCCGTCCTGGAGGCGGCCGCCGTCTCGGCCCGCGAGGGCCGGACGGTGCGGCTCACGCCGACGGCCTGACCGCACCCCGGGCCTGCCGAGGCGTACAGCGCCCGGCCCGCGGTCCGCTCCTCCTCGGAGCCGCCGGCCGGGCGCTCCTCACCCTCGGGCGCCGGGACCGCGGGAGTGGTCCGGCGCGTCAGGGGGGAGACGGTGGGCCGGCCCGGCCGCCCGGCCCGGGCGGCCGGGCACGGAAGCGCACCGGCGCCGTGCCGTCCGCGGTGGGCTGCCGGCCGCGGCCGGGGTCCGTCAACGCCCGGAGCGGACAGGGACAGCGTGGCGAGGTCGCGAGCTCGGCCATGGCCGGACCAGGTCCTGGAGATGGAGGAAGTCCTTCCGGCGACCGGGGTCCTGGGCCGCCCTGCCAGGCTGGAACACCCGAACGCGGCCAGGCCAGGGCGTGTCGGGGCGCGCGCGTCGGCGCGCGTCAGTCCGCCTGCTCCGGCCAGTCCGGCAGGATGGTGAAGCACCGGGTCAGCCGGGTCGCCCGCAGCGTGCGCAGCGTGAACTCGTCCCGGCACACCAGCCGTACCCGCCCCGCGTGCTCCTCGGCGCGGCGCCGGGCGCGCACCAGCGCCGACAGGCCACTGCAGTCGATGAACTCCACCGGTCGCAGGTCCACCACGATGTCCGGGCGGTCGGCCCCGGTCAGCGCGTCGAGCGCGGCGGACACCCCCGGAGCGGTGAGCGCGTCCACCGCGCCGCCGAGCGTCACCAGGGTGCTGGACCCGTTGGTGCGCCGGTGGATCCGGGGCATGGCGTCTGTGGCGTCGTCGGACATGGGACGTCTCCGGGAACGGGAACCTGGCGAGTGCGGCACGCGGACGGGGAACAGGACGGGACGCCACCGGGGTCCGGGGTGGTGGGGCCCAGCCTATGCCCGACGCGCCGTCACCCGCCCGGCCGAGGAGGAAGCCGAGGAGGACGAGGTGACGTCCCCGCCGCTCTGTCAGCCGCCGGCCTCCCGCAGCGCGCCGGAGTCCACCGTGCCCGTCACGACGCCTTGCGCCAGTTCCGCCAGCCGCACCCGGTGGGTGCGCGCGTACCGACGCAGCGCCGTGAACGCCTCGTCGACACCGACACCCCAGCGCTCCGCCAGCACGCCCTTTGCCTGCTCCAGGACGACCCGGCTGTCCAGCGCCGCCTGCAACTGGGCGGCCAGCACCTCCCGTCGCTGCCGGGCCCGTTCCTGGAGTATCCCGACGGCGGCGGCGTCCGCGAACGCCCGCGCCAGCGCCACGTCCCCGCCCGGGGGATCCCCGGGCACCCCGCGGAACAGGTTCAACGCGCCGATCACCTCCGCCCGGCGCCGCAGCGGCACGGCGTACGTCGCGCGGAAGCCCCGTTCGAGGGCGAGCGGGGCGAAACTCGGCCAGCGGTCGTCGCAGCGTGCCAGGTCCGGGGCGGTGACCACGTCCGAACCCCGGTAGCAGTCCAGGCATGGCCCCTCCTCCGGCTGCCGCCCGAGGAGCTCGCCCGCGCCCCCGCGGCCGGCCGCGGTCCTCAGCCGGCCGCGCCCGTCGTCCAGCAGCAGCCCGGCCGCCGTCACGTCCAGCAGTTCCACGCAGCGGTCGGCCACCCGCTCCAGGAAGACAACCAGGTCGAAGTCGCCGTCCAGGGTGTCGGCAAGTTCCACGAAGACCTCGGCGAGCCGCAGCTCCCGCGCACTGTGCGTCCTTCCGGCCTGTGGGTCGGTCCTGTACTGCGGGGCGCCCGGTGTCGGCGGCATGTGGATGCTCCCCCCGAAGCATGTCGCGCCGCTCTCGCGGCGATATCGGTGCCCCGGGCGCTGCGGCCCCCTGCCCCGAGGCATGCGTGGGCGTTCTGTGGCCTCCAGCTCGCGTGAGGCCGGCTACGACTCGTCAACGACCGGACCACCGTGAGGTAACGCCTGGATCCACCCCCTCGCCCCTGGGGGCCGTCCCCTGGGTACGAAAGAGCCGCCGAAACCGGACCCGTTGGCTCACCGGTAAGGGCGCATGGGTCCGTTCCCCGGATGCCCGTCTTGATCGCAAGGCGTGAAACGAGTTGTTAACCGGCCATGTGAGCGATTTGGTCCGATGGTGGACGGGCCATCAGCAGCAGGACCGCGTCGGAGTCGGCCGCCGACATGCAGCGCACGGCCACCCGCAGCCCGCCGACCCCGGGCCCCCGTGGGGCAGCAGCGCCCGCTGGGCGGCCTCGGCCCCCGAGTGCACGGCTGCGCCCGCGGTCGCCGACGGCTCAGGGTTCGCCCGCCACCTCGTCGTCGGCCGCGGGCGCCCCCATCCGGGCGAGCAGCAAGGCGACATCGTCGTCGGGTGACTGGAGCCCGGCGCTCAGGACGACGTCGCAGGTGTCCTCCAGCGTGCGGTGGCGGCTCTTGAGCTTGAGGACGCGCATCAGCGTGCGCAGCCCCACGTCGATCGCCTGCCGGCGGTCCTCGACCAGCCCGTCGGTGAACAGCGCCAGCAAGGTGCCCTCGGCGAGCTTCCGCTCCACCGTGCGGAAGCGGATCCCGCCGACGCCCAGCGGTACCGCGCTGGGCAGGTCGATCAGCTCGGCGCGGCCGCCGGGCGGCACCAGCACCGGCGGCAGGTGCCCGGCGGTGGAGAACTGGCAGCGGCCCGTGGCGGGGTCGCAGACGGCGTAGACGCAGGTGGCGATGAAGTCGCCCTCTGCGCTGCCGGTGATGCTGTCCAGGTGCGCCAGCACCTCGTGCGGCGGCAGGTCGAGCCGGGCGAAGGCCCGGGTCGCCGTGCGCAGCTGGCCCATGATGGCGGCCGCGTGCAGGCCCTTGCCCATCACGTCCCCGACGATCAGCCCGACCTTGCCGTCCCGCAGCTGCAGGACGTCGTACCAGTCCCCGCCGACCTCCCGGACGGCGGGGATGTAGCGGGCGGAGATCTCCATCCCGTCCACACGCGGCGGCTCGTGCGGCAGCAGGCTGCGCTGGAGGGTGAGCGCGGCGTTGCGCTCGCCGGCGTACAGCCGCGCGTTGTCGATGGAGATGGCGGCCCGGGCGGCCAGCTCCACCGCCAGGGTCCGGTCCTCGTCGTCGAAGGGCTTCTGGTTGCGGGTGCGGAACATCCCGACCGCCCCCAGCACCTCGCCGCGGGCGATGAGCGGCGCGGCGAGGTAGGAATGCGCCCCCGCCCGTTTCAGCTGGGCGGCGGCTCGTTCGTCGCGGGCTATGCGGCGCAGCATGCGGCTGCTCACCCGGTGCACGACCACCGGCTGGCCCTCCCGCACGGTCTTGGTGATCAGCCGGTCGCCGGCGTACCGGGCCAGCTCCCCGACCGGGAAGACGGCGCCGATCGCCTCGCCGGACTCGGCGGCGGCGACGGCCAGCGCCCGGAACTCGGCCGACTGCTGGGCGCGCACCTTGGGCACCGGGCCGCCGCGCAGCACCTCGTCCAGGACGTCGACGGTGGCGATGTCGGCCAGCGTCGGCACCACCACCGAGGCCAGCTCCCGCGCGGTCTGCTGCAGGTCCAGCGTGGTGCCGATCCGGGTGCCGGCCTCGGCGATCACCGCGAGCCGGCCGCGGGCCTCGGCGATCTCCTCGGCGGCCTGGTGGCGCTCGGTGAAGTCCGCGATCGAGGCGGCCAGGCCCAGCACCCGCCCGGTGGGGTCCTGGATCCGGTAGTACGAGATCGACCAGGTGTGGTCGTGCTCCTGGTCGGCGTAGGTACTGACCACCGTCTCCATGTCCAGCAGCGGCTCCCCGGTCTCCAGCACCTGCCGCATCCGGGCCTCGATCGCCCGGAACTCCGAGCCCCGCGAGATCTCGCGCACCCGGCGCCCGATCATGGCGGCCGCGGGCAGGCCGTGCAGCTCCTCCATGGCCCGGTTGACGCGCACGATCCGCAGGTCGGTGTCGAAGACGGCCAGCCCGATGGGGGACTGGTCGACGAGGCTGCTGGACAGCGCCATGTCCGTCTCCACGCGCCGCACCGTGGACAGGTCGGCGCCCAGGCCCAGCGCGTAGAGGCCGCCGTCCACGTCGTGCATGCGCATGTTGCGGAACTCGACGTCCCGGGTCGTGCCGTCGGCGTGCACGATCGGGAACACGCCCTGCCAGATCGCACCCGCCATGACCTGCTTGAACAGCTCGGTGACCAGCTCCAGCTTCTCCGGCGCCACCAGCAGCAGCCCGGCGTTCTGGCCGAGGGCCTCGGCCGCCGAGTAACCGAACAGACGCTCGGCCTCCGGGCTCCACAGCACGATGTGGCCGGTGCGGTCCAGCACCATCGCCGCGACCTGCAGGAGGTCGAGCAGCCCCCCGGGCGGGGCGGCCCCTGGACTCGGCCGGGCCTCCCTGCCCGTGCCGGGCGGCGGCGGATCGTGCGCGCGCATGGCCTCCTCGTGAGCCCTCGCAGAGCTCTCACATCATCGCTAGGGGATATTTTCGCACCGAGTCACCGGGGGCGCCGCCCTTCCCACACAAATGAGCGAGGGCGCCCTTCCCGCAGGAAGGACGCCCTCTCGCTGTGCGCCGCCAGGGACTCGAACCCCGAACCCGCTGATTAAGAGTCAGCTGCTCTGCCAGTTGAGCTAGCGGCGCTCACCGACAGAGAGGATCCTACCTGACCAGCGGGGGTGCTTCCGACCGCGTCCTCCAGGAGTGCCGGATCGTCGTCCAGCCAGCCGAGGCGGACCATTCTCACCCCGGCCTGGAAGCGGCTGTCGGCCCCTATCTGCTGCATCAGCTCGGCCACTATCCGCCGCACCGTCCGGTCGGACAGGCCCAGCTTGCGGCCGATGGCCTCGTCCGTCAGCCCCGACGCGAGCAGCCGGACGACCTCCCGGTGCCGCGCGGCGGGCGCGGCGCCGACGTCGTCGGTGAACAGGTCGGAGGCCGCGGCCCAGCAGTGCTCGAACATCTGCCGCAGCACGGCCACCATGGCGGGGCTGCGCAGGACCATGGCGGAGCCCTCGGCCCCCTCGCCGGCCCGGTCGTCCAGGCCCAGGGCCGGCACGACGGCGAGCGTGTGGTCCACGATGATCAGCTTCATGGGCAGCGTCGCCGCCGTCCGCACTTCGCCGCCGTCGTTGGCGTAGGTCCGCAGGTGGGCGCGGACGTTCGGCACGGCCGCCGCGGTGGCGAGGTAGATCGATCGCTGCCGGACCCCGCGGTTGAACAGTTCGCGATTGCGGTCGTCGGCTTTGAACAGGGGAATCTCCCCCGGCACGGTGGGGTGCATCGAGAGGATCTCGGTCGTGGCGGTGCTGGCCCCCTCGTCGAGGATCGCGGCGATCTGCGCGGGCTGGGCGGCGACTTCGATCCGGGCCTCGGCCAGGTGCCGCATGTGCACCGGCTGGAATTCACCGGCCACTTGGCTGAGCGCGGCGTGCGCGTCCGTGATCGTCCTGACCAGTTCCTCGGTACGGCGCCGGCTGCCCTCGACCAGCTGCGCCATCGCCGTCGCGGGGGAGTGCACCGACCAGCCGCTGCGGGAGGAGGGGAACCTGGTCGTGAGGCCGAAGGACGCGAGCGTGTGCAGGGCGTCGTCGAGTTCGGCGCGGGACCAGCCGGTGAGCGAACAGACGCTTTCCGGTGTCCAGTCGGCGTCGGCCAGCGCCAGGGCGTAGAGTTCCTGCGCCCGGGCGCGCAGAAGGTCGTCGTCGGTCACTGCACGCACCCCCAATGCTTCACGTCACCCCCGGCTTCGATCAGGTTAAGGGGCGGGGCTCGTGTATGGACCCTTCGGGGCCCATCCGGTCCCATGTGTCCGCATAGGGCCATGTCCGAATCCGGAACGCGAAAACTACAGACCAGCGGCTTGTGATCCGACAGAATTCAGTCAGCCGTACGGTTCCTCCAGACCGGAGTAGCGCCCTCGGTCCCGTAAAACCCCAGCTCACACCTCCTGGACAGGCCTGCCATGTCATCGATTCGCCGCAACGTCATTCGTGCCGTAGTGGGTGTCGTCGCCGCCATCTCCTTGGGGCTGATCGGAGCGGCTACAGCTTCCGCACAGCCCATGCCCGGTGACCTCACCTGGGCGGTCGCCAACGACCTCACCTGGTAAATCCGGCGGGCAGACCCCCGAAGACAACAACACCCCCCATATAGCCACACCCCCTCCCCCCACGCTGATGGGCCCGGCATACCTCCCCCCTCTTGCCGGGCCCCTCAGCATGCCCACGCGCGGGGGGCGGCGGGTATCCGCCACGGCGGTTTCACGCCGCACGGAAGCGGTGCGCAAGCGGTTTCCGCGCCGGTGGACCTCCTGTGCATGGCATTCGCCCACCCTCCAAGTGCCCAGAGCGCACGACCTGTTCGGGGTGCCCGCCATGCCGTGCTGACCGCGACCGCCACCGCGTGCGCGCTGGTCGGTGGCACCCTTCTGCTGCCCGCCACGACCGCCGCGGCAGCCCCTGCCCAGGACGGGGCGGCGTCCGTGCCGCGCGCCGTCGACCACGACATCACCCTGGTCGCCGGTGACGTCGTGCACTTCACCGACCGCACCGGTACCGCGCAGGACGCCGTCACCGTGGACCGCCCGAAGGGCGCGACCGGGGGCGTGAAGATCCGGCAGAGCGGCGGCGGCACGGTCGGGCAGGAGATCGTCCGGGCGTTCGGCCTGGGCTGACGGGTCCGGTTCCGCGGTCGGAGGGGGTGGTCACGAGCACCCCCTCCGACCCCGTATGATTGTCCTGAACGCGCCGCTAGCTCAACTGGCAGAGCAGCTGACTCTTAATCAGCGGGTTCGGGGTTCGAGTCCCTGGCGGCGCACAGCATGAGGGCGCCCCTCCTCCGGGAGGGGCGCCCTTCGTGGTGTTCCGGTGTACGGCGCGTGCCGGGCGGCCTCAGATGGCCAGCGACAGCAGCACCGGCGCCGCGCGTTCGTTGAGCGTGTCGGCCGCGCCCTTGAGGCGGTGGGCCTGGGTGACGGGGAGGGAGAGGGCGAGACAGCCGACCGTCTTCCCGACGGTGATCGGGATGGCGGCGCAGACCGTTCCGATCGCGTACTCCTGCAGGTCCAGGGTCGGGGCGCTGGCCGGCTGGCTCTCCAGTTTGGTCAGCAGCACCTTCTCGCTGATCGTGGTCCTGGAGGTGAGCCGTACCGTCTTGTGCCGGGACAGGTGGTCGCGGCGCCCGTTGTGGTCGAGCTGAGTGAGCAGGCACTTGCCGACCGCGCTGGCGTGGGCGGCGGAGCGGAAGTCCACCCACTCGTTGACCTTGGGCGCTTCCGGGCCGTCGGCGAAGTCGATGATCTTGACCTCTCCGTCGTCGTAACGGCTGAAGTAGACGGCTGCTCCGACCTCGTCGCGCAGTGCCGCCAGGATCTTCTTGATCTTCTCGCCGAGCGCCAGGTCGCGGCTGGCGCTGCCGAGCAGGACCAGCGATTCACCGACCGCGTAGCCGCCGCCGGGCAGGGCGTTGAGATAGCGCTCGCGATTGAGCATGGCCAGGAGCTGACCGAGGTAACCGATGGGTACCCCGATCTCGCGGGCGAGCTGCTCGGCGGTGACGCCGTTCCTGTGCTTGTCCACGGTCTCGAGCACGCGAAGCGCGTGCTGGACCGCGTAGACCGGCGCGACCTGTCGGTGCTCAAGCGCCACGGTGTCCCCCTACAGGTGTGACCGTTTGCGTCCTTGCTGTAGCTGCTGGTCACGACTGCCGGGCGCGGCAGGCGTGTCCGGCAGCTGGGCCGCATTCCACGATAGCCTCAATGTGCTTTCCCGTAGAGCCCGTTGGAGCTTTATGTAGGGGGCGGCAGGCGTATACGCAGGAACGGGCCACTCTGGCATATGCCAAAGGCACGGACCAATTTTCCGCGGAGCACGCATTGAGGAATTCCCGGGTCCCGGCATGCTCCGGGGAACCGAGGATCCGCTCCGGCGGACCAGCACCTCCGTCGCGGCGCCCTCGTCGGTGCGGGCCGGCCGGCGCGGCGAGTTCCGGTCGGCGCGCGGGCGTCGATCCGCCCGGCGAGCGGCGCGTCCGCCCTGTCCTACTGCGGCCAGGGACCTCACCGAGGTCAGCGGCCCCCCGGCGCCGACCACGTCGACGGCCGTCAGGGCCGGTATGAGCGCGCCGAAGTCGGTGAGCGTGGGCCGCAGTTCCGGTACGCCGAGTCGGTGACCATGCCAGGGCCGCGCCTCCCCGGCGCAGTGGGGGCATCCATGCGAATCTGGTGGGGTACCCGATGTCCGGAACGTCCGCGGGAGGCAGGGAGCTGCCATGAGCGACAGCACCGAAGGGAACGGCAAGCGCGAGCAGCTGGTCGTGGAGCGGGTGCCGAAGGCACTGCTCGTCGGCGGCCACTGGCGGCCCGCGAGCGACGGGCGCGAGTACGAGGTGGAGGACCCGTCGACCGCGCGACCGCTGTGCGCCGTGCCGGACGCCGGGGCCGAGGACGCCAAGGTGGCGATGGACGCCGCGGCCGACGCGCAGGAGGGATGGGCGGCCACGCCGCCGCGTGACCGCGGGGAGATCCTGCGCCGGGCCTACGAGCTCATCGTGGAGCGGCAGGAGGAACTCGCCCTGCTGATGACCCTGGAGATGGGCAAGCCGGTCGCCGAGTCCCGCGGCGAGATCCTCTATGCCGCCGAGTTCTTCCGCTGGTTCTCCGAGGAGGCGGTGCGGATCGAGGGCGGCTGGCGCACCGCGCCCGACGGCTACGGCCGGATCTGGGTGATGCGCCAGCCCGTGGGCCCGGCGCTGCTGATCACCCCGTGGAACTTCCCCATGGCGATGGGCACCCGCAAGATCGGCCCCGCCGTCGCCGCGGGCTGCACCATGATCGTCAAGCCGGCCCACCAGACGCCGCTGTCCATGCTCGCCCTCGCCGAGATCCTCGGGCAGGCCGGGCTGCCGGACGGCGTGCTGAACGTCCTCACCAGCTCAAGGCCCGCGGAGATCAGCGGCCCCCTGACGGAGGACCCGCGCCTGCGCAAGCTCTCCTTCACCGGCTCCACGGGCGTCGGGCGGAAGCTCATCGAGCTCAGCGCGCGGCAGGTGCTGCGGACCTCCATGGAGCTGGGCGGCAACGCCCCCCTCATCGTCTGCCGTGACGCGGACCTGGAGAAGGCCGTGGAGGGCGCGGCCATCGCCAAGATGCGCAACATCGGCGAGGCCTGCACGGCGGCCAACCGGATCTACGTCCACCGCGACCTGGCCGAGGCCTTCACCGGGCGCCTCGCCGAGAAGCTGGGCTCGATGGTGGTCGGCCGCGGCACCGAGCCCGGCACCCAGGTCGGGCCGCTCATCGACGGCGCCGGCCTGGACAAAGTGGATGGCCTGGTGCGGGACGCCGTCTCGGCCGGGGCCCGCGCGGTCACCGGCGGTGCCCCGCTCGCCGACCGCCCCGGGTACTTCTACCCGCCGACCGTACTGGCCGACGTGCCGCCGGATGCGGCGATGCTCCGGGAGGAGATCTTCGGCCCCGTCGCGCCGGTCGTCACCTTCGAGGACGACGAGGAGGCGATCCGGCTGGCCAACGACACCGTGTTCGGACTGGTCGGCTACGTCTTCACGGAGAGCCTGCGGCGCGGGATCCGCTACGCCGAGGAGCTGGAGACGGGCATGCTCGGTCTGAACAAGGGCGTCGTCTCCACCCCCGCGGCGCCCTTCGGCGGGGTCAAGCAGTCCGGGACCGGCCGCGAGGGCGGCGCCGTGGGGATCGACGAGTACCTGGAGATCAAGTACGTGGCCGTGGACGTCTAGGGTCCGGCCCGAGCGGACCGGGCGGGGCGTGGGCGGGGCCCACGCCACCGGTCAGGCGCCGCCCGGCAGGCCGTACGCGTCGGCGACCAGCTCGTAGGAGCGCAGCCGTGCGGAGGGGGTGTGGGCGTTGGCCGTGAGCATCAGCTCCTGCGCCCCCGTGCGGCGCACCAGCGCGTCCAGGCCGTCCCGGACCGCGTCCGGTGTGCCGTACACCACGTTGCCGAGCCAGGCGCCGACGAAGTCCCGCTCGGCCGGGCTGAAGTCGTACGCCTCCGCTTCCTCCGGGGACGGGACCAGGCCCGGGCGCCCCATGCGCAGGCGCAGCATGGCCAGGGCGCCGCTGAGCACCTGCCGGTGGGCGTCCTTCTCCTCCTCCGCCGCCAGTGCCGCCACGCCGATCAGCGCGTAGGGCTCGTCCAGCACCTCCGAGGGCCGGAAGGACCTGCGGTACATCTCCAGCGCGGGTTCGGTGTTCGCCGCGGAGAAGTGGTGCGCGAAGGCGAAGGGCAGCCCCAGGGCCGCGGCCAGCCGGGCGCTGAAGGTGCTGGAGCCGAGCAGCCAGATCGGCGGCCGCGCGGGGGACTGCACGCCGCCCGGAACGGTGCCCTGCACGGGACCGGGGATGGCGTGGATGCGTGCGTAGGGGTGGCCGTCGGGGAAGTCGTCGTCCAGGAAGCGGATGAGCTCGGTCAGCGCCTGCGGGAACTCGTCGGTGCCCTCGTTCAGCCGGTCGGTGCGGCGCAGCGCGGCGGCGGTGGCGCCGTCCGTGCCCGGGGCGCGGCCGAGTCCGAGGTCGATCCGGCCCGGTGCCAGGGCCTCCAGGGTGCCGAACTGCTCGGCGATGACCAGCGGCGCGTGGTTGGGCAGCATGACGCCGCCGGAGCCGAGGCGTATGCGCTCGGTGTGGGCGGCGAGGTGGGCGAGGATCACGGCCGGCGAGGAGGACGCGACCCCGGGCATCGAGTGGTGCTCGGCGACCCAGTAGCGGTGGTAGCCGCGGGCCTCGGCGAGCCGGGCCAGCGCGACACCGGCGGCCAGGGCGTCGCGCGCGGTCAGTCCGCTGCCGACGCCCGCCAGGTCGAGGACGGAGAGCGGGACGGGTGCGCTGCCGAGGGCGGTGCCTCGTACCGGGTCGTTCGTGTCCACGTGCCTGCGTCGCCTCCTGCGGCCGGTGCCTTGCCTACGGCAACGGGCAACCGGCGTGCGGCTCCGGCTATTCCCCGGGTCCGGTGCCGGGTCCTGCGCCGGGGCCTGCGCCGAGGCCGGGCCCGTCGGCCGGCCCGTAGCCGCGCAGCGCCGCGATCCCCTCGGCCGGCACGGGCCGCGAGTACAGCCACCCCTGACCGGTGTCGCAGCCGATCCGGCGCAGCCGCTCCGCCTGCTCGGCGTTCTCCACGCACTCGGCGGTGACGGTCAGCCCGAGCCGGTGGGCGAGCTGCACCAGTGCCTCGACGATCGTCTCGTCGGCCGGATTTGGGTGCAGGCTGTCGCGGAAGCCGCGTACGAAGCTGCCGTCGAGCTTGAGCGCGGAGACGGGCAGCCGGCTGAGGTAGGCGAGGTTGGAGTAGCCGGTGCCGAAGTCGTCGATGGCGATGCGCACGCCCATCTCCTGCAGGGCGTGCAGTGCCTGCAGGGGCCGGCCTGCCGAGCCCATCACCGCCGACTCGGTGAGCTCCAGCTGCAGCAGCCCGGCGGGCAGCCCGGTGTCGTCGAGGATCTCCGCGACGTCGGCGACCAGGTCGGAGTCCCAGACCTGGCGCACGGCGACGTTGACGCTGACGAAGATCGGGTCGTCGGGCCAGTCCTTCTGCCACTGCCGGGCCTGGCGGCACGACTCGGCGAGCACCCAGCGGCCGAGCTGGACGATGGAGCCGTTCTCCTCCGCCAGCGGGATGAACCGGTTCGGCCCGAGCAGCCCGAAGTGCGGGTGCCGCCAGCGCACCAGGGCCTCCACCCCGCGCAGGCAGCCGCTGCCGAGTTCCACCAGGGGCTGGTACTCCAGCGCGAACTCCCCGCGCTCCACGGCCTGCCGCAGGGTGCTGGACAGCGCCTGCTTGGTCATCCGGTGGGCGTTGCGCTCGGGGTCGAAGAGCGTCCAGCGGGCCTTGCCGTCGGCCTTGGCCCAGTACAACGTGGTGTCGGCGGCCTGCATGATGCCCGTGGCGGTGGCCCCGGCGGCCTCCCGCTCGACGACACCGATGCTGGCCGAGACCGCCAGGCGCTGCCCGGCGAGGTCGAACGGCAGCTGCAGCGCGGTGAGTACGGATTCGGCGAGCCCGGTGGCCTGCCCGGTGCCGGTGGAGTCCTCGACGAGGACGGCGAACTCGTCGCCGCCCAGCCGGGCGACGAGCGTCCCGCTCCGCCCGAGGCGGGCCGCGCAGTCCGACAGCCGGCCGGCTACGGCCTTGAGCAGCCGGTCGCCGACCCGGTGGCCGAGGGTGTCGTTGATGGCCTTGAAGCCGTCGAGGTCGAGGTAGCACAGGCCGATCCGGCCGGTGCGGCTGTCGGCGCCCTCCAGCGCGGTGGCGAGCCGCTCGAAGAACAACTGCCGGTTGGGGAGCCGGGTGACCGGGTCATGCATCCGCAAGTGGCGTAGCTGCTCGCGCAGTTCGCGGGTCTCGCCCAGGTCCTCCACCGACATCAGGACGCCGCCGGGGACGGGCACCACGACGACCTCGGCCCAGACCGTGCGCCCGTCCGGCCCGCGCACGGTTCTGGTACGGCGCAACTCGCCGCGCCTTCCGGTCAGCACGTCCTCGTACTCGGCGTACTCCGGGCTCTCCGCGAGCGGGGGCACCTCGCCGCCGGCGCCGGCGAGGCCGACCAGCTCCGCCGCGGGGCGGGTGGTGAGCAGCAACGGGTCCGCGCCGAGCAGCGCGCCGAGTGCCGGATTGGCCTCGCGCACCCGGCCGTCGGAGTCGACCAGTGCCATCGGCAGCCGGGCCACGTTGAAGGCGGCGCGGTAGTCGCGTACCTCCGAGGCTGTCCGTTCCGGGGCCGAGACGTGACGTTGAGTGACCGTCGTGGCCGTCGCCTCGGGTTCGAGGTCCGGGCCTCCCGAGGGTGCGCCCACCGCTGGCTCCCGCATAGCTGTCGTCTCGCACATGTGGTCGTGGAGGAATCGAATGACCGCCAAGAGGCGGCGTTCATGCTGGAAATGTGCCGATCATAGACGTTGCGGAATTGCCGCTGCCACCGCCGTCGTGGTGATTCTCGGCACGCCGGATGCGATCTTGATCATTTGTGTTTGGCCGCTGAATTCCATTGACCGCTTTTCGTCACTCATTACGCACTGTAGTGATCGGACGGTCACCCGAGCGGCTCATCATAACGGGGCAAAACATAGCAAACCGTAGCAGCGTGATGTGGGCGTCCCGACCCCGTACGAGAGGTCCACGTGCCGCTGTCAGGGCTACCCATACGTGCGCACCGGCGGTTCCGCCGGAGCGTTCGCGGGCATGCCCCCGACGGGCTCCGGGCGGTCGTCGCCGCCGTCAGCGTCTTCGCGGCCGTTGTCGCGTGGACGCTGGTCACCGGCCCCGCGGCCGGGGGTTCCGACTCCTCGCTGTGCGCCCTGCCGCGGACCCGGGCACACCACTCCGAGGGCGTCAGCGGCTGGAACCAGGCCTATCCGCGGGCCCGCGGCGATGTTGACGCCCTGATGGTGTTCCTGGCGTTCCCCGACGCCGCCCCCACCATCAGTCCCGGCGAACTGGCGGCCGATCACTTCCCGGCCACCACGAACTTCTTCGCCCGGGCCTCGTACGGCACCTTCCGGCTGCGGCCGCGCATCCTGCCGCACTGGCTGCGCATGCCCGCGGCGTCCACGGCGTACGGCATCGGCCGGGACTGGAGCCCCGCCCTGCGCGCCCGCTACCTGCGGGACGCCGTGGTGGCGGCCGACGGGCAGGTGGACTTCTCCCGGTACGGGGTCGTCTACCTGGTCGCCGACCCCGACGCGCCCGGCGTCGACCCGGACGCCACCAAAGTGGTCAACCTGGGCAGACCGGTCCGCGTCGACGGCACGGACCTGCACCGCTTCGTCACCGTCTTCGAGGGCCACCCGCCGGACATCAACGTGCTGGCCCACGAGACCGGGCACGCCTTCGACCTGCCCGACCTCTACTACCGGCCGCCCCTGGGCAGCAACGCCGACTGGGACACCCACGTCGGCGACTGGGACCTCATGGGCAGTCAGTTCGGGCTGGCCCCGGACTTCTTCGCCTGGCACAAGTGGAAGCTGGGCTGGCTCGGGCCGTCCCAGGTCCGCTGCGTCACCGAGGGCGGCACCCACACCTTCCGCCTGAGCCCCGTCGAGCGGCCCGGCGGCGTCAAGCTGCTGGTGCTGCCCGCGGGCGTGGAAGGTGTCGTCGCCATCGAGGCCCGCGCCGCCCTCGGCAACGACCGCCTCACCTGCGGCCAGGGCGTGCTGATGTACCGCGTCCGGGCCGACGTCTCGTCGGGCGACGGCCCCGTCGACGTCGTCGACGCCCATCCGGGCAGCGGCGCCTGCTGGGAGTCCTCGGTGTACCCGCCGCTCGCCGACGCGCCGCTGCGGCCGGGGGAGACCTACGCCCTCGGCCGGTCGGCGCGCGTCCACGTCGCCGATCGCCACTCCGACGGATCCTGGACCGTCCAGGTCACCCAGGGCTGAGGCGATGCGCGGTCCCCGGGCGCTCGCGGTCCTGGCCTCGCTGCTCCTCTTCGCCGCCGGCGGCACCGCCGCCACCGAGGGGGCGCCCGCGGCGGCCCCGCCGGCCGACCGTCCCTGTGCGCTGCGAGCAGCGCCGGGCGTCACGATGTCCGAGGGGTTCGGCGGCGCGGACGGCCGTCAGTTCGCCCGTGCCACCGGCGAGGTGCGGGCGCTCACCCTGCTTGTCGACTTCCCCGACAAGCGCGCCCCGTACAGCGCCGCCGAGCGCTACCGCGAGTTCTTCCCCGCCGTGCGGCACTGGTTCTACCGCGCCTCGTACGGGAAGCTGCGCTACGTCTCGACGCCGGTGCTGCGCTACATCCGCATGCCGCGGCCCTTCCACTCCTACGGGATAGGGCGCGGCTACGGCTGGCGTACGCACACGGCCATGATGCGGGACCTGCTGCGCGTCGCCGACCGGAAGATCGACTTCTCCGGGTACGACCTGGTCAACGTCCTCGTCACGCCCAACGCCGGGCCGCCCGCCGAACAGGCCGTCCTCTCGGTGACCTGGACCGGCGCCTCGGCCGCCACCACCGACGACGGCACCAGCCTGGACCGGGTCTCGCTGGTCTACGGCCACGACCAGTCCGGCGCCCGGGTGCTGGGCCACGAGAACGGCCACGCCTTCGGGCTCCCCGACCTGTACTCCGTGAAGGACTTCGGCCACACCGACACCCTCGCGGGCCAATGGGACAGCATGTCCCTGGACTGGGGGCTGCAGGGCGATCTCTTCTCCTGGCACAAATGGCGCCTGGGGTGGCTCGACGACTGGCAGGTCGCCTGCGTCCGCGACCCGGGCGCCCGCTCGGTGCACCTCACGCCGGTCGAGGTGCCGGGCGGCCGCAAGGCGGTCGTCATCCCCCTCGGCCGGACCCGCGCGTACGTCGTCGAGGCGCGCGCCGCCCGCGGCAACGACAGCGAGGCCTGCCGCGAGGGGGTGCTGATCTACCAGGTGCGCACCGACGTCGATTCCGGGCAGGGGCCCGTCGCCGTCGAGGACGCCCATCCGCGCACCACCGCCTGCGAGTACAGCAGCGCCACCTTCAACGCCCTCAACGACGCCCCGTTCTCCTCCGGTGGCCGCTTCACCGACCGCGCCCGCGGCCTCACCGTCGACGTCCTCGGCCGTGACCCGGACGACGAGGGCTGGACCGTGCGGATCACCACCTCGCGCCCGCTGTGGGACGGCCCGTAGCGCATACGACGGGACGCATGACGAAGGCGCCCTTCCCGTAGGAAGGACGCCCTCTCGCTGTGCGCCGCCAGGGACTCGAACCCCGAACCCGCTGATTAAGAGTCAGCTGCTCTGCCAGTTGAGCTAGCGGCGCTCGCTGACGTCGTAGACATTAGCATCCGCTTGCGGGCGGGTGAAAATCGATAATCAACCGGCCTCGGCTCGGGCAGCCCGGACGCAGGCCCACAGCAGCACGTCGGCCCCGGGGAGCCACGGACGGCGTGTGTCGGGGGCGACCAGCCAGCGGGAACGCCCGTGGCCGGTGTCGCCGTACGGCGGGGGCAGGGCCACCGAGTCCCCGTCGCCGTGGCACAGCACCGGCGGCAGCCTCAGCCCCCACTCCTCCCAGGCCAGCAGCGAGGGGAGGCGCGTGGCCGTGCCCGGCTCGGCGAGCAGCAGCACCCGGCCGCGCAGCACGGCGGCCGGACCGGAGCCGGGGCCCGAGGACCACAGGTGCTCCAGGACCCGGCGCCCGAACAGGGCCGGCAGATTCACCGCGTCGAAGGCCGTGCCGCAGGGCAGCGCGCTCGGCGCCGTGGGCCGTGCGGACCACAGGGCCCGCACGCTGCGCGGGAAGGCGCTGGCGGAGGCCAGCCAATCGGCCCCGTCAGGGGTGGGGTACTGCGCGTACGGATATGGGCGGGAGGCGGACTCCGGCACGCCCCCCGGCCATGTGTGCCACTGCCAGTCACTCATGACCCATACAACTACCGTGAGTGAACGTTTCGCTACGCGACATCACGCGAAGGCCGGACACGCCTGCCATGTGTCGGGTACCGTGCCCCGCACGCATATGCCACGTGCGTCGTCAGGACAGCGCTGCGTCCCCGCCCCGCATCAGGCCCTCGCCGAACTCGATCATCCGCTTGGCGTAGTCCTCCGACCAGCCCGCCTGCTCGCCGATGGCGGCGGGAGTCAGCCGGTCGAAACGCTTGGGGTCGGCGAGCTGGGCCGCGGCTATGGCCTGGAACTCCGTCGCCCGGTCCGCGGCCGCGCGGAAGGCGAGGGCGAGCTCCGAGGAACGGGCCAGCAGCGCCCTGGGGTCCTCGATGGACTCCAGGTCGAAGAAGTGCTCCTCGTCCTCGGCCAGGGCGGCGGGCTCGAACAGCAGCTGGGCGGGTTTCAGGCGCGGGGCGGGCTGCTTGTCCGCCGCGCTGTGAGCCGACTGCGGCTCGGACATGAACGTACCTCCAGGATCGTCAGCGCCTTCCATTGTCCCGCCCCGCGCAAGAGTGCCCGGAGCGGACGGCGGGCGGGCTACGGCCGCCAGGTCACGCGGTGCTCGGACAGATGGGCCAGCACCGCGTGGTTGGCCTCCCAGCCGTCCGGGAACTTCACGGTCACGCCGAGCTGCACCGGCTCCGTCGAGGGGTGCTCGTCCAGCAGCTCCGAGACCCCCGCCCGGCACACCACGATGCACGCGTGCCGGTGGCGCGAGGCCAGCACGCACAGCCGCCCGGTCTCCAGGTGGAACGCGGTGGCGTCGGGACGTCCCGACAGGGGGTGCAGCACCACGGTGACGTCGAACTCCCGGCCCTGCAGCCGGTTGGCGGTGTCGACGGTGACCCCGGTCACGCCCAGGTCCGCCAGCGCCGCGCGGACCGCTGCCGCCTGGTCCCGGTGGGCGGTGCCCACGGCGATCCGGTCCGGGCCCACCGGCGCGGTGCCCCGCTCGGAGACCGCCACGCCGCCGCGGTCCAGCAGCCGCCGGACGACCAGCGCGACCGCGCGCACCGCCTCCGGGTCGGTCCGCGGGGTGCGCCGTGCCGGCAGTTCCAGCAGGCCCCAGCCGGACGCGGCGGCCTCGTCCACCACCCGGTCCGGGCCCGAGCCGTCACCGGGCACGCTGAAGGAGAGCCGCCGGTCCCCGTGGTCGGTGCCGCTGCGGAACGGGGTGTAGGGGTAGAAGGCGTGGGAGACCAGCGGCGCGGCGGAGGCCGGCAGCCGCCAGGAGACCGGCAGCCGGTGCTGCGGCAGCCCCGGGTTGTGGGCCAGCAAGGTGACCACCGCGCTCGCCGAGGGGTCATGGCTCAGCCCTGCCCACTGCTCGGCGCCGACCACGCTGAACGGGTCCAGCTGGCCGGGGTCGCCGACGAACAGCGCCCGCTCGAACAGCCCGGCCACCTGCAGCAGCGCGTCCGAGCGCATCTGGTACGCCTCGTCGACGATGGCGTGCCGCCAGGGCTCGGCGTCCTTCACGAAGGCCCACTTCGCGGCGGTGGCGATCACCACCTTGGCCCCGGCGAGGTCGGCCGCCTTGGTCGACTTCAGCACCGCCTCGTGGCGGTCGAGTACCGGGTCCGGCGGCGAGTCGCTGCCGTGGAGCCGGCCGATCGGCAGCTTGGGGTCGGCGGTGGCCAGCCGGTCCACCAAGTCGTCCACCTGCGCGTTGGTCTGGGCGACCACCATCAGGGACTCACCCGCCGCGACCAGCTCCTGGGCGGCGCGCACCACCAGCGTGGACTTGCCGGCGCCGGGCGGCGAGTCGACGACGACGCCGCGGAACGCGCCGTGCAGGGTGTCGTGCAGGATCCGCTCGGTCGCGGTGCCGGCCGCCTGGGCGGCGTCGCTCACCGGGCTCACAGATAGTCCTCCGTGGTCGCGGGGTCAGGGCTCTCGGCGACGGCGGCGACGCCGCCGGCGGTGGCCGCGGTCGTGCCCGCGGTCGCGGCGCCCGGGGGCCCGCCGTGGGTCCACGGGGTGTCCTCCGGATCCGGCAGCCCGGCGCCGCCGCGCGGCGCGTGCTCGAACAACGTCCAGCACACCTCGTCCCCTTCCGCCGGCACCGTGCCGGGATCGGGGACCTTGCCACGGCCCATGCCGTTCACCACCCGCAGGAGCACCGCCCCGGGTCCGGCCCACTCCACGAACTGCGCCTGCTGCGTACGTCCGTCCGGCAGCGCGCGGTAGAGCTTGGCGGCCTCGTCCAGATGCGGCCGGTCCTGTGTGAGGATCGTCACCAGGGGACGCGGCTTGGGCACCTTGCCCTCGCTCATCGCCATCTCCACCCGGTCCACCCGGCCCGCGAAGGCCTCCCCGGCCAGCCGCCGCACGGCCATCACCAGCGGGTCGTCCAGCGCCTCCTGGGCCTCCAGCCGCACCTGCGCGGTCTCCCGGCCGGCGAGCTTCTGCGCCGCCGACACGGCGTCGTCGCGGCGCGGCTGCGGCGGCTCCCCGGCGCGCACACGGTCCCGGTGCGAGGTGTACGACCACCGGTCGCGCTTCCAGCGGTCCGCGACGTGGTCGCCCTCGGGCAGCTCGCGCAGCAGGTCCAGCGACCGCCACACCGCGTCCCAGGTGGGACGCATCTGGCCGGCCAGCAGGTGGGCGATCTCCTCCCCGGCCCCGCTGATCCCGGCGTCGTAGCGGGCGGTGGCCGGGGCGAGCACCGTGTTGTCGAAGACCGGGTCCGTCGCGGGACCGGCGGGCGGGTGAAGCAGCAGACCGTCCGGACCGCGGTGGGACTCCGCCCGGCGGGCCGCCTCGGCGCCCGTCGTGCCGTCCGGAGGGTCGATCCAGGCCAGCAGGGCGCCCAGGTGCTGGTCCTCCAGGTTGCTCTGGCCGGTCGCCCAGTGCCGGGTGAGCAGTTCCGTCGCGGACAGCAGCAGGGCGGAGCCGGGGGTGCGGGCGCGTTCCCCGTAGTGGGTGAGCCAGCGGCCGAGCAGCGGCACCCTGGCCGGCACCGGATGCGGCTCGTCGGGGTCGTCCTCGGTGGTGCGGCGGAAGCGGGTGGAGCGTCCGAGCAGGCGCACGTACTCCACGGCGGGGGCGTTCGCGACCACGATCTGGGGTGCGTCGGCGCAGACCTCCGGCTCTCCCCCGGCCTGGGGGCCGGGCGGCGCCCCCACCCGGGTGCGGGTGGCCGGCTCGGTCTCGGTGTCGTCCGCGTAGGACTCCAGGTAGGGCAGCACGACCTGCGCCAGCTCGGCCAGGAAGGCGAAGCGCAGATCGCGGTCGCGCGGCTGCGGCACCGCCAGCAGCCGGGGCTCGTCCCGGTCCGTGCCGACGAGGGCGCCCAACGGGGCGCCGACCTCGCCCGCGGTGGTCAGCGGGACGAGGACCAGCGGCCGGTCCGACAGATGGCGATGGCGCACCGTCGCGAGCGGTGTCGCCCGGCCGGTCGCCATGGCCTCCGCCCGGGCCAGCACCGAGATCAGCGACATCCCAGCGCCTCCGCCCGCAGGGCCTGCGCCCGCCGCAGCGCGGCGACCGCGGGATCCGTGGGGGTCCCCCCGGCGGAGCCAGGGGGAGGATCGCCCTCGGTGCCCCGCGCGGCCGCCAGCACCTGCTCCACCTCGGTCAGCGCGCCCAGTTCACCGCGCACGCCGCGGCCGAGGACCTCCACCGCGCCGCACGCCCGGGCCTGTTCGCGGCAGTGGAAGGACAACTCGCAACTGGCCAGGCACTCGGGCGCGTACGCCGCGGGCAGCCGGTCCACCGCGTCGGAGAGCTCCGCGGCGGGGCGGGTCGCCGTCCGTCCGTCGTCCGCGAGCCGCAGGTCGAAGGTCGTGCCCTCGGGCAGGGAGGCGGCGATGTCCTCGATCCGGGTCAGCCGGGTCAGCTGCCGCCGCGTGACCGCCAGCTGCTTGCGCACGTCGACGAACTCGGCGGCGGGAAGGTTGGAGAAGTCCTTGGGGCACACCAGCAGCACCCGGTGCTCCGGGGTGCCGAACCCCAGCCGCTCCAGCGCCAGGACGTACACCGCGGCCTGGCGGGCCGCCGCGCCGACCTTCACCGCGTCCGCGGAACCGTCGAGGATGGGGAAGGACTTGACCTCCACCACCGTCCACGAGCCGTCCGGCCGCACGGCGATGGCGTCCGGCTCGAGGTAGACCGGGGAGTCCGCGACCTCGAGCACGAGCAGGGGGTGGTCGAGCAGCGTCCACCGGCCCGCCGCGGTCGCCTCCTTGAGCGCGAGGCGGGTGCGGGCGACCCGGCCCTCGGGACCCGGGGCGGACAGGTCGGGCAGCACGGCCTCGGCGGTCCCGGGCGCGCCCAGCAGGCGCAGCAGTTCGGCGCAGTCGTCGGCCTTCACCCGGGCCTCGAAGGCATGGCCCCGTACGAAGGCGAACTGCGACTGCCCGAAGGGCGCGGGGTTGCCCAGGACGCGCGCCACCGCCGCCTTGTCCACCCCGGCGGCGTCCAGCAGCGCCCGGCGCCGGCACCCGGGGTTCGCGGCGAGCGCCGCCAGGGCGCGCGCGTCCATCGGGCGCGGCACGGTCGTCGGGCCGCGCAACGCGGCCAGCCGCTCTCGCAGATCGTGCGTAGTGCTCACCCGCGCAAGTCTCGCACCCCCCACCGACAGCGTGGGCCACAATGCGGACGCCGGCGGTCCGCGGCCCCGGCCGGAGCCTCAGCGCCGCGGTTCGACCGCCGCTCCGGGGAGGATCCCCACGTCCGCCGGAGCGACGTCGCGGGAGGTCGCGACGACCGTGGAGGAGGCGGGCCGCGGTGTCGCGAACCGGATGCGCGCGGCGTCCCGTATGAGGTCCACCACACGCAGCGCCGGGGGTGCCAGCAGGAGCCCGATCCCCATCACGGCGGCGCCGGCGAGGGCGTCCAGCAGGTAGTGGTTGGCGGTGCCCATGACCACGAGGGCCGTGCCGAGGGGGTAGAGGACGCCCACGGCGCGGACGAAGGACGTGCGTCCGTGGCGCCAGAGCATGATGCCGCACCACAGGGACCAGCCGACGTGCAGGCTGGGCATGGCCGCGTACTGGTTGGTCATCCCGCCCAGCCCGCGCGGCGCGCTCGCCTCCGCGCCCCACCAGCCGTACGAACCGTACTGCGCCATGGTGTCGATGAAGCCGTGGCCGGCCGCCAGCAGCCGCGGTGGCGCGGTGGGCATGAGCGTGAAGCCGATCAGCCCGATGAGGGTGGACACCAGCAGCCAGGTGCGCGCAAGGCGGTAGACGGTCGGCCGCCGGCGCCACAGCCAGACCAGCACCAGTGGGGTGATCAGGTAGTGGAGCGAGGCGTACCAGAAGTCGGCGGGAACACCGAGCGCCCGGTAGCGGCTGAAGAGGGAGTTGATGGAGCGCTCCGGGTCGATGCGGAGCGCGCGTTCGAGGTGGAGTATGGCGATGCCGTGGTCGGCTGCCCGGCCCACGTCGCCGCGTACGAGGAGGCGGCCCGCGGTGTAGAGGCCGTAGACCACCGCGATCAGCGGCAGCTCGGTCCACCAGCGAAGACCGCCCCGGTAGGCGGACGCCCGCGGGGCGGTGATGCTCATGGTCATCCGGCCGTTCTCCCCCCATCTCTCCCTGTGAGAGTCATTTCGGTCTACCGTACGACGTACGCTAACCAACCCGGGCACCGCCCCCGCCTATTCCCTTCACCCCCGATTCGTCCAGGGTTCAGACAGTTGTGCTCGGGAAGACGTGCGAAAAGACGCCCCGCCACCTCGCCGGGTTGCCCGGGAACGCGGGAGAATCAAGGAACCCGCTCAACCCGCCGACCGCTCACCCACGATCCCCCGACCGGACACACATCCCTCATGACTGTCACCCCGCCGGCCCGCTCCCCACGGCGCCGCGTCCCCCGCAACACCTTGAACCCGGACCGCATCCTCGACGCGGCCGTCGCGCTCCTCGACCGCCACGGGCCCGAGGCCTTCACCATGCGCGCGCTCGCCCAGGAGCTCGGCGTCGGCACCATGGCCGTCTACTCCCACTTCAAGGGCAAGGACGAGATCATCGACGCGGTCAACGAACGGCTGCTCGGCGAGATCGAGCTGCCCTCCGGCGGCTCCGGCCCGCCCCGCGGGCAGCTTATTGAACTCTGTGTCGGTGTGTACCGGCTTTTCAGTGAGCACCCCTCCGCGCTCCAGCTGCTGACGAGCCGCCCGCTCCGCGGCGACGAGGCCATCGCCGTCATCGACCGGATGCTCTGCCTGCTGATCGAGGCGGGACTGGACCCGTCCGCCGCCGCGCGCGCCCAGGTGGCGCTGATGCAGTACACGGTCGGCGCCGCGTTGTGGGTGGTGCGCCGCAAACGCGCCGAGTGCGAGGAGGCCGAGGCCGGACTGCGCGAGCGGATCCGCGGCCGGCTCGCCGACCTGCCGCCGGACAGCTATCCCTCGCTCGTGGGGCTGGCCCCCGAGCTGGTCGCCGCGCAGCAGTCCGGCCGCGCGCAGTACGAGGGCGGGCTGTCCGCGCTGCTGGACGGTCTGCTCCGCACCTGAGCGCGCGGCGCGCACGGGAGCGCCCCGGCCGGGGCGGGGTGCTGAACTGCCGGCCGGGGCGCCCGTGTGGGGGGAGGGGGGTGGTCGCGTGCGGCCTCAGCCGCGGTAGGCCGCGAAGGCCCTGGAGAAGGCGCCCGCCTCCTGGACGATCGAACTGCACGTCGCGTCGGCGGCGTTCCTGGCGCCCCCGGCGCACTGCTTGTCCCGCGTGCCCGACCACATCGACAGCCGGCCCAGGCCCTTGGACCGGGCGAAGGTCACCAGCTGCGTCGCGTCGTCGACCTTGAAGACCTCGGTGGCCACGTCGTTCACGCCGATCATCGGGGTGACCGCGACGGCCCTCCAGGCGGCGGCGTCCGACAGGCCGAGCACGCCCTTGAGTTGTCCCTGGGTGGCGGTGGCGGCGTCGATCGCGTAGCCGCCCATGTCGCCGCTGAAGGAGGCGCCGTAGTCCATCGCCATGATGTCGACCGCGGCGATCCGCACCCCGTGGGACCTGGCGTCCGCGAGCAGGCCGACACCGTCCTGGGTGAGACCGGTCGGCATCACCGGCAGGGTGTAGGAGACCTCCAGGCCGCCGTGGCTCGCCTGGAGTCGCGCGATGGCCTGCGCCCGGCGGGTGTTGGCGGCCGTGTCGGCGATGGCGCCGCCCTCGACGTCGAAGTCCACCTTGGTGAGCTGGTAGGTGTCGACGACCTCGGCGTACGCCGCGGCCAGCGCGGAGACCGAGGAACAGGTCGTCGCCAGCTCCGAGCCGGACGCGCCGCCGAAGGAGACCCGGACATCGCCGCCGGCCTTGCGCAGGTCGCCGATCTGGGCCGCGACGCCGTCGTTCGCCAGGTCGCCGACCCCGCCCCACTTGGGCGTGCAGCCGCCGCCGTCGGTGACGAAGGCCAGGTTGTACTGCTTGACGCCGGTCGCCCGGGAGTGGGCGAGCAGGTCGAAGGCCGGGTAGAGCGAGGTGTCGACGTACGGCGCGAAGCCGGCGGAGGACGGCGAGCCGGTGCCCGCGGTGGGGCTCGCGGTCGCGGACGGGGTCGCGGTGGCCGTCGGCGACGCCGTCCTGGTGGGGGTGGCGGTGGGCGTCCTGCCGGAGCCCGGTGCCGTCGGGCTCGCGGTGGCGGTGGGGCGTCCGCTCGGGGAGGCGGTCACGCCGTCGTCGACGGAACATTTCACGCCGTTGATCAGGCAGTTGACCGGGTCGCCCGCCTTCGTGGCGGACTTCGTCACGAAACCGACCTCGGCCGCCTTCCCCGCGGCGATGTCCTGGTTCCAGCTCGCCGGGCGCACGGTGACGTGCTGCCCGGACACCGTGTAGGTGGCGTTCCAGAGCGAGCTGATGCTCGTGCCCGCGGGCAGGTCGAACTTCAGCGTCCAGTCGGAGAGCGTCGCGTCCGAGGAGTTGGTGATCTCGTACCGGCCGGTGTAGCCGGTGCTCCAGTGGCTGGTCCTGCTGTACGCGGCACCGACGGTGGCGGCCTGGGCCGAGCCCGCGAGCGCGAAGGCGCCGGCCGCGGCGACCGCGCCCGCGGTCACACCTGCGAGGAGGGCGGCCTTGCGGGTGGGACGACGACGATGTGAGTTCCTCATGGAGCGGCACGCTAGCGATGCCGATTCAGGCAAATGCCCAGAGATGGGCGGGCGTTCGATCTTTTATGACGCGCTTAAGGGAGCCATCGGGGCCGGTTAATGGTTCAGACCTCTGGGGGGGCGTTCGGGCGCGGCGGTGAGTCGCCGCATGTCAAGCCCCGAAATTCCGGGAAGTGACGTGGCGCGCCGGGCCGGGGTCAATGGAGGCATGGGTTCACGCGGAACGCCTGACCCGGGGGAATCGTCCGGCGGGACCGTCCGGCCGGTTCCCGCACCGCAGCAGACAATCACCGAAGGAGAACTCCCATGACTCACACACTTCGCACCCGGCGCCTGCTGGTCCTCACCGCTTCCGCCGCCCTGGCCGCCGGCGGCGCGCTGATCCCCACCACCGCGTCCGCGGCCCCGGCGCCGGCGAAGGCCGAGACCGCGGTCACGCAGACCTCGCACCAACGGGCCGGCGCCGTGCACGGCTACGTCAATGACGACTACTGCTACGCCGGGGAGGACGCCTACTACGTCTATTACGACTACTGCGACGTCTACTGGGGGTGACCGGCGGCGTGGGATCCGGCCAGGGACGTCCGGCCGGGTCCCAGGGGCAGCGGAGCCATCGGGCCCGGTGGGTGGATCAGCCCTCCGTGGCCGCGGCGGAGCGCTTCAGCCGCCTGCGGCGCACCACCCGGTGGTTCCGCTTGCCGCCCGCGGCGAGTGGCCGCAGGGCGATCCACACCCGGATCTCGGCACCTCCGAGCACCGAGGAGCCGAGCCGTACGTCGCCCCCCGTCGATTCCGCGAGGCGCCGTACGATGTCCAGCCCGAGGCCCGTCGAGCCGTCTCCGCCCGCGCCCTGGCCGCGCCGTAGCGCGGCCGCCGGGTCCTTGATTCCCGGGCCTGCGTCGGAGACCAGCACGATCACCGCCTCCTGGCTGCTGTGGACGTCCACCGCGAAGGCCGTGCCCTCGGGGGTGTGCCGGAAGACGTTGCCGAGCATGGCGTCCAGGCAGGCCACCAGGTCGGTCCGCGCCACCGGCACCCGCACCGGGCGTTCGACGCCCGCGGTGCTCACCTCGCGGCCCTGGTCCTCGGCGAGCGCCGACCAGAAGGCCATCCGCTCCCGGATCACCTCGGCCGCGTCGCAGCCCACCGTGACCGGCTGGCTCTGCGCCTGCTGGGCCCGGGCGGTGCGGATGATCTGGTCAACCTCGCGTTCCAGCTGGGCCACCGCGTGCCGGGTCTGATCCCCGGCCGGACCGTCACCGAGCGAGGCGGCGTTGAGCCGCAGCACCGTCAGCGGGGTCCGCAGCCGGTGCGAGAGGTCGGCGGCCAGCTCCCGCTCGTTGGCGAGCAGTTGCACCACCTGGTCCGCCATGGCGTTGAACGCCGCCGCGGCGGAGCGCAGTTCGGCCGGGCCGTCCTCCGGGACGCGTACGGTCAGGTCGCCGCGCCCGAGGCCGTGCGCGGCGTCCGCCAGTCGCTTGGCGGGGCGCACCATGCGGGTGCCGAGCCGGTCCGCCACCGCCACCGCGCCGACGATCAGGCCCAGGCCGACCAGGGCCAGCACCGCCCAGGCGGTGGTGACCCCGCGGCTGACCTCGCCGTCCGGCACGAACACCTCGACCACCGCCACCGAGCCCGAACCGACCGCGGTCGGCTGCAGCAGGGCGTAACCCCCGGCCACCGGGACGGTGGCGGCCCGGCCCAGTTCCGACGCCCGGTCCAGGTCGGCGTCCGGCGCGTGCGGGTGGCCGATCTCCACCCCGGCGGTGCCCTCCGTCGCGGGCACCCGCACCGCGATCCGGCCGTCGGCGCCCGCCTGCGTCGAGGCCACCGCCCGCTCCAGCTGGGTGCGGTCGGTGGTGATCGCCAGCGCCGGCCCTATGGCCGCAGCCTGCCGCTCCGCGTTGCCGATCGCCCGGTCCCGGGCCATCTCCTTGACGGTGAGTGCCAGCGGCACCGCGAAGGCGACGACGACCATGGCCGTCACCGCGACGCAGACCTTGACCAGCGCCCACCTCACCGCGGTGGCTCCAGCTTCACTCCCACCCCGCGCAGCGTGTGCAGATAGCGCGGGCGGGCCGCCGTCTCGCCCAACTTGCGGCGCAGCCAAGACAGATGGACGTCGATGGTCTGGTCGTCACCGTACGACTGCTGCCACACCTCGGACAGCAGCTCACGCCGCGCCACCACCACGCCCGGCCGGGCCGCCAGGAAGGACAGCAGGTCGAACTCACGGCGGGTCAGGGCCAGCGGCGTCCCGTCCAGGGCGGCCTGGCGGCGCAGCACGTCGATCTGCAGCCCGCCCACCCGCAGCACCCGGTCCGCCTCGCGGGTGCGGGAGCGGCGCAGCACCGCCGCCATGCGCGCCGACAGGTGCTCGACCGAGAACGGCTTGACGAGGTAGTCGTCGGCGCCCGCGTTGAGCAGCCGCACGATCTCCGACTCGTCGTCCCGCGCCGTCGCGATGATCACCGGCACGTCCGTGATGCCGCGCAGCATCTTCAGCGCCTCGGCCCCGTCCAGGTCCGGCAGGCCGAGGTCCAGGATCACCACGTCGAATCCGACCTGCGCCACCTCCCGCAGTGCCTCCAGGGCCGTGCCCACGCTCCGTACGGCGTGCGCGGCCTCGGTGAGGTGGCGGATGAGGGCGGAGCGCACGAACTGGTCGTCCTCGACCACGAGCACACTTGCCATGGCCCGCAACCTAGCCCATCTGGGGGATACCGGGTGGGCGCGAGCACGTCAGACCGGGAAGCGCAACCCCCGGCTCCGTTTCGGGGGTGCGTCCGGCACTATGGGCGGATGCGAAGAGCACTGGCGCACGCCGGAGCGTGGACGCTCGCCACGAGCGCCGCCGTCGCGCTGTCGTGGTTCGGCGTCCACCACGTGCTGGCGGGCACGGCCTACGACCCGCCCCGGGCCCTGCCCATCTCCGAGCCCGTCTCCGACAAGGTCGCCGCCCCCACGCAGTCCGCGAGTCCCGCGGCCGGCCACCGCGCCGAGGCGCGGGGCTCCGCGCCGGCGCGGAACGCCAAGGCGTCGCCGCGCGCCCCGTCCACGGCACCGGCCCGCCCGCCGGGTTCGCCCACTCCCGCCACGTCCTCGTCCGCCGACACCGGCAACGTGCACAGCTACACGGTCGAGGGCGGCCGGGTCGTGCTCGACCTGGGTGAGCGCTCCGCGACGCTGGTCTCCGCGACGCCCGACTCCGGCTGGGAGATGAAGGTCTGGAAGCAGCCCGAGTGGATCCGGATCGACTTCGTCTCGGCCACCACGACCTCTTCCTTGTTCTGCACCTGGAACGGGCATCCGCCCACCGTCGACACGTACATCGCGCAGAACTCCGGGGGCTAGTCGGGCAGCCGGGCCTAGCGGAACACCGACTCCGGGGGAGCGGGCGAGGCCGCCGCCGTGGTGTCCGTGACCGGAGCCGCGCCGCCCGCGAAGGCGTCCAGCTCCCTGCCGTGCTCGACCCGGCCCGGATGCGGGTCCGAGGCCACGCGCCGGGTGAACTCCGCCACGGGCAGTTCGCTGTCCGCGGCCACCAGGATGACGTTGCCGAAGCGGCGTCCCCGCAGCACCGCGGGGTCCGCGGCCAGGCACGCGTGCGGGAAGCACGCCCGAAGCGTCGCGATCTGCGCCCGCAGGAACTCCAGCCGCCCGCCGTCCGCGACGTTGGCGGCGTACAGTCCGCCGGGCGCCAGCGCCCGCCGCACCTGCGCGAGGAAATCCGTACTGGTCAGATGGGCGGGCGTACGGGCCCCGCCGAAGACGTCCGTGATGACCAGGTCCGCCCAGCCCTCCGGCACCTTGGCCAGGCCCTCGCGGGCGTCGCCGCCGCGCACCTTGATGCGCCAGGTCCGGTCCCAGGGCAGTTCCCGCCGCACCAGCTCCACCAGCGCGGTGTCCAGCTCCACCACCTGCTGCGTCGAGCGCGGCCGGGTCGCGGCGGTGTAGCGGGCCAGGGTCAGCGCCCCGCCGCCGAGGTGCAGCACGTGCAGCGGGCGGCCGGGCGGGGCCGCCAGGTCGACGACGTGGCCGAGCCTGCGCTGGTAGGAGAAGTCCAGGTACCCCGGGTCGTCCAGGTCGACGTGCGACTGCGGTGCCCCGTCGATCAGCAGTGACCAGCCCCGCGGCCGGTCCCGGTCCGGCACGAGCTCGGCGAGGCCTCCGCCGACCCGCTCGCGTATGCCGTCCGGTGCCTTCGTCGTCCTCGTCCTGCGCGCTGCCATGCCACCCAGTATGGGCGGCGGCCGAGGCGCGGACTCAGAGCCGGTCGGCCAGCTCGATCATCCGGGCAGCCTCGCCCAGCGCGTCACGCAGCACCGCCGGGTCCGTCACGGCGCTGTCATCGTGCGGCGGCACCAGCCAGCCGGTGCCGGCCACCGGGGGCTCGCGCAGTTCGCCGGGGACGGTGAGGCCGCCGCCCGCGGTCTGCGTGCAGGCGCTGCCCGGCATGTCCCAGCCGTCGGCCGTGCCCCGCGGCACCAGGAAGCCGAGGCTGTCGCCCGAGCTGTCGTGCAGCACGGGTCCGAGACCGGTCCGCATGCGCAGGATGTCCACGGCCTCCAGCCCCTGCCGGGCCGGGACGGTGACCAGATCCCATGGCTCGTCCAACAAGGCGAATCCTCCTTGGGGTCGGACGGTGGGGGTTGCAGGATGTCCAACGCGCGCGGACGTCAACAGCTACGCCCCCGCGACGCCGCCAGGGGTGGCGTTTCATGGCGAATGGAGGGTGAGATATCCCTTTTGTAGCCAAACCACCGGTACTCGGGCCCTCACAGCGAGTACGGTCGTCGCGCCGCCACCCGGCACCGCACCGACCGTCCAACGGGAGCCCGGCGATGCACTCGTCACCTTCCACCCCCAACACAGCCTTCCGGCGCCTGCGCGGAGACCGGTCCCCCGGTGAGTTCGCCGCCGCCGTGCGCCGCGCGGGGCGGGACATCGGCGAACAGGTCAGCTGCGACGCCCGCTACATCGGCCGCGTGGAGTCGGGGGAGATCCGCTGCCCCAACTACGCCTACGAGCGGGTCTTCCGGCACATGTTCCCCGGCCGCGACCTGGCGGACATGGGCTTCGAGCCGCGCGAACTGGTCCGCGGCCGGCGCGTCGCGGCGGCCCCGGCCCCCCGGCCGACCCCGTACGAGACCGAGACCGAGACCGACGAGGAGAGCGACGTGCTGCGTCGCGCGTTCATGACCGGCGGCCCGGCCGCCATCGCCACGACCCTGGTGCTGGGGCCCGCCGCCGCGGCGGAGACGGTGCGGAAGGTCGGCAGACCCCAGGCCCGCGCCGTCCGCGCGGCCGTTCGCGAGATCCGCCTGCACGACGACCGGCACGGCGCCGGCGCGCTCTACCGGCAGGCCGGCCACTCCCTGGGGGCCGCCTACCGCCTCCTCGACGAGGGCACCTACAGCCAGGCCGTCGCCGGGGACCTGATGGGCGGCGCCGGCGAACTCGCCATCTCCGTGGGATGGCTGGCCCACGACTCCGGGCGCCTGGCCGACGCCCGCTCCTTCTACGGCGAGGCCCTCGCCACCGCCCGCATGGCCGGCGACCGCGCCCTGGAGGCGCACGCCTTCTGCAACGCCTCCTTCCTCGCCCGTGACGCCGGCCGGCCCCGCGAGGCCGTCCGCGCCGCCCAGGCCGCCCAGCAGGCCGCCCGCCACCTCGGCTCGCCCCGCCTGCTCTCGCTGCTCGCCCTGCGCGAGGCGGGCGGCTGGGCCGGCCTCGGCGACCGCGCCGGCTGCGAGCGCGCCCTCGCCCGCGCCCAGACCCTGTTCGGCCGCGGCCCCTGCGCCGCGGACCCGGAGTGGATGACCTTCTACGGCGAGGCCGAACTCGCCGGGCTGGAGGCCCAGTCCTGGTCCGCCCTCGGCGACCACCACCGCGCGGTCGAGCACGCCCGGCGGGCGGTCGGCCTGCAGGCGCCGCACTTCACGCGCAACGCCGCGCTGTACACCGCGGAACTCGCGGGCAACCTCGCCTCCGCCCGTCGCGTCGACGAGGCCACCGACGCCGGCATCCGCGTCCTCGACCTGCTGGGCCGCGTCCAGTCCCCGCGCGTGCGGGGCATGCTCTCCTCCGCCGCCCAGACTCTCCGGCCGTACTCCCGGCGCCCGGACGTGGCCGAATTCCTGCGCCGGCAGGCGGAGTCATGGCCCGCGTGAACCGGCGTGGTCCGGCGTCGACGGGGCCGCGTCAGGCGTAGAGGTCCTCCGCGTCCCGCAGAGTGCTCCCGGAAAGGCGGCGGGCGAAGGCCTCGTAGACGTCGTGGCCCAGGAAGTACGGCCCGCTCCAGTGCCGGTAGAACACCCGGCCCAGGTCGTCCGCCAGCACGATCCCGAGCTCCGACGTCTCGTACCCGACGGGGAGGACCGGTCGGCGCAGGCCGCCGGCCGGCTCGGCGAAATCCTCGGCGTCGCCCTCGTAGCCGACGTCGGGCCGGACGACGAGGGCGATCTCGGGGGCTTCCCGCGTACGGTTCGCCCACCGCTACGTCCACAGCCGGTCGAAGTGGAGCCGGAGGCCGTACGTCCCGCCGGGGCCGGTGACGGTGAGGGCGCCGTCGGGCGTGAGGGCGATGCCGTCGGCCCGGTGCAGCAGCGGAAGAGGGTGGACGCGGGCGCCGAGCAGGTCCCAGACGCCGGCCCGGCCGTCGGCCCAGGCGGCGACGGCGACCGGGCCGTGGGCGGGGGTGTCGGCGGCGGTCAGCGCGGTGATGACGGAGTCTCGCCGCTCCACGGGCTCCGGCATCGGTTCGTCCGAGGTCGCCCACAGGCGCAGGGTGCCGTCCAGCCCGCCGCTGAGGCAGAACGACAGGTCGTGCCGGGCCGAGTGGACGTGGGCGACCGCGGAGACGGGGGCCTGGTGCAGGGGGCGGCTGAGGGGTTCGGGGTCATACGCGGGGGAGCGCCAGACGTGGACGCGGCCCGCGGCGTCACCGACGACCAGGAGACCGGAGGCGGGCACCGAGGCCAGGGCCGAGGGGCCGTCCGGGTTGTGGCGGTGGGCGGCCTCGCCGAAGGCGACCGTGCCGGGCGGGACGGCGTGCAGAAGCCGGTCGCGGTCGAGGAGCAGCAGGCCGTCGCCGAGGGCCGCCAGCGCGAGGGGCCGTAGCTCGGTCGGGGAGGGCACCCTGCGCAGGTCCGCGCCCGTGGCCGGGTCGAGGGCGTGCAACCGGCCGAGGGGATCGGCCGCCAGCAACTCCCCTTCGACCGTGCCGGGGCCGAGCGCGGTGAAGGACTCGCCGGGGCGGAACCACTCGGCGGTCCAGGTGTGCCGCTCGGCGATGGGACGCAGCAGCGCGGCCATCTGCGGCGCGGCGGCGAGCGCGGCGGCCTGCAGGACGGCGGCGCGCTCGGGGTCGCTCATGCCGGGCGTCGTCAGCACGGGCGCCGCGCGGCGCCACACGGGGGCCAGCGCCGCGGGGGCCGCCGTCGCGGTGTCCGGGTCCGAGAGGGCCGCCGTCAGGGCGGTCGCGGAGCCGTGGACGAGGAAGCCCGCGTCGCGCAGCAACCGGTCCGCCGTACCGGCGCCGACGGCGTGGCCGAGCACGTGCTCCCGAGCGTAGGAGCTGGTCGGGGCGCGGGACTTGAGGACGTCGACGATGCGTTCGTCCAGGCCCGCGACGACGGGCCCGCCGGGCGGCGCCTCGTACCCGGCTCCCTCGGGCAGGCGCTCCACGGCGGCGGCGACGGCCGCCCGTGCCGCCGGGTCGCCGGTCAGGTGCGCGTGCAGCAACTCCCACACGTCGGCGGGGACCGGGCCGCGCAGAGCGGCCAGCGTGTGCAGCGCGGGACGGGCCGGCTCGGGCAGCCGCGCCCACCACAGGGCCGGTACGTCGCCCTCGGCGGGAGGCCCGGGGACGGTCGCGGCGAGGCGGGCCGTCGCCGGGTGCGGGAACACCTGGTCCGCGGTGAAGGCGGCGCCGGCGGGGACCAGCCCGGCGTACCAGGCGGCGAACGCCGCGCGGTCGGTCAGCGCGGGGTCGTCCAGGTCGACCACGAACGCGCCGTCCGGAACGCTTTCGGCGTCCCGGGCCTCGAGCAGCATGCGCACGTGCGGGAAGGCCAGCAGGGGCTCCACCAGGGCCTCCCGGCAGCCCGGCCGGGCATGGTGCAGGTCGGCGAAGCCGAGGGTCAGCGGACGCGGATCGGCATGGATGTGACCCAGCAGGTCCTCCGGGGAGAGCGGCCCGTATCCCAGCTGCCGCCCCAGTTCCCAGGACACGGCGTCCGCGGTCAGTCCGCGGGCCGGGGTCAGCCCGTGCACCATGGTGCCGGGGTCGCGCTGCGCGCCGGCCACGAACCACGCCAGCAGATGGCTCTTGCCGGACCCGGGGGAACCGGTCACCGCCAGCGGTGCCATGGCGCCCGACGTCGCCCACTCCAGGACCCGCCGCGCGGCGGGCCCTCGGCCGGCCCCGAGAGCGGGCCGGTCCGCCGTCCCCAGTTCCCCCGTCATGTCCCTCAGCCCTCCTGTGCCGCCGCCTCGCGCAGCTTGCGGATGCCGGTGGCCCGGGACTCGGCCGTCTCCCCGTAGGGGAAGTTGTGCGTCAGCCCGGCCTCCGGGAAGAGACGCGCGAGCGTCATCGAGCAGTAGTGCCCCGGCATGAAGCACGACTCCAGTTCGGTGTGGATGCGCCTGACCTGCTCCGGTTCCACCCCGGCCGCCCGCAGGTTCGCCCACAGCCGCTCCTCGGGGTGCACGCAGATCCCGCCCGAGGAGGTCAGGATCTTCGCCTCCCCGTCGGCGTCCACGACCTCGAACGCCGCGAACCACTCCGCGCTCGCGGTGTCCCGGATGTCGTCCAGCACCTGCGGCCACCAGTCCTCGCGGTCCGCGAACGCCGTCCCGTCCAGTTCCCGCAGCCGCGTCTCCAGTGTCGCGAACGCCTGCGACGCCGCCTCGGGCCGGTCGGTGCCCGCGATCGCCGTGAGGGCCTCGTCCAGCGCCACCAGGCCCCGGGTGAACGCCTCCAGCGTGCCGTTCACATGCCGCTCGGGCTCGTCGTAGCCCACGAGGACTCCGCGCACGGCGCCGTCCGGGGCGAGGCAGATCTCGTACCCCCGGTCGGTGCCCAGGCGCAGGTACTCCCGCGCGCGCTCGGGCACCTCCTCTTCCTGCGCGTCCGCGAAGGCGACCAGGGTCTCCGGTTCCTCGGGCGACGTGGCGAAGTACGGCCCCACCTGCAGCGGGACGACCACCCCCGGAGCACTCGCGAAACGGCGGACGCCGCCCTCGCCGAACCGCGCCACCACGCTTGCCGTCACCTCTGGGCGGCCGTCCATTGCCTGTCGTCTCCTTCTTCTGGTCCTCCGGCGCCGCCTCAGCCGGCCACGCCGTCGAAACCCTTCGAGGCATCCTGGAGGAACAGGGACCACGGGCTGTTCTCGTTTTCGAACGCCATGGGCTCCAGTGGACGCAGCTCTGCGAGGAGCCGGTCCGCCGCCCCCCGCGGGTCCCAACGCGCCGCGCGCACAGCGGCGTCCGGGAACTGCGGGTCGTAGGCCGGGCGTTCGCGTTCGGCGGCGCAGAGGAAGTACGCGAGCGAATGCAGGTCCTCGTGGAGGGGGAACATCTCCGGCTCCGCCTCGGGCAGTGCCCAGACCCGCCCGGACGCCCCGTCCAGGACCACGTGGTCGTAGTGCAGCTGGGCCAGGTACAGGAAGCCCGCGGCGCCCGGAGGGGCGTCGTCACCCAGGTGCCAGTCGTGGATGGTCGTCATGTGCGTCGGGAAGTCCGGGTCCAGCACGAACAGGCCGCTCTCCTGGAGGGGCAGGCCGATGCTCCGCAGGAACGCGCGGGAGGGCCCGTGGGCGATGAGGGACATCGCCGGGTCGTCCAGGGTGACCAGCTCACCTGGAGGGAAGACGGACTCCAGCATGGCGCGTGTCACCGTCGGCGGCATGATCCCCTCTCCTGCACATCATGGGTGTGGGCGGTCGTTCGCGGGCTGCCGATCCTACCGGCGGCCCGCCCTGAGGTCGTCGAGGTACCCCTTCATGATCGCGTTGCCCCTGTCCTGGGATGCGGCGTCCCCGTACTCCACGCTGTGGCTGACATCGACGTGCGGCATGTACCCCTCCAGCCAGTAGGCGCAGGTGGGCGACTTGTCGTAACAAGGTTCCCGCTCCGTGTACATGTGCGTGACGTGTCCGTCCATCCCCCTGTCCAGGAACGGTGTCGCCAGGCGCTTCTCCGAGTGGTAGGGGCGATCGCTGTAGGCGACCAGTACGAACTCATGGTCGTTCGCGTCGTCACGGTAGTGGGCGGCGGCGAAGTTGTTGCTGGTGAAGGTCTCGTCCTTCGTGCCCTGCTTGTCGTACGTCCCGTAGTGGCCCTTCGCGTGGCGTGCCCTGCGGGTGGCGTCCGCCAGGGGGGTGGACGACAGCGGGACCTCGGTGGACTCCTTCTTCTTGGCGGGCTTGCCGCCGGGCAGCTGGCGCACGGTCCGCTTGCCGGGCTGCGGGATGCTCGTCCGGTCCGTGGTGTTGCCGTCACGGTCCTCCAGGAGCCGTGTGATACCGGACTTCTTGTCCTCGTCGGTCAGATCCACGAGCCGGCCCTGGTCGTCCAGGCGCCTTATCTGTCCGTCCGACTCCAGCACGTAGACCGGCTTGCCCCTGCCCGTCTTCTGCAGCTGCTGCAGCTCGGTCGCGATGCTGTCATCGTTGTCGCGGTGGTTCTGGTGCATCTGCTTGAGGCCCTTGCGCATGTCGCCGCGCACATGGCCCACGGCCTTCTCGGCCGCCTCGCCGATGCCGTCCACGATCTTCGTGGCGATCGGCATGATGTGCTCGGCGATCTCGCCGCGGCCGCTGGTGCGGCCCTTGGCGTTGCGTGCCCGGCCTATGTGCCCCTTCGACTTGCCGTGCAGGGAGCCGGTGATGCCGTCGAGCTGGGTGTCGATCCGGTCGAAGCTGTCCCCGTCGCTCTGGAAGTGAGTGCCGCCACCACCCCCACCCCCACCCCCACCGCCACCGCCACCCCCGCCGCCTCCGGCGCTGGCGAGGGTGAAGCTGTCGGCCTGCTTCTTGGCCCCGTCGACGCCCTCGCCGAAGCCCTCCTTGCCGGCGTCGGCGGTCCGGCCCAGGTCGACGCCCTTCTGCAGGCCCAGGGCGTTGGAACCGACCTGGATGATCAGGTCGGCGGCCATCGACTCCAGGGCGGCGTAGATCGGGGCGGTGGCGATGGACATCAACTGGTCGACGACCTGGTTGATGACCTCGCGGAAGATCTTCTTCACGATCATCCGGGTCGCCTGGGTCGCGGCGGCCCCGGCGAAGCTCGACAGGCCCAGCGTGAAGGGGGCGGAGGCGATGGTCGAGGCTATCTCCACCGCCAGGATGCCCAGTTGGATGATCGCGGCACCTTTGGCGACCTCGATTGCGATTGCCACCCCGTCCAGCGCGACGGCGCCCATCCGCGCGGCCTCGGCGAGATTGGCCAGATGTGTGCCCTTGACCTTGCCCCAGTGGGCCTCGAAGGCGTCCATGGCGGCGCCCGCGTTCGCGCCCAGCAACTCCTGCACGGCGGTGTGGGCGTCCATCGCGCCGCCGTCGACGTCGTCCGCGAAGTCCCGCAGCGACGTGGCCATCTCGCGGTAGTCGTCCTCGTCGACGTTCGGCCAGGCAACGCCGATCAGGTCGAGCACGTACGCCAGCTCGTCGGGCAGCACGACGCCCACCGTGGACACCCCCGTGTCTTTTCTTGACTGCAGCAGCAGAGATTTTGACGCTACGTGAGAGGCATCAGTTCCTCAACTACCGGGGTTATGACGGACTGTGTATCGGACGCGCCACCTAAGCACGCTGTCGTCGCGCACGGTGATCCGGGCTCACGGCGCGGTGGTACGGCCACGGCCGCCCCCTACCGCTTCGGCCGCACCACGACGCCCGCTCGGTGGTAGGCGCCGTAGGACATGGCGTCGCTCCCGTCGAGCAGGATCACGTGCGCGCCGCCGCGGGACCAGCGGATGTGCCGAGTGGCGTCGATGTCCTTGTACGGCCAGGGGCCCGCGGGTTCCGGCTCCCCGAGGCGGTCGCGCAGCAGCGCCGCCACACGCCGGTACTCGGCGTCGTAGTCCTCCGCCGTCGCATCGCGCCGCACGTCGGGGCGGCTGTGCCAGGGCCCGAACTCGTTGTCCCACTCGGCCGGGTCGTCGGGGTCGGCGAAGTACGCGAAGGGGTGCAGGACGTAGCTCCCCTCACCGCACCCGGCGTGGGCGCACACGGCGTCGGGGGAGCCGTCGTCCATGCAGCCGGGAGGTTCGCCGAGTTCCAGCCACCAGTCGTCGACGCCCTCCTCGCGCCCCGGGAGGAACTGGACCTCCCACCAGCCGATGACGGGTCCTTCCTCCTCGTCCTCCGGGACCTCCCAGCCGTTGGCCACGAACGCGTCCTCGACCGCCCGGCGGCTCCACGGCAGTCCGGCCAGCGCGACCATCCGGTCGGCGAAGTCGCCGTCGGCCTGGAACAGTTGCATCGCCATGGGCCGTGACCCTAGCGGTCCCGCCTAGGCTGCCCTCATGTCAGCACCGGAAATGCCGCGGATCCGCGCCTTCGTGGCGGCCTTCGCCCGCCGCCAGGCGGCGCGCACCGTCGGCCTCCCCGGCGGCTTCGCCGCCCTCGACGACGCCTACGCGTACTCGCACGGCAACAACCACGTGGTCGTGGACGGTGCCGTGGATCCCGGGGCGCTGCCCGCCCTCGCCGACGAGGCGCTGGGCCACCTGAAGCACCGCGCGATCACCGTCCTGGACGACGCGACGGGCACCGCCTGCGCCGGGACCCTGGTCCGCGCGGGCTACACGGATTCCGTCGAGCTCGTCATGCTGCACACCGGCCCGGTCCCGGACGGCGGCCCCGCGGAGGAAGTGGACCTCGACGCCTTCCGGGAACCCCTCGCACGGCGTTGGCGCGGCTTCCTCCCGGAGGCCGACGACGAGGCGGTCCGGCAACTCGTGGACCGCCGCGAGGCCCGGCGCCGCGGCGCGGACGTCGTCCGCTTCATCGGCGCGCGGACCCCGGAGGGCGACGTCGCCTCCTGGGCGGATCTCTACATGGACCCCGCCTCCGGCATCGCCCAGATCGAGGACCTCGTCACCTCCGAGGCCCACCTCGGGAACGGCTACGCCGACGCCGTCCTGTCCACGGCGTTGCGCCAGGCCGCCGACGCCGGGTGCGCCACCCGTTTCCTCGTCGCCGACGCGGACGACTGGCCCCACCGCTGGTACGCGCGCCGTGGGTTCACCGTGATCGGCCGCTTCCACAGCTTCGCGCGCGACTGACGGTGCCGTTCCGTAGTCTTGTCGGCACGGAGAGTGTGGGGGTGGATGTGGATGACCGACGAGGTGACCCAGCCGCCGATGGCGTGGCGGTACTGCGGCAACCAGGTCAAGCTGTGGCGTGAGCAGGCGGGCGTCACCCGCGAGCAGTTGGCCCGCGAGGCGGCGTACGGTTACGAGACGGTGAAGTCCATGGAGCAGGGCCGCCGCCGGCCCAGCTCCCGTTTTCTGCAGATCGCGGATCAACTGTGCGGTGCCCAGGGGAAGCTCGCCGCGGCGGAGGCGTACCTCAAGCCGGAGAAGTTCCCGGCGAGGTCGCAGAACTTCTTCCGTTACGAGGCGGAGGCGGTCAGCCTCTGGTCGTACGAACCGCTGCTGATTCCCGGGTTGCTCCAGATCGAGGCCACCGTGCGCGCGCTGCTCGGCGCGCACCGGCCGCCACTGGACGACGCGGTCCTGGAGGAACGGGTCCTGGCGCGGCTGGAACGCCAGGCACTGTTGCGGCGCAGTCCGCCCGTCGAGTTCAGTTTCGTGGTGTACGAGGCGGCCCTGCGCTGTCCCGTGGGCGGCTCGGCAACGACGAAGCGGCAGCTTCTGCACCTGCTGGAGGTGGCCGAGCTGCGCAACGTCTCCCTGCAGGTGCTGCCCTTCGCTGCCGGTGCTCACCCCGGACTCAACGGGCCCATCGTGCTGCTGGAGACCCGGGAGCACGAACGGCTCGCCCTCACGGAGGGGCAGTCACTCAGCCTGCTGACCGCGGACCCGGAACAAGTGGGTGCGCTGACACAACGGCATGGCATGATCCGGACGGAGGCCCTCGGAGCCGACGAGTCGGCGCGATTCATCAAGCGGATGGCGGGTGAGGTATGAGCGGCGAACCGTCCTGGCGCAAGTCGACGTACAGCGACACCGAAGGCAGCAACTGCGTCGAGGTCGCCACCACCCCCCACGGCGTGCGCGTCAGGGACAGCAAGGACCCGGACGGCCCCTCCCTCTCCTTCACCCCCGCCGCCTGGACGGAGTTCCTGCGCGACGTGGGACGGGACGCGGCGCCCCCCTCCGAATAGTGCGCCGCGTCCCGCCGGTCCGTCACGACGCGGCGTCGGTCTCCGCCGTGTCGGGGAGCGCGCCCGTGCGGGCGACGCCCGCGTACCAGTGGGCGCTGGACTTCGGGATGCGCTCCTGCGTCTCGTAGTCGACCCACACCGCGCCGAAGCGCTTGCCGTACCCGTACGCCCACTCGAAGTTGTCCATCAGGGACCACAGGAAGTAGCCGCGCACGTCAACGCCGGCGCGCATGGCGCGGTGGACCGCCTCCAGGTGGACGCGCAGGTACTCCACCCGCTCGGGGTCGTGCACCGCGCCGTCGGGGCCCACGGAGTCCTCGTAGGCCGCGCCGTTCTCCGTGATGAGCAGCGGCAGGTCGGGGAACTCGCGGTTCAACCGGGTCAGCAGGTCGTACAGGCCCGTGGGGTCGACGGACCAGCCCATCGCCGTCCGCTCGCCCGGGGGCTGGTGGAACGCGACGTCGTCCGCGCCCGGCCAGGGGGAGAACTCGCTGGCGCCGTGGCTGTCGCTGCGCGGCCCGTCGACGGAGTCGCCGGACGACACGAGCGTGGGCGTGTAGTAGTTGATGCCCAGCACGTCCAGCGGGTGGCGCTTGATCGTGGCGAGGTCGCCGTCCTGGACGAAGGACCAGTCGGTCAGGCGGCGGGTGTCCTGGAGCAGGTCCTGCGGGTACGCGCCCTTGAACAGGGGGCCGGTGAAGACCCGGTTGCCGACGGCGTCGATGCGGCGCGCGGCGTCCACGTCGGCGGGGGAGCTGGTGAGCGCGCGGACCTGGTGCAGGTTGAGCGCGATGCCCAGCTGGGCGCGGGCCGGGAGGACCGAGCGCAGCGCCTCGGCGGCGCGGCCGTGGCCGAGGTTGAGGTGGTGGGCGGCGCGCAGGGCGGCGACCGGGTCGGTGCGGCCGGGGGCGTGCACGCCGGAGCCGTAGCCGAGGAAGGCGCTGCACCAGGGCTCGTTGAGGGTGGTCCACAGCTGGACGCGGTCGCCGAGGGCCCCGGCGACGATCCGCGCGTACTCGCCGAAGCGCTCCGCGGTGTCGCGGGCGGGCCAGCCGCCGGCGTCCTCGAGCTCCTGCGGCAGGTCCCAGTGATAGAGGGTGACGGCCGGCTGGATGCCGTGCTCCAGCAGCTCGTCGGTGAGCGCGCGGTAGAAGTCCAGGCCGCGCTCCACCGCCGGCCCGCGGCCGGTGGGCTGGACGCGGGACCAGGAGACGGAGAACCGGTAGGCGCTCAGGCCGAGGTCGGCCATGAGCCGGACGTCGTCACGGAAGCGGTGGTAGTGGTCGGCCGCGACGTCGCCGGTGTGCCCCTCGAAGACCTTGCCGGGGGTGTGGCTGAAGATGTCCCAGATCGACGGGGTGCGCCCGTCCTCGGCAGCGGCGCCCTCGATCTGGTACGCGGCGGTGGCCGCACCCCACAGGAAGCCGGGCGGGAACCGGTGGCCGCTCACCGCGGCGGTGCGGCTCGGTGCGGGACGCATGTCGGAAGCTGTCATACGGGAGCGCTCCCATCGGGACGAGTGAACAGGATAAGGAGAGGGGAAGGGGCGCGGCCGCGGCCGGGGGAGGGCTCAGCCCTTGACCGCGCCCTGCATGATGCCGCCGACGATCTGCTTGCCGAAGATCACGAAGACCAGCAGCAGCGGGAGCGTGCCGAGCAGCGCGCCGGCCATGATCACGGACTCGTCGGGGATGTAGCCGCGGCCGAGGCTGGTGAGCGCGACCTGTACGGTCGGGTTCTCCTGGGTCAGCGCGATGATCGGCCAGAAGAAGTCGTTCCAGGCCATGACGAAGGTCAGCATGCCCAGGACCGCCATCGCGGGGCGGGCGGCCGGGAAGACCACGTGCCAGACGATCC
Organism: Actinacidiphila sp. bgisy160; assembly: GCF_057707815.1. NCBI lineage: Bacteria > Bacillati > Actinomycetota > Actinomycetes > Kitasatosporales > Streptomycetaceae > Actinacidiphila > Actinacidiphila sp. bgisy160. The sequence continues at coordinate 151,983 of NZ_JBYIQW010000003.1, forward strand.
GCAGGCTGCTGGCGCCGTCGACGCGGGCGGCCTCGATGAGTTCGGTGGGCAGGGCCTGGGAGAGGTACTGCCGCATGAAGAAGACGCCGAAGGCGCTGACGAAGGTCGGCAGGACGACCGCCTGGAGGTGGTTCGTCCAGTCCAGGTCCGCGATCCACAGGAAGAGCGGCACCACGCTGAGCTGGGGCGGCACCATCATGGTGCCGATGGTCAGCATGAGCAGGAAGGTCTTCAGCTTGAAGTGCAGTTTCGCGAAGGCGAAGCCCGCGATCGTCGAGAACAGCACCGTGCCGACGGTGATGCTGCCCGCCACGACGACCGTGTTCAGCAGCGCCGTGCCGAGGTTGGCGTCCGTCCATGCCGTCCGCATGTTGCTGAAGAGGTTCGCGCCGAACCAGAACGGCGGCGGGGTCTGCGCCAGCCGCGTGTTCGTCCGGGAGGCGGCTATCGCGGTCCACACCAGGGGGAAGAGCGATATCGCCGTGAAGACGATCAGTACGACGTAGGTGACCGGGCCGGCGTGCATCTGCCGTCCGGCCTTGGGCGCCCCGGGGGTGTGGCGCTTCGCCTTGCGGGGTGCGTCAGCCGTGCGGGCCGGGGCCCGCTCCGGCGGGTTGGTCGAGATGGTGGCCATCGCCGTCACCCCTCCTGGCTCTTGTGCAGCCGGCGGGCGACCAGCCCGTTGACGGCGGCGATCAGCAGCAGGAGCAGGAACATCGCCCAGGCGATGGCCGAGGCCCGCCCGAGGTGGTAGTTCGTCCAGCCCTGCTCGTACAGGTACAGGCCCAGCGTCTGGAACTGGTGGGAGGAGCCGCCCTTCTCGCCGCCGGGGCCGCCGAAGAGGAACGGCTCGCCGAACAGCTGGGTGGCGCCGATCGTCGAGACCACGATCGTGAAGAGGATCGTGGGCCGCAGCATCGGGATGGTCACGTGCAGGAACTGCTGCCGGCGCGAGGCGCCGTCCAGCGCGGCGGACTCGTACAGATCGTGTGGCACGGACTGCATCGCGGCCAGGTAGATCAAGGTGTTGTAACCGGTCCAGCGCCAGATCACGATCGAGGAGACGGCGATCTGCGAGGACCAGGTGCCCGCCCGCCAGTCGATGTGGTGGCTGAACCCGAGGTGCTCCAGCGTCCAGTTGATCATGCCGTAGTCGGTGCCGAACATCAGCGTGAAGACCAGCGTCGCGGCGGCGACCGAGGTGGCGTACGGGGTGAGCATCGCGACCCGGAAGAAGGTCGAGCCGCGCAGCCTGTAGTTGAGCAGGTGGGCCAGGCCCAGCGCGATCAGCAGCTGCGGGACGGTGGAGATCACACCGATGGTGAACGTGTTCTTCAGGGCGTTCCAGAAGAACTCGTCCTCCAGCAGACGGGTGTAGTTGTGGAAGCCGACGAACTCGCGCGCGTCGAGGTTGGTCAGCTCCACCCGGTAGAAGGAGGACCAGCCCGTGTAGATCAGCGGGAAGAGGCCGAAGGCGGCGAAGAACAGGAAGAAGGGCGAGACGAAGGCGTACGGCATCGCCTTGACGTCCCACCGGTAGCGGCGGCTGCGCCGGCGGGCGCGTCGCTCGTCACGTGCGTCGCGCGGCCGGCCGGAGCCGTCGCGCGGGGCCGCGCCCCCCTTGGAGGGGGGCGCGGTCACCGCGGCCATGCCGGAGATCTCCGAAGCCATGCGGATCTCACTGGTCCAGCGCGTTGTCGATTTCCTTCTCGGCAGCCGCCCAGCCGGCAGCAGGCGACTTGCCCTGCTGCTCGACCTGCAGGATGCCGACGTCGGTGATGGCCGTGTAGATCTGCTGGTCCTTCGGACCGATCACCAGGGTCGGGATGCTCTTGGCCGCGTCGGCGAAGATCTGGCCGATCGGCGCGTTGTTGAAGTAGGCGTGCTTGGCGTCCCTGACGTCGGGCAGGTCGTAGGCGCCCGGGGCGCTCGGGAAGCTCGCCTGCTTGGCGAAGACCTTGGCCTGCTGCTCCGGTGCGGTCAGCCACGCGGCCAGCTTGACGGCCTCTTCCCTGTTCTTGCCGGCCGAGGGCACACCCACGAAGGAGCCGCCCCAGTTGGCGGGCTTGGGCGCCGCGGCGACGTCCCACTTGCCCTTCCCGGCGTCGCCGGCCTTCTCCTGGATGTAGCCGAGCATCCACGACGGGCAGGGGAGCGACGCGAAGCGGCTGTTGGCGAAGCCCTGGTCCCAGGCCTTGTCGAAGAGCTTCAGCTTGGCGGTCATCTTGCCGGTGGTGGCCTCCATGGCCAGGTCCCAGGCCTCCTTCACGGAGGGGCTCGTCTTGTAGATGACCTTGCCGCTGCTGTCGTAGTAGCGCTCGGAGGCGGAATTGCTGATCGCCTGGTACAGGCCCGCGGCCGAGTCCAGGAAGGTCGTGCCCTTGGGCGCGTTCTTCGTGTAGGTCTGGCCCGCGTCCAGGTACTTGCTCCAGTCACCGGCCCACAGCTTGCCGACCTCTTCGCGGTCGGTGGGCAGACCCGCCTGCTTGAACAGGTCGGTGCGGTAGCAGATCGCCATCGGGCCGATGTCGGTGCCGAGGCCGACGGTCTTGCCGTCGGAGGTGGTGGCCTGCGCCCACTTCCAGTCGAGGTAGTCCGATTTCTCGACGCCGGCGGCCTTGGAGAGGTCCTCGAACTTCGCCGCCTGGGTGGACACGATCTCGTTGATGTTGCCGACCTCGATGGCCTGGATGTCGCTCAGGCCGCTGCCCGCGGCGAGGTGGGTGAGAAGCTGCGGGTAGTAGGCGTCGTTCCGCTCGATCACGTTCTCCTTGATTGTGATGTTCGGATGTGCCTTCTCGTACTCCTCGTACAGGCCGGCCTGCTTGTAGCCGAAGACACCGAAGGTGCCGACCGTGAGGGTGATCTTGCCCTTGGCGTCACCCTCCGAGCCACCGGCCTTGGCCGGCTCGTCGCTGTCCTTGGAGCAGCCGGCGAGCAGGCTGACTCCCAGCGCGGTCACCGTGGTTATCGCGACGGCCGCGGTACGGCCTCGCGGCCGGGACGACTTCCTTGTCGTGCGCATTCGGATCCTCCGAGTACGTGCGGGAAGTGTACGTTTTCGCTAGGGTGGGAGCGCTCCCATATGTGATGTGTTGAAGAGTCTCCGTTCCCCGATGAGGTGTCAAGGGAGTGGACGCTCTAAGTTGGCGCGGTTACCACCTCGTGATTGGGAGGCCGACATGGTGTTGGGTGGACGGCGCAGCGGCAGACCGACGCTTGAAGAGGTCGCCGCGCGCGCCGGAGTGGGCCGGGGCACGGTCTCCCGGGTGATCAATGGATCACCCCGGGTGAGCGACCGCGCCAAGGCCGCGGTGGAGGCTGCCATCGCCGAACTCGGCTACGTCCCCAACCGCGCGGCGCGCGCCCTGGCGGGCAACCGGACGGACGCGATCGCCCTGGTCATCCCCGAGGCGGAGGCCAGGCTCTTCGCCGAGCCGTACTTCTCCCACATCATCCGCGGCGTGGGCGCCGAACTCGCCGACACCGACATGCAGTTGCTGCTCACGCTGCTGCGGACGCCCAAGGAGCGGCAGCGTTTCGCGCAATACCTGGGCGCCCACCGCGTCGACGGTGTCCTGCTGGTCTCGGTCCACGAGGACGACCCGCTGCCCGACCTGCTGGAGCAGCTGGAGATGCCGACCGTGCTGAGCGGCCGCCGCTCCGACCTGGAGTCGGTGTCGTACGTCGACTCCGACAACGTCGGCGGCGCCCGCTCGGCCGTGGCCCACCTGCTCGGACTCGGACGCAAGGCCGTGGCGACCATCACCGGGCCCCTGGACATGTACGTCGCCCGCTGTCGCCTCGACGGCTACCGCCAGGCGGTCGATGCCGCCGGGCTGGTGTACGACCACGCGCTCGTCGCGGCCGGCGACTTCACCGAGGAGGGCGGCCGCGCGGCGATGCGGGCGCTGCTGGAGCGCCGGCCCGACGTCGACGCGGTCTTCGCGGCCTCGGACGTCATGGCCAGCGGCGCACTGCAGGTGCTGCGCGAGCGGGGCCGGCGCGTACCCGACGACGTGGCGCTGATCGGTTTCGACGACTCCGCCATCGCCCGCCACACCGACCCGCCGCTGACCAGCGTGCGGCAGCCGATGGAGGAGATGGGCCGCACCATGGCGCGGGTGCTGCTGGAGGAGATCGCGGCGAGCACCGCCACCCGCCGGCACGTCGTGCTGTCGACCGAGCTCGTCCGCCGCGAGTCCGCGTGAGCACCGTCCGGTACCGGAGGGCGGACGCGCGGAGCCGGATCCGCACGCCCGCCCGGCCTGGTGGCGCGCGTCCCCGCCGAGGGGCCGGGGCGCCGGTCAGGGGCGTGGGCGCGCTCGCGGCGGTCCTGGCCGACCGTAGCGCCACGTGAGGTGTGCGCGCGGCCGGAGGAGTCGGCGCGGACTTCGGGAGTGAGCCCCGCCACGTGAGGAGGCTCACGGTGTGACTTGGGCCCACGGGGGCGGCATCCGCGGTTCCTTGTCACACCCCTCTCCTAAAATCAGGGCATGCCACCGACCGTTCTGGACCGTCGATCCGTCGAAGCCGCCAATGAGGCCATACGGCGGTACGTCGCGGGCCGGCGCACCTGGTCGCGCGCCGAACTGGCCGAGCTGGACCGCCTCCGCGGGATCTGGCAGGCCGCCCGCCAGGGCCAGGGCGACGTCCCGGGCCGCCGCCTTCCGGGCGAGGGGTGATCCCGCCCCGGCAATGCCGACAGAGGATGTCGGGTATGCCGGGGAGCATGGCGGCATGACGACCAGCTGGACAGACTTCCAGGAAGCACAGCCCGGCCTCGCGCAGGCCGTGCGCACCCGATTCGGCGGCTACAAGCACCACGTCCTCGGCACCCTCCGTGCCGACGGCTCCCCCCGGCTCAGCGGCATCGAGGCCGAGTTCCGGCTCGGCGAGCTGTGGCTGGGCATGATGCCCCGCTCCCGCAAGGCCCTCGATCTGCGGCGCGACCCGCGCTTCGCGCTCCACGTCAATCCCGGCCCGGACACCTCCATGGACGGGGGCGACGTACGGATCTCCGGACGCGCCGTCGAGGTCACCGACCCGGCGGCGATCGCCCGCTTCACCGGCGAGGTGACGGTGCCCGAGGGGCCCTTCCACCTCTTCCGCGCCGACATCGCCGAGGTCGTGCGCGTCTACGTCGAGGACCCCGACCTCGTCCTGGAGGTGTGGCGGCCCGGCGGTCCGCTGCGCACGGTGCGCCGCGGCAACGACGAGGCGCCCCCGCGCACGGATGTTTGACGTACCGTCAGATCTCTGTGAAGGGACTGTCACCGCGCGCCACGGCCGCGAGGAGCCCGGCGAAGTACCGCTGGACCATCTGGTGGAGCTGATGGCCGAAGCTGATCCGTGCCACCCCCAGTTCCGCCAGACGGCCCGGTGAGGGCCCGCCGGGCCAGGACAGCACGTTGACCGGGCGGCCGTCCACGCCCTCGACCACGGCCCGGACGGTGGGCTCGTCCAGCGCCCCGATCGGATAGACGCAGTCCGCGCCGGCCTCCAGGTACGCCCGGGCCCGGGCCACCGCGTCCGCCAGCCGATCCGCGGGAGCGGCATCGGCGCGGAGGAAGGAGTCCGCCCGGGCGTTGATCACCAGCTCCGGATCCGCCGCGCGCAGGGCGGCGATGTACGCCGCCTGTTCCTCCGGGCCGACCAGCTGTCCCGAGCGGGGGTCGGTGTCCTCCAGGTTGCAGCCCACGGCGCCGGTCGCGGCCAGCCGCTCCGCCAGCTGCGCGGGCGCCAGCCCGTAGCCCCGCTCCATGTCGGCGGTCACCGGTACGGGGACGGCCCGGGCGATGCGCGTGACCGCGGCGAGCATCTCCTCCCCGGGCGTGCCCTCCCGGTCCTCGTAGCCCAGGGCGGGCGCCACGGCCGCGCTCCCGGTGGCGACCGCCGGGAAGCCCGCTTCGGTCACGGCACGCGCCGAGGCGGCGTCCCAGACGTTCGGCAGGACCAGCGGGCGGCCCGGCACGTGCAGGGCGCGCAGACGGGAGGCGAGGGCCTTACGGGAGAGCTCGGTGTTCATGCCCTCCACGCTACGAGCGCGGGCGCGGGACGCCGAGGGCCATTCATCCGTCGGGCGGCAGGGCCACTTCGGGTGCGCCGCGTGCCGGGGTGCCGCAAGCTGGACGGGTGAGCCCGACCACCCCGATCGTCGTGTCCCCCGTCCAGGCCGGCGACCCGCCGTTCCGCATCGTGCAGATCGACGGGGAGCCCGTCGGCATCGCCCATGACCTGCTCGACGTCGTCCGCATCGCCCACGACGCCGGGCGGGAGCACGTCGACTTCGACGACCCGCAGGCCGTGCGCTGGCTCGGCGGGGGCAAGTACCACTGGGCCCCGTGAGGCCCGCCGGGCGACCGGTCCTCCGTACGGTTGCGTAAGATCCATTTCCCGCGATTGGGTGGTCCGTATGACTCGGACCCTCTACCTCTTCGCCGGTGCCGCCCCGCCCGTCTTCGACATCGCGCGGGTCATCGAGGACGCCCAGGTGCGCGGCTGGGACGTCTGCCTGGGCCTGACGCCCACCGCGGCCCGCTGGCTGGAGCCGAGCCTGGACGGACTGGCCGCGCTGACCGGCCGCCCGGTGCGCCACGAGTACCCGCTGCCCGGCCGGCCCGAGGTCTGGCCCCCGGCCGACGTGATCCTGGTGGCCCCGGCCACCTTCAACACGATCAACGGGTGGGCACTCGGCCTGACGGGGACGTTCGTCACCGGAACCCTCGCCGAGGGCATCGGCAAGCGCGTCCCGATGGTGGCGATGCCGTCCGTGAACGCGGCGCTCACGCAGCACCCGCAGTTCGAGCGCTCGCTGGAGACCCTGCGCGCCGCCGGGGTAACGATCTTGTTCGGCCACACCGGGACCGGGCCCGAGTACCCCTGGCAGCCGGCGCTCGCCGCCGCCGAGGCGGTCGCCGGCTGACGCGCCACGGCCGGGGCCGCGTGGTCCCGGCCGACGGCTCCGGTCGCCCGGGGCGCTCGTTCGCCCGGGGCGCTCGTTCGCCCGGGGTGACCGGCCCCTCGTCGATCAAGGTGAGTGACGGGACTCGAACCTGTTTCGTATGGCGATGGATGCGCATGAGCGGGGGAGAACGTGCCCATGCCGCACCACGTGCCGGATGGAGATCCGGAGTCACCCGTGCGCAGGCGGTCCGCAGTCAGACCGCGGCCGACCTGGCATGGCTGATCTTGCTACGGAACGCGTGACCGAGGCTTCCGGCCCGCCGACTTCGCCCGGTGGACGGGCGGCCCGTTCAGCGGTCCGCGCTGCCGGGCGGTACGACCCATTCGGCGGGTTGTCCCGTCAGGGAGGCGATCATGTCGAAGTCGCCGTCGTAGTGGAGGACCGTCCGCTGGTGCCGTTCTGCCGTGGCGGCGATCAGTAGGTCGGGGAGGGACAGTGCCCGGTGGAAGCCCGCGTTGAGAGCGTGGCGCTGGACTTCCAGGGCGCGGACGAAGGTGTGGTCGTCAGCGCGGATGTAGTCGAAGGCGTGGAGCCAGGTGCTGATCCGGGTCGCCTCGGAGCTGTCCCGTGCAGAGTGGATCATCTCGTACTCGGTGGGCTGGCACACTGCAAGGAGGTAACGCTCGTGCAGGGGCGCGAGCACCTCCTTGACACTCGGTTTCGTCCAGCGGGCGAGGGCGGACTTGTCGATCAGGTAGCGGTCCTGCATCAGGCGGCTGGGCGTCCGTCGCGGTCGCCGTCGTGCTTGAGAGAGCCGTCGGCGTTGCGGGGGCCCGTGTTCTCGACGATCTCACTGAAGTCGAACTCGCCGGCCTCCATGGCGTCGAAGCCCTCCTGTCGCAGGTGCCTCTTGACGGCGTCTTCCATGGCGAGGCGGACGGCTTTGGCCTTTGTTTTTGCTCCGAAGATGCGCATGGCTTCGGTGACCATGTCTTCATCGAGGTCGATGACTGTTCTGGCCATGCGAATGGTCCCTCCGCTGCTAGCCCTGCCAATTAAACGATACCTTTTATTGCCGAAGACAGATGTCGTTTCGGTTGGAGGTCTCATCGTGGATGGCCGACCCCGACACCGCGGCAGGGCTGGGTAAGGCGGGCCGAAGCGAGGTGTCGGCGGTCTCTGAACACGGTTCACGGAACGGCGACACGCGACTACTCGAACGCATGTCACCCTGTCCGAGGAGTTCCTCCCTCCTCGCGTTCCCGGTCTGAAGGAGGCACTGGCGAGCATCGACGGGCGCGGTGACCTGCTGATGGACGGGTCCATGGCTCTGATCAGGCCCCGTCACTCGGTGGGCGGATCGATGCACGAAAACCACACAGCATGTGACTGGGTACTTATGTCGAGCGAAGCTCCATGTGGACTTACGGCCATCGCTCCTTCCCGGGCGACTCAGATCGCGGGGGGATGGGCCGTGGTGTGGCCGCGGCCAAACGGCAGCCGGGCCCATGACCCGCGTTTGCGCAGGTCATGGGCCCGGCCCATAGGGTGAGTGACGGGACTCGAACCCGCGACATCCTGGACCACAACCAGGTGCTCTACCAGCTGAGCTACACCCACCACGACCGGTGCTTTGTGCTGCTCCGTACCGGCCGAGAAAAAGTGTACAGGGTCCGGGAGGGTGCTCGCTGCCACGTTTCCCGTGGCTCGCTCACTCCGCCGTTTCCGCAGGCAGGACGTACTTCGCGGCGATCGAGCGCGCCGTTTCGGTGTCGGGTCCCGGCTGGGGCACGAAGACCGCCTCGCGGTAGTAGCGCAACTCCGCGATGGACTCGCGGATGTCGGCCAGGGCGCGGTGGTTGCCGTTCTTCTCCGGGCTGGCGAAGTAGGCGCGGGGGTACCAGCGCCGGGCCAGTTCCTTGATGGAGGAGACGTCCACGATGCGGTAGTGCAGGTGCTGTTCGAGCGTGGGCATGTCCCGGGCGATGAAGCCGCGGTCGGTGGAGACCGAGTTGCCGCACAGCGGCGCCTTGCGCGGCTCGGCCACGTACTGGCGGACGTAGTCCAGGACGAGCTTCTCCGCCTCCTCCAGCGTCACGCCGCCGTCCAGCTCCTCCAGCAGGCCGGAGGCGGTGTGCATCGTGCGGACGATCTCCGGCATGCTCTCCAGGGCCTCGGCCGGCGGACGGATGACGATGTCCACCCCATCCCCGAGCACGTTGAGCTCCGAGTCGGTGACGAGCGCCGCCACCTCGATCAGAGCGTCCTGGGCCAGGGAGAGCCCGGTCATCTCGCAGTCGATCCACACCATCCGGTCGTTCATACGTCTCACCCTACGGGGCGATCCCGCGGAGCAGGCATAGTCGCGCTGCGACTGCGTCCGTCGCGGCCCTCCCGGTCACCGCGTGGCCGCCGGGCGCCGTGCGGCTCGCGGGGGTCGAAACGGCTGCCGGGCTGCTCCGGGATGCGCGCCGCGTAGGGCGGCTCGGCGTCGGTCTTGAGCGCGCCCGGGCCGGCGCCGGGACCGGCCTGGCCCACGATCTGCTGCAGCACCCCGCCGTGTCCGCGCTCCGCGGGGCCGCGGCGCGGGGCCGGCACCGCGCCGCCACCCGCCTCGGGACCGCGCGGTTCCCGGGTGGCGGGCAGCACGGGGTCCGGCTCGTCCTGTGGGCGCCGGGCCCGGAAGGCGGCCCGGTACGAGGCGGGGGAGGAGCCGAGCTGGCGGCGGAAATGGCCGCGCAGGGCGACGGGCGAGCGGAAGCCGCAGCGCGCGGCGACCTCGTCCACGGAGTAGTCGGAGGTCTCCAGCAGCCGCTGTGCCTGCAGGACGCGCTGAGTGATCAGCCACTGCAGCGGCGCGCTGCCGGTCAGCGTGCGGAAGCGGCGGTCGAAGGTGCGGCGGCTCATGTAGGCGCGGGCGGCCAGGGTTTCCACGTCGAACTGCTCGTGCAGGTGCTCCAGCGCCCAGGCGACGACCTCGGCGAGCGGGTCGCCGCCGATCTCCTCCGGTAAAGAGCGGTCGAGGTGCCGGGGCTGGCCGCCCCAGTCGCCGCGCCGCGGGGGTACCACCAGCCGGCGGGCGAGCGCGTTGGCGGCCTCGCCGCCGTGGTCGCTTCGTACGACGTGCAGGCACAGGTCGATGCCGGCGGCGGTGCCCGCGCTGGTGAGTACGTCTCCGTCGTCGACGAACAACTCGCGCGGGTCGACGTGGACGGACGGGTAGCGCTTGGCGAGGGTCGGCGCGTACATCCAGTGCGTGGTGGCGGGGCGGCCGTCCAGCAGCCCGGCGGCGGCGAGCACGAAGGCACCGGTGCACAGCCCGATGATGCGCGCGCCCTCCTCGTGGGCGCGGCGCAGCGCGTCCAGCGCCTCGGCGGGCGGGGGCTGCGAGATCGAGCGCCAGGCGGGCACGACGACCGTGCCGGCCCGCGACAGCGCCTCCAGGCCGTAGGGGGCCGACAACTCCAGCCCGCCGGTGGTGCGCAGCGGGCCGTCCTCGCCGGCGCAGACCAGCAGCCGGTAGCGCGGGACGCCCGCGTCCTGGCGGTCGATGCCGAACACGGAGAGCGGGATGGAGCTCTCGAAGATCGGGCCGCCGCTGAACAGCAGTACGGCGACCACCTCCTGACGGCGTCGCGCCGACAACTTGCGTGGTCCGCGGCCCTGTTGTGCGGTGACGGACGGGCCTGACGGAACGGAGGTGCTCACCGCGGCGCCAGACGCTCCCGGGACGTGCGGGACGCCCGGTGTCCCCGTCGACGTGGACGGTGCGGTGGACATGCCGGCGGCCGACTGGATCTCCGCCATGGTGCCGGTCCTGGACTCCTGTGTCATGGAGCTCAAGCCCCCCTCGGTCGTCTGGTCCTCTCGGTCCTGCACGGGTCCCCCGCCGTTGTCGCTCAAGATCGAATCTACTCGTTCCGCTGTACCCGCAGTGGCAAGTTCACCACCTGCCGGTATGTCGACATGACCACGTGGCGTGAAGCATTCGATCACGAAGCGTTCCCCTCGTGAAGTGTGCCTTCCGGGAGTGATACCGGCGCACAACGCCCGTGCGCCCCCTCATTCCGCTTCCGCCCTGGTGGCGGCGGGGGTTGCGGTACAGGATCCCAAGTCCCTTTCCCTGATGGGAAATTGGCCGAAAATAATGGGAAGTCCTGTACGCGCCCCTGGTCAGCGCCCCGTCGTACGCCCCTTGTGTGGCCGGGGAACGCGCGCGCCCCCGGCGTCCCGCGGGGCCGGGAGGACGATTCCGGATATGGCCGGAGGCGGACAGCGGGACAGGGCCGGACGCGGGGTGACTTGTCCGATTGGCGGCGGGGCGTTGCGCTCGGCGGCCGGCTCCGGCATTCTCCTGGAAACTCCGGGGTAGGGGGACGCTGTGAGGGCGCCTGCGCATCTGTGCAGGGGCCCCCAGTCGCCGTACTCTGGAGTCAGCGGGAAGGGCAGCCCCTTACCGGTCGAAATCAGGCCGGTCCCGCGGCCCCCGCACTGTTGTTGTCCGCCCACTCGGCGCCCCCGGCGCCGACCTTGCCGAGAAACCGCATCATGGCCGGTTACGAGCTCCCCGAGCCCGCCGACGGAAAGCCGCTCGCCGAATCGGCGGCGGTGCCGGAGGCGGCCTGCGAGCCGCGCACTTCCTGTGATCCCGCGTTCCGGCACGGCGTGGTCGTCGGTTTCGACGGCTCCGTGTCCAGTGAACGGGCCCTCGCGTACGCCATCGGCATGGCGCGCCGGTCCGGTTCCGCGCTGATCATCGTGCACGTCGCCAACCGGCTCCCGGCGACGGTGTGGGCGGGCTGCGAGCCGCCGGTCTTCGTCGATGTCCCCGACCACCGCACCGAGGTGCTCGGCCTGGAACTGGCCTGCGCCGACCACCTGACGGAAGTGCCGTGGATCCTGGTGGAGCGCGGCGGCGACATCTGCCACGAGCTGGAGGAGGTCGGCCGGGAGTACGAGGCCGACGCCATCGTGGTGGGTGGGACGCACGGGATCATCGGCAAGATCTTCGGGTCGGTCGCCGGACGCCTCGCCCGCCGTGCGCAGCGTCCTGTCGTGGTCATTCCATAACGATTCGGTGCACGAAGCCGTGAATCCGGCCCCCGCGGGATTGCTTGTGCCCTTGTGAAGGGTATCTCGTCAGCAGTTTCTTCCCTCGTACACGAAGGGGGCCCGCGGTGGACAACGACGTCTCCACGGCACGCACCGCAGGAGCCGGCGCCACGGCTCTGGGATATCTGGCACTCGGCCTGACACTGATCGCCTTCGGGCTGCTCAGCACGGGCGTATTCGACAACACCGCGGCGGCCGACGCCGCGGGACTCGCACTCGTCGTCGGCGGCGTCACGCAATTCGTCGCCGGCATGTGGGAGTTCTACGGTGGCAACGGCTTCACCGGCACCGCCTTCGCCCTGCTGGGCGCCTTCTGGGTGACCTGGTCGGCGGAGTCCGGCGCGGGCGCGAGCAAGGAGGTCACCGGGCTGTTCATGCTCCTGTGGGCGCTGCTGGCGCTCAGTCTGACCATGGCCGCGTGGCAGATGGGCGGCGTGGCGCAGGCGGCCTTCGGGCTGCTGACCGTGTCCACGGCTCTGTTCGGCATCGCGGCACTTGCCTCCAACGGTGGCCTCGGCAAGGCGGCCGGCTGGGTCGGCCTCGCGGCCGGCGCGGTCGCCTGGTACGGCGGGACCGCACTGCTCACCAACGCCACGTGGGGCCGGCGCGCGCTCGCCGACGGCTGGCGGCTGGCCATGCCGCACCGCGGGCACGCGGCCTGACCACCGGGGAGGGCGGCTCCGAGGCCCCCCGCGCCCTCGGGCGCGGGGGGCCTCGTCGTCCGACGGCGGGTCCCCCGGGGGCCTACTCGACGGTGACGGACTTCGCGAGGTTGCGCGGCTTGTCGATGTCCCGGCCCAGGGCGAGCGCCGTGTGGTAGGCCAGCAGCTGGAGCGGGATGCCCATCAGGATCGGGTCGAGCTCGTCCTCGTTCTTCGGGACGACGATCGTGTGGTCGGCCTTCGCCTGTTCCTGGTGCGCGACGGCCAGGATGCGGCCGCTGCGGGCCTTGATCTCCTCCATCGCGGCGCGGTTCTTCTCCAGCAGCGAGTCGTCCGGGACGATCGCGACGGTCGGCATCGCCGGCTCGATCAGGGCCAGCGGGCCGTGCTTGAGCTCGGAGGCCGGGTACGCCTCGGCGTGGATGTAGGAGATCTCCTTCAGCTTCAGCGACGCCTCCAGCGCCACCGGGTAGCCGCGCACCCGGCCGATGAACATCATCGACTTGGCGTCCGCGTACTCGGCCGCCAGCTTCGCGATGTCCTCCTCCTGCGCGAGGATCTCCTGGATCTGCTCGGGCAGCCTCCGCAGGCCCTCGATGATCCGCTTGCCGTCGGCCACCGAGAGGTCGCGGATTCGGCCCAGGTGCAGGGCGAGCAGCGCGAAGGAGACGACGGTGTTGGTGAAGCACTTGGTGGAGACGACACAGACCTCCGGGCCGGCGTGCACGTACACGCCGCCGTCGGTCTCCCGGGCGATCGCGGAACCCACCACGTTCACCACGCCGAGGACGCGGGCGCCCTTGCGCTTGAGTTCCTGCACCGCCGCCAGCACGTCGTAGGTCTCACCGGACTGCGAGACGGCGATGTAGAGCGTGTCGGGGTCCACGACCGGGTTGCGGTAGCGGAACTCGGAGGCCGGTTCCGAGTCCGCCGGGATGCGGGCCAGGCCCTCGATCAGCGAGGCACCGATCAGACCGGCGTGGTAGGAGGTTCCGCAGCCGAGGATCTTCACGCGGCGGATGCCGCGCGCCTCGCGGGCGTCCAGGTTCAGGCCGCCCAGGTGCACCGTGGAGAACTTGTCGTCGATCCGGCCGCGCAGCACGCGGTCGACCGCGTCGGGCTGCTCGCTGATCTCCTTGTGCATGTAGGTGTCGTGACCGCCCATGTCGTAGGAGGCGGCCTCCCACTCCACGGTCTCGGGGGTGGCCGTGGTGCGGGTGCCCGAGGTCGTGTACGTGCGGAAGTCGTCGGCCTTCAAAGTGGCCATCTCGCCGTCGTCGAGGGTGACGACCTGGCGGGTGTGGGAGATCAGCGCGGCGACGTCGGAGGCGACGAACATCTCCTTCTCGCCGATGCCGAGGACCACCGGCGAGCCGTTGCGGGCCACGACGATCCGGTCGGGGAAGTCGGCGTGCATGACGGCGATGCCGTACGTGCCCTCGATGACCTTCAGCGCCTCGCGGACCTTCTCCTCCAGGGACCCGGCCTGGGAGCGGGCGACCAGGTGGGTGATGACCTCGGTGTCGGTCTCCGAGGCGAAGACCACGCCGTCGGCCTCCAGCTTGGCGCGCAGCTCGGCGGCGTTGTCGACGATGCCGTTGTGGACGACGGCGACCTTGCCCTCGGTGTCGAGGTGCGGGTGCGCGTTCTCGTCGCTCGGGGCGCCGTGGGTGGCCCAGCGGGTGTGGGCTATGCCGGTGGTCCCGGCGAAGCGCTTGGGGATCCGCGCCTCCAGCTCACGGACCCGGCCCTTGGCCTTGACGGCCTTGAGCCCGCCGGATTTGCCGGCGACCACGACGCCCGCGGAGTCGTAACCGCGGTACTCCAGTCGCTGCAGCCCCTCCAGCAGCAGCGGGGCGACATCACGCTTCCCGATGTAGCCGACGATTCCACACATGTTTCCGTCCCTCCCGGTCGCACGCGGCGGCCCGGTCTCGCTGTCAGCCGTAGACGATGCGGCGCAGCTGCCGCAGTGAGTACTCGGGCGGGGTGACCGCCCGGCGCGGCAGCTCGGCCGTGATCCGTTCGAAGATCTCCGCGTTCTGCAGTCCCATGGCTTGCAGCTCACGGTGGCGGCGCCGTACGAAGTCCTCGGCTGTCTCGTCGAAGTACGCCAGAACGTCGAGGACCACCCGGGCGGCCTCGCCGCGTTGCAGCGGCGTGGTCCGCATCAGGTGGTCGACGAGGTCGTCATGGGCCGTCCGGCGTTCGAGCACCGGTCGATACTGAGGGAAGGAGGAGGCTGAGTGCAAGATTCCTGCCCGATATCGGGCAGAGGAGTGGCGAAAACTACGCCGGAAGGCCCAGCTCGCGTGCGATCAGCATGCGCTGCACCTCGCTGGTGCCCTCGCCGATCTCCAGGATCTTGGAGTCCCGCCACATGCGGGCGACCGGGTACTCGTTCATGAAGCCGTAGCCGCCGTGCACCTGGGTGGCCTCGCGGGCGTTGGTGACCGCGATCTCCGAGGAGTAGAGCTTGGCCATCGCCGCCTCCTTCTTGAAGGGCTCGCCGGCGAGCAGCCGGGACGCCGCGTCCCGCCAGGCGAGCCGGGCGGTGTGGGCGCGCATCTCCATGTCGGCGAGCTTGAAGGCGATCGCCTGGTTGCCGCCGATCGGGCGCCCGAAGGCCGTGCGCTCCTTGGCGTAGGCGACCGACTCGTCCACGCAGCCCTGCGCCAGTCCGGTGGCCAGCGCCGCGATGGCGATCCGGCCCTCGTCCAGGATGCGCAGGAACTGGGCGTAGCCCCGGCCCCGCTCGCCCAGCAGGTTGGCGGCCGGCACGCGGCAGTCGGCGAAGGACAGCTCCCGGGTGTCGGAGGCGTTCCAGCCGACCTTGCTGTACTTCTTCGAGACCGTGAAGCCCGGGGTGCCGGAGGGCACGATGATCGAGGAGATCTCCGGGCGGCCGTCCTCCTTCCGGCCGGTGACGGCCGTGACCGTGACCAGGGCGGTGATGTCGGTGCCCGAGTTGGTGATGAAGCTCTTGGTGCCGTTGATCACCCACTCGCCGCTCGACTCGTCCAGCCAGGCCGTGGTGCGGGTGCCGCCGGCGTCGGAACCGCAGTCCGGCTCGGTCAGCCCGAACGCGCCCAGCTGCTCGCCGGAGGTCAGCCGGGGCAGCCAGGCGCGCTTCTGCTCCTCGGTGCCGAAGCGGAAGACCGGCATGGCGCCGAGCGAGACCCCCGCCTCCAGGGTGATCGCCACGGAGGAGTCCACCCGGGCGAGCTCCTCCAGGGCGATGCACAGGGCGAAGTAGTCGCCGCCCATGCCGCCGTACTCCTCCGGGAAGGGCAGGCCGAACAGGCCCATGCGGCCCATCTCGCGGATGATCTCGTAGGGGAACTCGTCGTGCTCGTAGAACTCGCCGATCTTCGGCGCGACGACGTCATGCGCGAACTCCTCCACCGTGCGGCGGAGTTCCTCATACTCGGCGGGGAGCCGGTGGGCGGTCGTCATGGCTGTGGTCACTCCTGGTGGGAGAGGGCGCGGACGGTACGGGACGGGCTCGGTCGGCCCAATTGCTCCGCCATCCACACGCTGGTGGCGGTGAGGCGGCTGAGGTCGACCCCGGTCTCGACGCCGAGGCCGTCGAGCATCCAGACCAGGTCCTCGGTGGCGAGGTTCCCGGTGGCGCTCTTGGCGTAGGGGCAGCCGCCGAGGCCGCCGGCGGAGGCGTCGACGACGGTCACGCCCTGCCGGAGGGCGGCCAGCGTGTTGGACAGCGCCTGGCCGTAGGTGTCGTGGAAGTGGACGGCGAGCCGCTCGACGGGCACGTCCAGGCCGGTCAGGGTGTCCAGCAGCGCCACGACGTGGCCGGGGGTGGCGACGCCGATGGTGTCACCGAGGCTGAGCTCGTCGCAGCCGAGGTCGTACAGGCTGCGGGCCACCGCGGCGACCTGCGGGACGGGCACGGGGCCCTCCCAGGGGTCGCCGAAGCACATCGACAGATAGCCCCGCACCCTCGCTCCCGCCTCCTTGGCGGCGGTGACGACCGGCGCGAACATCTCCAGCGACTCGTCGATCGTGCGGTTGAGGTTGGCCTTGGCGAAGGACTCGGTCGCACTGCCGAAGACGGCGACCTCGCGCACCCCCAGGGCCAGCGCCCGCTCCAGCCCGCGCCGGTTGGGCACCAGCACGGGCAGCCGGACCGCGTCGCCCAGGTCGTCCAGCAGCGGCATCAACTGCTCGGCGTCGGCGAGCTGGGGCACCCACGCGGGGTGCACGAAGCTGGTCGCCTCGATGGTGGTCAGCCCGGCGTCGGCCAGGCGGTGCACGAACTCCGCCTTGACCTCGGTCGGCACCGTGGCCTTCTCGTTCTGCAGCCCGTCGCGGGCGCCGACCTCGTGGATGCGCACCCGCCGCGGGAGCCCGGCCAGCGGCACGGACATGGGCAGCCCGGGGATTCGCTCGACGGCCATCACTGGGCCTCCTCCTGGTGCGGGGCGACGACGGCGAGCACCTGGTCCATGGCGACCGTGCTGCCCGGGGTCACGTCGATCTCGGTGACGGTGCCGTCGTGCGGGGCGGTGATGACGTGCTCCATCTTCATCGCCTCCACCACGAGCAGGCTCTGACCCGCGACGACCTCGTCGCCCTTGGCGACCTTGACCACGGTCACCGTGCCCGGCATGGGCGCGGCCAGGGTGTCCACCCCGCCCGCGCCGGTTCCGCCGCGCAGCGCCGCCTCGACCGGGTCGTACGGCTGCAGGTGCCAGCCGTCACCGTCCCTGCCCAGCCAGTCGCCGGCGTGGTCGAAGGCGTGCGTGACGCCGTCCCACTCGACGGTGATCCGCTGCCCGGCGCCGGGGAGCAGCCGGGCCCGCACCGGCGCGGCGTCGTCCACACGCACCTCCGCGTCTTCGGCACGGCCGCGGACGCGGACCAGCACGGCCTGGCACCCGGACACGCGCAGCCAGTGGCCGGTCCAGGCGGGCTCCCCGCCGAGCCGCCACCCGCTCGGCACGGAGAACGGGTCCTGCCAGCCTCCGCCGGCCGCCGCCGGCTCAAGGGCCGCGTGGCGCAGCAGTGCGCTCGCCGCGTACACCTCGACAGGCACCTCGGACGGCACCAGAGCGGCCAGCTCCCGGTCGATGAGCCCGGTGTCCATCTCGCCGGAGACGACGTCGGGGTGGGCCAGGAGACGGCGCAGGAAGCCGGTGTTGGTCTCCAGGCCCAGCACCGTCGTCCCGGCGAGGGCGGCCCGCAGCCGGCGCAGCGCGGTCGGGCGGTCGGGGCCGTGGGCGATGACCTTGGCGAGCATCGGGTCGTAGGACGTGCCGATCTCGCTGCCGGTGCGGAGCCCGGAGTCGACGCGCACGCCTTCGCCGGCGGGCTCGTCCAGCGCCAGCACGGTGCCCGCCGACGGCAGGAAGTTGCGGGAGGGCACTTCGGCGCAGATCCGGGCCTCGACGGCGTGCCCGGTCAGGGCGACCTCGTCCTGGCCGAAGGACAGCCGCTCGCCTGCGGCGATCCGCAGCTGCCACTCCACCAGGTCCAGCCCGGTGACCAGTTCGGTGACGGGGTGCTCGACCTGGAGGCGGGTGTTCATCTCCATGAAGCAGTAGGCGGACGGGTCGGCGCCCGGGACGATGAACTCCACGGTGCCTGCGCCGACGTAACCGCAGGACAGCGCGGCCTGGACGGCGGCGGCGCCCATGGCGGCCCGGGTGGTCTCGTCCAGCAGGACCGAGGGGGCCTCCTCGATCACCTTCTGGTGGCGGCGCTGCAGCGAGCACTCGCGCTCCCCGAGGTGCACCACGTTGCCGTGGCCGTCGGCCAGCACCTGGATCTCGATGTGCCGGGGCCGGTCGATCCATCGCTCGACGAGCAGGGTGTCGTCCCCGAAGGAGCCGCGTGCCTCGCGGCGGGCCGCCGCGATCTCCTCCGCGAGCAGGGCGTCGTCGCGCACCAGGCGCATGCCCTTGCCGCCGCCGCCCGCCGACGGCTTCAGAAGCACGGGGGTGCCGATCTCCAGGGCGGCCGCCGTCAGCTGCTCGTCCGTCAGACCGCTGCCACTGCTGCCCGGCACCACCGGCACGCCGGCCTCGCGGACGGTCTCCTTGGCGCGGATCTTGTCGCCCATGAGCTCGATGGCCCGGGCGGGCGGGCCGATGAAGGCGAGCCCCGCGTCCGCGCAGGCGCGGGCGAAGGCGGCGTTCTCGGCGAGGAACCCGTAACCGGGGTGGACCGCCTGGGCGCCGGTGCGCGCGGCCGCCTCCAGCATCCGCTCGATCGACAGGTAGCTCTCGGCGGCCGCCGCGGGGCCGATGCGCACGGCGGTGTCGGCCTCGCGCACGTGGCGGGCCCCGGCGTCGGCGTCGCTGAAGACGGCGACCGAACGGATCCCGAGCCGTCGCAGGGTGCGGATGACGCGGACGGCGATCTCGCCGCGGTTGGCCACCAGGACGGTGTCGAACATCGCTGACATCACTGTGCTCCCCCTACATCCGGAAGACGCCGAAGCCCGGCGCCTGCGGATCGCGTTGCGGAATCGGCGCGTTGGCGCACGCGGTCAGGGCCAGTCCCAGTGCCTGACGGGTCTGCAGGGGGTCGATGACCCCGTCGTCCCACAGCCGGGCGGTCGCGTAGTAGGCGTTGCCCTGCTCCTCGTACTGGGCGCGGATCGGAGCCTTGAAGCCCTCCTCGTCCTCCGCGGCCCAGGTGTCGCCGGCCGCCTCGATCTGGTCGCGCTTGACGGTGGCCAGCACGGAGGCGGCCTGCTCGCCGCCCATGACGGAGATCTTGGCGTTGGGCCACATCCACAGGAAGCGCGGCGAATAGGCGCGGCCGCACATCGAGTAGTTGCCCGCGCCGTAGGAGCCCCCGATGACCACGGTCAGCTTGGGCACCCGGGTCGTGGCCACCGCGGTGACCATCTTGGCGCCGTGCTTGGCGATGCCGCCCGCCTCGTACTGACGGCCCACCATGAAGCCCGAGATGTTCTGCAGGAAGAGCAGCGGGATGCCGCGCTGGTCGCACAGCTCGATGAAGTGCGCGCCCTTCTGGGCCGATTCGGAGAACAGGATTCCGTTGTTGGCGACGATCCCCACCGGGTGGCCGTGGATCCGGGCGAAGCCGGTGACCAGCGTCGTGCCGTACTCGGCCTTGAACTCCGCGAAGCGGCTGCCGTCGACGAGGCGCGCGATGACCTCGCGGACGTCGTAGGGGGTGCGTGGATCGACCGGGACCGCGCCGTAGAGCCCGGCCGGGTCGACGGCGGGCTCCTCGACGGGCGCGACCGTCCACGGCAGGTCGGCGCGGGCGGGCAGGGTGGCCACGATGTTCCGCACGATGCGCAGGGCGTGCGCGTCGTCCTCGGCCAGGTGGTCGGTGACGCCGGAGGTGCGGGAGTGCACCTCTCCGCCGCCGAGCTCCTCGGCCGTGACCACCTCGCCGGTGGCGGCCTTCACCAGCGGCGGGCCGCCGAGGAAGATCGTGCCCTGGCCGCGGACGATCACCGCCTCGTCGCTCATCGCGGGGACGTAGGCGCCGCCCGCCGTGCAGGAGCCGAGGACGGCGGCGATCTGCGGGATGCCGCGCGCGGACATGGTCGCCTGGTTGAAGAAGATCCGCCCGAAGTGGTCGCGGTCGGGGAAGACCTCGTCCTGCCGGGGCAGGAAGGCGCCGCCGGAGTCGACCAGGTAGACGCACGGCAGCCGGTTGTCCAGGGCGATCTCCTGGGCGCGCAGGTGCTTCTTGACCGTCATCGGGTAGTACGTGCCGCCCTTGACGGTGGCGTCGTTGGCGACGATCACGACCTCGCGGCCGGAGACCCGGCCGATCCCCGCGACGACGCCGGCGGCCGGGGCCTGGCCGTCGTACATGCCGTCGGCGGCCAGCGGGGCGAGCTCCAGGAAGGGCGATCCGGGGTCGAGCAGCCCGTCCACCCGGTCGCGGGGGAGCAGCTTGCCGCGCGCGGTGTGCCGGGCGCGGGCCTTCTCGCCGCCGCCGAGTGCGGCCGCGGCGAGCTTCTCGCGCAGTCGCGCGGACAGCTCGGCGTGCGCCTTCTCGTTGGCGCGGTAGGCCTCGCTCGCCGGATCCGCGGCGCTGGCGAGGACGGGTGCTTCCATGTCACGGGCCCCCGGAGGAGTTAGCGGTCGTTAACGTGTTGTCGACCACGTTAGCGGTCGTTAACACGGCTGTCTAGAATGGTAGGACGATGAGACGGCGGGGGCATCCGCGGACCGGAGGCCTCGCGGAAAGGTGCGGTGTGGAGCCCACGAGGACTGCGGCCAGGGCGGCCGGCGGCAGGCGCGACCAGATCCTGAGGGAGGCCGCGCGGCTTTTCGCCGAGCGCGGGTTCCACGGGGTCGGCGTGGACGAGATAGGGGCGGCCGTCGGCATCAGCGGCCCGGGGCTGTACCGGCACTTCGCCGGCAAGGACGCGATGCTCGCCGAGCTGCTCGTCGGGATCAGTGGCCGGCTGCACGCGGCGGGCCGCATGCGCGTGGCCGAGGCGGACGGCGCCGCCGCCGCGCTGGACGCCCTGGTCCGCGGGCACATCGACTTCGCCCTGGACGACCGGGCGCTGATCATTCTCCACGACCGTGAGCTGGACCGGCTGCGCGACTCCGACCGCAAGCTGGTGCGCCAGCTGCAGCGGCAGTACGTCGAGCAGTGGGTCACGGTCGTCCGCGAGGTCCACCCGGGGGCGGCCGAGTCCGAGGTCCGCGCGGCCGTGCACGCCGTCTTCGGCCTGCTCAACTCCACCCCGCACCTCGGCCCGCACGGGGGGCTGCCCGGCCGCGCGGCGACCGCCGTGCTGCTGCACCGGCTGGCCCTGGGCGCCTTCGCCGCTCTGGACAGCGCGCACAACCGGGAAGTAACTTACTGAGCGCTTGCTTATCGCTCGGTGTGCAGAGGAGGCGCCACGTGCGTCGCACGGTATTCAACGAGGACCACGAGGCCTTCCGGGAGACGATCCGGGACTTCATCGCCAACGAGGTCGTACCCGTCTACCCCGAGTGGGAGGAGGCGGGGTACCCGCCCCGTGACTTCTACCGGCGCCTGGGCGAGCTGGGCATCTTCGGCATCGAGGTGCCCGAGGAGTACGGCGGGGCGGGCATCACGGGCTGGAAGTTCAGCGCCGTGGTGACCGAGGAGTGCGCCCGCGCCGGCGTCAGCTTCGGCAGCAGCGGCGTGCACACCGGCCTGGTGCTCCCGTACCTCCTCGAGTTCGCCAACGAGGAGCAGAAGAAGCGCTGGCTGCCCGACTTCATCAGCGGTGACATGATGACCGCCATCGCCATGACCGAGCCCGGCACCGGCTCGGACCTGGCCGGCATGACCACCAGCGCGAAGCTCTCCGAGGACGGCACCCACTACGTCCTCAACGGCGCCAAGACCTTCATCACCGGCGGCGTGGTCGCCGACCGCGTGCTGGTCGTCTGCCGCACCTCGCCCGCCACCCCGGAGGACCGTCGCCGCGGCCTGTCGATCCTCGCGGTCGACACCACGAGCGAGGGCTACGCCGTCGGCCGCAAGCTGGAGAAGATCGGGCTGCGCACCTCCGACACCGCCGAGCTGTCCTTCACCGACGTCAAGGTCCCGGTCGAGGACCTGCTCGGCGAGGAGGGCAAGGCCTTCTCCTACCTCGCCCACAACCTGCCGGTCGAGCGCCTCGCGATCGCCGTGGGCTCCTACGCCCAGGCCGACGCCGCCGTCCGCTTCGCGACCCAGTACGTGCGCGACCGCAAGGTCTTCGGCAAGGCCGTCGCCGAGTTCCAGAACACCAAGTTCGTGCTCGCCGAGTGCGCCTCCGACGTGGACGCCATGCAGGCCGTCGTCGACCGGGCGCTCGAGGCGCACGAGCACGGAGACCTCACCGCCGCCGACGCCGCCCGCGCCAAGCTCTTCTGCACCGAGACCGCGGCCAAGGTCATCGACCGCTGCCTCCAGCTGCACGGTGGCTACGGCTACATGCTGGAGTACCCGATCGCCCGCTTGTACGCGGACAACCGCGTGCACCGTATCTACGGCGGCACCAGCGAGGTCATGAAGTCGATCATCGCCAAGTCGATGGGGCTGTGACCGCACGGTCCGCCGACCCCGAGAGACACACGTGACCAACCACGCACTGCAGTCGCTGCTCGATCTGCTCGACCTCGAGCGGATCGAGCAGGACATCTTCCGCGGCGCCAGCCGCCCCGCCGTCGTCCCCCGCGTCTTCGGGGGCCAGGTCGCCGCACAGGCGCTGGTCGCGGCGGGGCGCACGGTCCCGGAAGGACGCGACGCCCATTCCCTGCACGCCTACTTCCTGCGCATGGGCGACCCGGGCGCGCCGATCGTCTACCAGGTCGACCGCATCCGGGACGGCCGCTCCTTCACCACCCGCCGGGTGGTCGCGGTACAGCACGGGCAGCCGATCTTCCACCTGTCCGCGTCCTTCCAGACGTACGAGGACGGGCTGGAGCACCAGGAACCGATGCCGCCGGCGCCGGAACCGGAGACCCTGCCCACCGGCGAGGAGCTGCTGCTCCCGCACCGGAACCGGTTCCCCGACCCCTCGGTCGTGGACCGTCTCCTGGAGGCGCGTGCCGCCGTCGACCTGCGCTACGTCGACGCCCCGCCCTTCCTCGCCGCCGGCGCGGGCCCGCGCGAGCCCCGTTCCCAGGTGTGGTTCCGCGCCAACGGCAAGGTCGCCGACGACCCGCTGCTTCACGTCTGCCTCGCCACCTATGTGTCGGACATGACGTTGCTGGACTCCGTGCTGCTGGCCCATGGGCGCGGCGGCTGGGCGGTCGGGGACGTTGTCGGCGCCAGCCTGGACCACGCCATGTGGTTCCACCGGCCGTTCCGCGCCGACGAGTGGCTGCTGTACGACCAGCAGAGCCCCTCCGCCTCCGGCGGGCGCGGGCTCGGCACGGCGCGCATCTACACCCAGGACGGGCGGCTGGCCGTCTCCGTCATCCAGGAGGGCGTGGTCCGCGTACCGCGGGGCTGAGTCACCGCGTCACCGGTCCACCTCCAGCGGCAGTGCCGCCCGCACCAGGAAGCCGCCGTCCGGCTCGGGGCCCGCGTTCAGGGTGCCGCCCAGGCCTCGGTCGCCGCGACGGTGACCAGGCAACCGTCGACGGTGGCCGGGGCAGCCGCACGCGGCGTCCCCGGCGCGAGCCCGGCCCGGTGCGCCAGGATCGCCGGCGACACCCGGTCGGGACGCCGCAAGGACGGCGGCCCGGGGCCCGTCCGGGAAACAGCCGGCCACGCCCGAGGGGGCGTGGCCCGCTGTCAGGCGGGACTGGTCAGGCCCGCCGCGTCCAGGAGGTAGGCCGTCATCGGGTCGTAGTGGCGCGGGTCGGTTACGTGGTCGTCGAGCGGGACGGTCACCGAGACGGTGCCCTCCGCCTCCGCGAGGAAGAGCGCCGGGTCGTTGCAGTCCGCGAAGCCGACGGCGTCGATGCCGCGCTGCCCGGCGCACCCCGCCCAGCCGTGGTCGGCGACGACCAGGCCGGGCAGCGGCCGGCCCTGCGCGGCCAGCGCGTCCAGGACCGCCGCCATCGGGCCGGGGGAGTGGGTGTGCCACAGCGTTGCGCCACGCTCCAGCATGGCCACGTCGCAGAACTGGAAGACGCCGCCCTCGTCGGTGGACAGCCCGTCAGGGATCGCGACGACCTCGGCCCCGGCGGCCCGGCTGGCCGCGGCCAGGGTGCGGTGGACGTCCAGTAGACCGCCGGGGTGGCCGGTGGCGAAGAGCACCCGCTGCCCGCCCTCCACGGCCTTGCAGAGCATCCGGGCGGCCCGGTCCAGGGCACTGATCGTCAGTTCGGGATCGATGGTGTCCTGCCCGCGGAGGTGGCCGGGGTCGGCGACGACCCCGCAGCGCTCGGCCATGACCGCCAGCACCGCCTCCTCGTCCGTCCAGCGGTCGCCGAACTCCAGACCGAACCAGTAGTGGCGGTCGCCCTCGGCGAGTCTGCGGTAGTGGGAGCGGTTGTTCTCGCGGGGGGTGGCGACGTCGCCCGCGATGCGCGTGCGTACGAGGTGGTCGGCGAGGGCCTTGCGGGACGGCACGGTGACATGGGGCAGCATGCCCCCCATTGTCGCCTGCTGTCGGACGTGCGTGCGGGGGGCCGCCGATCGACGCCGGTCCGTTACCTCCTGCCGGGGCGTCAGACAGCACGCCGCGGCGGGGCGGACGGGCTCACAGCCAGCGCAGCGCGAACCACAGCTCCATGCGTACGTCCGGGTCGTCCAGGTCCGCCTCCAGCAGGGCCGCCGCCCGCCCGACGCGCTGGCGCACGGTGTTGCGGTGCACCTCCAGCGCGACGGCCGTCCGGTCCCAGCTGCCGTGCAGACCGATCCAGGTGCGCAGTGTCTCCACCAGGGCGGGCGAGTCCGCCACCGGCGCCAGCAGTTCCCGCGCCCTGGACCTGGCGTCGTCCGGGGTGACCAGTCCGCTCATGCCGGGACCGGCCCCGCGGTGGGTCACCAGGGGCACCCGGGTGGCGACCGCCCGGCGCAGCGCGCCCGCGGCCTGGCCGTCCCCGGTGACGAGGGCGGCCACCGCCACCGGGCCGCTCACCCCGAGGGTCCACCCCGGCTGGGCGGTCACCTCGCGGCCGGCCGGCAGCAGCAGGCGTACGACGGCGTCGCCCGGCTCGATCAGCGCTGTGCCCAGGGCCGCGCCGAGGGCCGCGGCCGCCAGCGGTCCGGCCGGGCCGCCGCGCCTGTGGGCGTGCACGACGGCCCAGCGGGTCTCCGGCCCCAGCAAGGGGGCCGCCTCCTGCGGGTCCGCGCCCAGCAGCAGCCGTACCAGCGCCGCGGACCGGCCCGCCTCCGCGCTGCCCAGGTGCGGCCCGGTGAGCAGCGAGAGGAGCACCGCGGCGACGTTGGCGACCGCGTGGTCGCCCGGATCGGGGTGGCCAGTGGCCAGGACGAGCGCCGGCCGCTCGCTCGGGGCGCCGCCGGCGAGGGCGTACGCCGAAAGGCGCGTCCCGGCGTGGGTGTCGGTCGCCGAGGAGGGCGCGTGCGCGTCCGGCGCCGGGCGCACCACCCGGGCGAGCCGGGCCGCCGCCGCACGCGCTCCCGGGTCCGGGGCGGTTCCCGCGGCGTACACCTCGGCCCCGTCCGGAGCGATCAGCGCGGCCCATGCGCCCAGGCGGCCGGCGAGCCTGCGCAGGACCGAGGGCACGGGGTCGGGGCGCGCGGCGGCCGCGGCGAGGGCCTGCTGCGCCTCGGTGACGTGCCTCAGCTCACGCACGCGGGCCTCGCCCATGGCCTGCCAGACCGCCCGCGCGACCGCGGTGAAGGGGGTCCGCGGCGGCACCTCCACCAGCGGCAGGCCGTGCCGGTCGCAGGCGGCGACCAGCGCCGCCGGGGTCTCGTCGTGCACCGGGGCGAGGCCGAAGCCGAGCGCCGCCGCCCCCGCCTCGCGCGTGCGGGCCACGTAGCGGTCCAGGTAGGCGTCGGCACCCGCCGCCGACGCGAAGTGCACCCCCGCGGTCAGCAGCAGCTCCCCACCGAGCAGGTAGGGGAAGGGGTCCTCCATCTCACTGGTGTGCACCCACTGGACGCGGATGTCCCTGTCGGCCGCGGACGGGCCCGCGACCTGGCGCAGCCCGAGGTCGGGCAGGGCGAGCAGAGTGGCGAGCGGGATCGGCGGGGTGGGCGGCGCCAGGTCCTGACGCGGGGGAGCCATGTGTGTTTCCTCCATGCGGACCGGTTGCGGTGGATGAAACGTACACTTCAGCGCTTCTTCCCGGCCACCTATCGTCACCGCAGAGGAAAGCCCGCGGCTCCGCCCGCGCAACCGATGGAGGAGGGCTCATGGCCGTCGACTACGCCGTGATCATCGGCTATCTGGCCGGCATGCTCGCCGTGGGCTGGTGGGGCATGCGCCGCGCCAGGTCCAAGAGCGAGTTCCTGGTCGCCGGCCGCCGGCTGGGCCCGTCGATGTACTCCGGCACCATGGCCGCGATCGTCCTCGGCGGCGCCTCCACCATCGGTGGCGTCGGCCTCGGGTACCAGTACGGCCTGTCCGGCGCCTGGATGGTCTTCACCATCGGCCTCGGCCTGCTGGCGCTGAGCGTCTTCTTCTCCGCCCGCATCGCCCGCCTGAGGGTGTACACCGTCTCCGAGATGCTCGACCTGCGCTACGGCGGCTCGGCCGGCGTCATCTCCGGTGTCGTCATGTGGGCGTACACGCTGATGCTCGCGGTGACCTCGACCATCGCGTACGCGACGATCTTCGACGTCCTGTTCGGCCTGGACCGCACCCTGGCGATCATCCTGGGCGGTGCGGTCGTGGTCGCCTACTCCACGCTGGGCGGCATGTGGTCGATCACGCTCACCGACATGGTGCAGTTCGTGGTCAAGACCCTCGGCGTGCTGGTCCTGCTCCTGCCCATCGCGGTGGTCAAGGCGGGCGGCTTCGCGCAGATGAAGGCACAGCTTCCGACCGAGTACTTCGCGCCCCTGGGCATCGGCGGACAGACGATCTTCACCTATGTGCTGATCTACACCTTCGGCATGCTCATCGGCCAGGACATCTGGCAGCGGGTGTTCACCGCCCGCAGCGACAGGATCGCCAAGCTCGGCGGCACCGCCGCCGGTGTCTACTGCCTGGTCTACGCGATCGCCGGCGCCGTCATCGGCACCGCCGCCAAGGTGCTGTACCCGAACCTGGCGGCGCCCGACGACGCCTTCGCCACCATCGTGAAGGACGCGCTGCCGGTGGGCGTGCGCGGCCTGGTGCTGGCCGCGGCGCTGTCCGCGGTGATGTCCACCTCCTCCGGCGCGCTGATCGCCTGTGCCACCGTTGCCAACAACGACATCTGGTCGCGGCTGCGCGGCGTCGTCTCCCGCGGGCGGGACGACGAAGAGGGCGCGCACGACGAGGTCTCGGGCAACCGCGCCTTCATTCTGATCATGGGCGTGGCCGTCATCGTCACCGCCATCGCGCTGAACAATGTCGTCGAGGCGCTGACCGTGGCCTACAACCTCCTCGTGGGCGGCCTGCTGGTGCCGATCCTCGGCGGTCTGCTGTGGAAGCGCGGCACCGCGGCGGGCGCCCTCGCCTCGGTGGCCGTCGGCGGCCTGGCCGTCGTGGGATTGATGGCCTGGAAGGGCATCCTGGCCAACGAGCCCGTCTACTACGGCCTGCTCGCCTCCCTCGTCGTCCACATCGCGGTGAGCCTCGCCACCAAGCCGACCGACGCCGCCGTGCTGGCGGCCTGGCGGGAGCGGCTGGCCGGACGGACCCCCGTCCCGGCCGCCGAGGGAACCGTTCCAGTCGGATAAAGTCACAAAGCGAGCAGAGCGCAACGAAGCGTATGAAAGAAGGCAGTCACCCATGAGCAGCACCGAACCGCGCGGCCCCATCGACTCCTCCCGCACCCCGCGGTACGCCGGGCCCGCCACGTTCGCGCGGCTCCCGCGCCTGGACGAGGTCGGCGCCACCGACGTCGCCGTGGTCGGCGTGCCCTTCGACGCGGGTGTCTCCTACCGACCCGGTGCCCGCTTCGGCGGCAACGCGATCCGTGAGGCCTCCCGCCTGCTGCGCCCGTACAACCCCGCACAGGACGCCTCGCCCTTCGCGCTCGCCCAGGTCGCGGACGCCGGTGACATCGCCGCCAACCCGTTCGACATCCACGAGGCCGTCGAGACCATCCAGGCCGCCGCCGACGACCTGCTCGGCACCGGCGCCCGCCTGATGACCCTCGGCGGCGACCACACCATCTCGCTGCCCCTGCTGCGTGCCATGGCCCGCAAGCACGGTCCGGTCGCGCTGCTCCACTTCGACGCCCACCTCGACACCTGGGACACCTACTTCGGGGCCGAGTACACCCACGGCACCCCGTTCCGCCGGGCCGTCGAGGAGGGCGTCCTCGACACCTCCGCGCTCTCCCACGTCGGCACCCGCGGCCCGCTGTACGGCAAGCAGGACCTCACCGACGACGAGAAGATGGGCTTCGGCATCGTCACCTCCGCCGACGTCTACCGGCGCGGCGCCGACGAGGTCGCCCAGCAACTGCGCGAGCGCATCGGCGACCGCCCGCTGTACATCTCCATCGACATCGACGTCCTCGACCCGGCCCACGCCCCCGGCACGGGCACCCCCGAGGCCGGCGGCATCACCTCCCGTGAGCTGCTGGAGATCCTGCGCGGCCTGGCCTCCTGCCACCTGATCTCCGCCGACGTCGTCGAGGTCGCCCCTGCCTACGACCACGCCGAGATCACCAGCGTCGCGGCCTCCCACACCGCCTACGAGCTGACCACGATCATGACCCGGCAGATCGCGGCGAGCCGCGCATGAGCGAGCGGAACGGCGGAGACCTGGTCGTCGAATCCCTGGCGGCGTTGGGCGCGACGACCGTCTTCGGGCTGCCCGGGCAGCACGCCCTCGGCGCCTTCGACGCGCTGCGGCGCTCGAAGCTGGAGTACGTGGGGCTGCGCGTCGAGAACAACGCGGGCTTCGCCGCGGACGCGTACGCCAGGGTCACCGGCGGGGCCGCACCCCTGCTGGTCTCCACCGGCCCCGGCGCGCTGATGACGCTCGCCGCACTGCAGGAGTCGGCCGCCGCCTCGGCGCCGGTCGTCGCCATCGGCAGCCAGGTCCCGGTCGCCGGCCTCGGCGGTGGCCGCCACGGCTACCTGCACGAACTCGTCGACCAGAAGGCGTCGTTCCGCGACATCGTCAAGTCGGTGCACACCGTCCGCGCCGCCTCCCAGATCCCCTCGGCCCTCGCCGCCGCCTGGGAGTCGGCCCTGACCGCGCCGTACGGGCCGGTCTGGGTGGAGATCCCGCAGGACGTGCTGCTCGCCCCCGTGACCGTCCCGCCGGTCGGGGAGCTGGCCGCCGAGCCCCGGCCGCTGCACCCGCGCGCCGAGCTGATCGCCGAGGCCGCGGCGCTGCTGTCCCGCGCCGAGCGGCCGGTCGTGCTGGCCGGCGGCGGGGTGGTGCGCGCGGGGGCCGAGGCCGCGCTGCGCGCCCTCGCCGAGCGGCTCGACGCCCCCGTCGCCTGCACCTTCGGCGGCAAGGGGGCCTTCCCGTGGGAGCACCCGCTGTCGCTGCGGAGCTGGCTGGAGGACCGGCACACCACCGACTTCCTGGAGGACGCCGACGTCCTGCTGGTCGTCGGCTCCGGACTGGGCGAGCTCTCCTCGAACTACCACACCTTCCGCCCGCGCGGCAGGGTGATCCAGGTCGAGGCGGACCTCGGCAAGCTGGAGTCCAACCACCCGGCGCTCGGCATCCACGCCGACGCCCGGCTCGCCCTCGGCGCGCTCGCCTCCGCCGTCGGCGAGCGCCGCGACGCGGGTGCGCGCGAGGTGGTGGCGGCGCTGCTGGAGCGGGTCCGGGAGCGCATCGACGGCCAGGACCTCGGCCTGGAACGGCGCGTCCTCGCCGCCGTGCGGGACGCCCTCCCCGAGGACGCCCCCAGCTTCTGGGACATGACGATCCTCGCCTACTGGGCATGGTCCGCCTGGCCCGGCCCGATGCACTCCGCCCAGGGCGCCGGCGGCCTCGGCTACGGCTTCCCCGCCGCGCTCGGCGCGGCCGCCGCGGACCGCACCCGGCCCGTGCTGGCCGTCTCGGGCGACGGCGGCGCGATGTACTCGATCGCGGAGCTCGCCACGGCCAGGCAGTACGGCCTGCCCGTCACCTGGCTGATCGTCGACGACGGCGGCTACGGCATCCTGCGCGAATACATGACGGACGCCTTCGGCGAGGCCACCGGCACCGAGCTGGCCCGGCCGGACTTCGTCGCCCTCGCCGCATCCTTCGGCGTCCCGGCGGTCCGCACCAGCCCCGAGCGGCTCCGGGACGACCTCGCGGAGGCCCTCGCGGCGCCCGGCCCCTCCGTGGTCGTGCTCCCCGCCCGCTTGCGGATGTTCGCGCCGACGCACCTGGGGTGACCCGAGGGCCCGGAGGCCGGGACCCGGGCACAGGAACCCGGTCCCGGCCACAGGCGAAACGTTTCGGATCGCTTGGTCCCAGGACCTCCGCCCGGGCACTGTCGGACCTTCGCCGTAGTTTTGTTGCAGGAGGATGAAATCCGCACTCCAGGGCGTTGTGATCCTCCGGCGAGAAGGACGGGACAGGAGGACACCGGGTGGCGGCGAAGGACGACCAAGCGAAGGCCGGGAAGGCCGTGGCGGCCGAGGGCTGGCTGCGGCGGCTGATGCGTTACTGCTGGCGCTACCGGTGGAACGTGGGCCTCGCGCTCGGTTCCTCGCTCGCGGGCATGGCCGTGATGGCGCTCGTGCCGCTCGTCCCCAAGCTGATCATCGACGACGTCATCGTCAAGCACGACAAGCCGCTGGCCCCCTGGGCCGGTGTGCTGATCGGCGCCGCGATCGTGGTCTATCTCATGACGTTCCTGCGGCGCTTCTACGGCGGCAGGCTCGCCCTCGACGTGCAGCACGACCTGCGCACGGACATGTTCCACTCGCTCACCCGGCTGGACGGCGCGCGCCAGGACGAGCTCAACACCGGTCAGGTCGTCGGCCGGGCCACCAGTGACCTGCAGCTCATCCAGGGCCTGCTCTTCATGGCGCCCATGATGATCGGCAACGTCCTGCTGTTCGTCCTGTCGATCGTCGTGATGTTCGTGCTCTCGCCGCTGCTGACCGTGATCGCCCTCGCCGTCGCGCCCGCCCTGTGGTTCCTGGCCGACCGCAGCCGCAAGCGGCTCTTCCCCGCCACCTGGTACGCGCAGGGCCAGGCCGCCGCCGTCGCCGGGATCGTGGACGGCTCGGTGACCGGCGTCCGCGTCGTGAAGGGCTTCGGCCAGGAGCAGCAGGAGATGTCCAAGCTGCGCTCGGTCAGCGAGCGGCTCTTCGCCGGGCGCCTGCGCACCATCAGGCTCAACGCGCGCTACAGCCCCGCCCTGCAGGCCGTGCCCTCGCTCGGGCAGGTCGGCATGCTGGCGCTCGGTGGCTGGATGGCCGTACGGGGCCAGATCACCCTGGGCACCTTCGTCGCGTTCTCGACCTACCTCGCGCAGCTGACCGGACCGGTGCGCATGCTCACCATGATGCTCACGGTCGGCCAGCAGGCCAGGGCCGGGGTCGAGCGCGTCACCGAACTGATCGACACCCGGCCCAGCCTGGAGGAAGGCACCGGGCAGCTGCCCCGCGAGGCCGCGGCCACCGTCGAGTTCGACCACGTCAGCTTCGGCTACGACCGCACGCGCCCCGTGCTGGACGACTTCTCGCTCACCGTCGAGCCCGGCGAGACCGTCGCCGTCGTCGGGGCTTCCGGCAGCGGCAAGTCGACCGTCTCGTTGCTGCTGCCGCGCTTCTACGACGTGACGGGCGGCGCCGTCCGCGTCGGCGGCCGGGACGTGCGCGACCTCACCTTCGGCTCCCTGCGCGACGCCATAGGGCTCGTGCCGGAGGACAGCTTCCTGTTCTCCGACACCATCCGCGCCAACATCGCCTACGGCCACCCCGACGCCACCGACGAGCAGATCCTGACCGCGACCCGGCACGCCCAGGCGGACGCGTTCATCAGTGCCCTGCCCGAGGGGTACGACACCGTCGTCGGCGAGCAGGGGCTGACCCTCTCCGGCGGCCAGCGTCAGCGCGTCGCCCTGGCTCGTGCCATCCTCACCGATCCGCGGCTGCTCATCCTCGACGACGCGACCTCCGCCGTCGACGCCCGCGTCGAGGCGGAGATCCACGACGCGCTGCGCGAGGTGATGGCGGGCCGTACGACCCTGCTCATCGCCCACCGGCGGTCCACCCTCGCCCTCGCCGACCGGATCGCCGTGCTGGAGGCCGGCCGGCTGGTCGACGTGGGCACCCACGAGGAGTTGGAGGCGCGCTGCCCGCTGTACCGGCGGCTGCTCACCGACCCCGACGAGCTCGGTTCGGACGTCGTCACGCACGACCCCGCGGGCGAGGTCGTGCCCCTCACCCAGTGGCCCGGTGAGGCCGCGGCCGCGGACCCGGCCGCAGGTCCGGCCGCCGCGGCTCCCGCGCAGGGCGGTGTGACCGCGGCCCTGTGGCCGCAGGACCGCCGGCGCCGCGACGAGGACACCGGGCCGCTGCAGGCGGCGCCCTCCCCCGTCGTCGCGCGCGGCGGCCCCGGCGGCATGGCCTCGGCCATGGCCGGGATGCCCGCCACCCCCGAACTGCTCGCGCAGGTGGCAGCGCTGCCCCCGGCCCTGGACACCCCGGACGTCGACGAGGCCGGGGCGGCCTCGGTCGAGAAGGACTTCGGACTGCGCAGTCTGCTGCGCGGTTTCCGCGGCCCCCTGCTGCTGAGCCTGCTGTTCGTCGCCGTGGACGCGCTGGCCGGGCTGCTGCTGCCGGTCCTGATCCGGCACGGCATCGACTCCGGCGTGCGGCAGGCCGCGCTCGGCGCCGTCTGGACCGCCTCACTGCTCGGTGTCGCCGTCGTCGCCGCGCAGTGGATCGCGCAGTGGGGTTCCACGCGCCTGACCGGCCGCACGGGAGAGCGAGTGCTCTACACGCTCCGGGTGAAGATCTTCTCCCACCTGCACCGGCTCGGGCTCGACTACTACGAGCGCGAGCTGAGTGGCCGCATCATGACCCGGATGACCACCGACGTCGACGCGCTGTCGACGTTCCTGCAGACCGGTCTGGTCACCGCGCTGGTCAGCGTGCTCACCTTCCTCGGCATCCTGGTCGCGCTGCTGGTGATCGACGTCCAGCTGGCGCTGATCGTCTTCGCCACCCTGCCGGTGCTCTTCCTGGCCACCTGGGTCTTCCGCCGCAAGTCCGTGAAGGCCTACGAGCTGGCCCGGGAACGGGTCAGCGTCGTCAACGCCGACCTGCAGGAGCATGTCGCCGGGCTCCGCGTCGTGCAGGCATTCCGCGGCGAGCGCGGGGGCGCCGAGCGCTTCGCCGACCGCAGCGACGCCTACCGGCAGGCGCGCGTGCGCGGCCAGTGGCTGATCTCGGTCTACTTCCCCTTCGTGCAGCTGCTGTCCAGCGTCGCCGCCGCCCTGGTGCTGATCGTCGGCGCCCACCGGATCGGCGCGGGCACGCTCACCGCCGGCGCCCTGGTGGCGTACCTGCTCTACATCGACTTGTTCTTCTCGCCCGTGCAGCAGCTCTCGCAGGTCTTCGACGGCTACCAGCAGGCGTCGGTGTCCCTGGGCCGCATCCGCGAGCTGCTGCGGACTCCGACCGCGACGCCGCCCGCCGAGTCCCCGCGCGAGGTCGGCAGGCTGCGCGGCGAGATCGCCTTCCGCGACGTGCGCTTCCGCTACACCGAGGAGGGCGCCGAGGCGCTGTCCGGGATCGACCTGCGGATCCCCGCGGGGCAGACGGTGGCCTTCGTCGGCGAGACGGGAGCGGGCAAGTCGACCCTGGTCAAGATGGTCGCCCGGTTCTACGACCCCACCTCGGGCGCCGTCCTGGTCGACGGCCAGGACATCCGCGAGCTCGACCTGACCGCCTACCGGCAGCGGCTCGGCGTCGTCCCGCAGGAGGCGTACCTCTTCGAGGGGACGGTCCGCGACGCCATCGCCTACGGGCGGATGGACGCCACCGACGCCGAGGTGGAGGCCGCGGCCCGCGCCGTCGGCGCCCACGACATGATCGCCACGCTGGACGGCGGCTACCTGCACCCGGTCTCCGAGCGCGGCCGCAACCTCTCCGCCGGACAGCGGCAGTTGATCGCCCTGGCCCGCGCCGAACTGGTCGACCCCGACATCCTGCTGCTCGACGAGGCGACGGCCGCCCTGGACCTGGCCACCGAGGCGCTGGTCAACCAGGCCGCCGACCGGCTCGCCGTACGCCGCACCACCCTGGTCGTCGCCCACCGGCTGACCACCGCCGCCCGCGCGGACCGGGTCGTCGTCCTCGACCGCGGCCGGGTCGTCGAGGACGGCACGCACGAGCAACTCCTCGCCGCCGACGGCCGGTACGCCGATCTGTGGCGCACCTTCATCGGAGAGGACGAGAGCAGCGAGGCCGTCGCCTGAGGCGGCCGCCCCCGCGCGCCCGTGGCCCGGACCCGGTGGTCCGGGCCGCGGCTCTTTGCCCAACGCCCCCTGGCGGCAGGCCACTTCCTCCTCATAGGTTCACGGGCGACGCCCGTCGAACCCCGAAGGAGGGGGCATGCGCAACGCGCTCAGATGGCTGCTGGCGCTGGTGTTGCTCATCGGCACCGCCGGCGGTGGAGTCGCCACCGCGACCGCTGACGAGCCGGACATCAAGGACCGCATCCTGGCGATACCCGGGATGAGCCTGATCGAGGAGAAGCCGGTCACCGGCTACCGCTTCTTCGTCCTTAACTACACGCAGCCGGTGGACCACCGGCACCCGTCCAAGGGAACGTTCCAGCAGCGGATCACCGTGCTGCACAAGGGGACCGGCCGGCCCACCGTCTTCTACACCTCCGGCTACGGCCTGTCCACGACCCCCTCCCGCCGTGAGCCGACGCAGATCGTCGACGGCAACCAGGTCTCCATGGAGTACCGCTTCTTCACCCCGTCCCGCCCGGCCCCCGCCGACTGGTCGAAGCTCGACATCTGGCAGGCCGCCAGTGACCAGCACCGCATCTTCCGGGCGCTGAGCCGGATCTAC
The DNA here is from genome assembly GCF_057707815.1 of Actinacidiphila sp. bgisy160. Lineage (NCBI taxonomy): Bacteria > Bacillati > Actinomycetota > Actinomycetes > Kitasatosporales > Streptomycetaceae > Actinacidiphila > Actinacidiphila sp. bgisy160. The sequence goes on from NZ_JBYIQW010000003.1 coordinate 187,167, forward strand.
GCCGGGAACTGGCTCGCCACCGGCGCCAGCAAGGGCGGCATGACGGCCACGTACTACCGCCGCTTCTACCCGCGCGACATGGCCGGCACGGTCGCCTACGTCGCCCCCAACGACGTGGTGAACAACGAGGACTCCGCCTACACCCGCTTCTTCCGCACCGTCGGTACCGCCGACTGCCGGGCGCGACTCGACGCCGTGCAGCGCGAGGCCCTCGTCCGCCGGGACGAGATCGTCGCCCGCTACCAGAAGTACGCCTCCGACAACGGCCTGACCTTCACCACCGTCGGCAGCGCGGACAAGGCGTACGAGAACGTGGTGCTGGACCTGGTGTGGGCCTTCTGGCAGTACCACCAGCAGGCGGAGTGCGCCGACGTGCCCGCGGCGACCGCGACCACGGACGCCATCTACTCCTTCGTCGACTCCGTCTCCGGCTTCGACTTCTACACCGACCAGGGCCTGGAGTACTACACGCCGTACTACTACCAGGCGGGCACCCAGCTCGGCGCCCCGACGTTCGCCACCCCGCACCTGAAGGGTCTGCTGCGCTACCCCGGGATCTACCAGCCGCGCTCCTACGTGCCGCGCTCCATCCCGATGCGCTTCCAGCCGCACGCGATGCACGACGTCGACTCCTGGGTGCGCCACCACGCCGAGCGCATGCTCTTCGTGTACGGGACCAACGACCCGTGGGGAGCCGAGCCGTTCCGCCTCTCGCGGGGCGCGCACGACTCGTACGTGATGTGGGCGCCCGGTGCCAACCACGGCGCGGTGATCGGCGCGCTGGGCGCGGCCGACCGCGCGAAGGCCACCGCTGAGGTGCTGGAGTGGGCCGGGGTCGCCCCCGCGGCCGTGCGTGCCGACCCAGAGGCCGCTCGGCCCCTGGCGGCGTACGACGCCAGGCTCGACCGGAGCACCGAGGCCGCCGGACGCCTTCCCTTCTGATCGGGCCCCAGAGCCGGCGGCCGCTCCCACGCCCGCCGGCGCGCCGCCCACACCGACGTACAGCGCCGTCCCCGCGGGGCAGGAGCGGCGGCCGCGGGCCACCTCCATGACCCGGAACCGTGGGGCGTGCGGCCCCGAACCGTCGCAGGGCGTCTCCTTCATCTGTCCCTTCCGGGACGGGTGGACGCAGTCGCCCGCGATCGTGCGGGGCCCGCCGCCCCCGCCCGGGTCTCCCGGGTGCGGGGCCGCCGGCTCGCGCGAGGCCCGTTCTCGGCGGGATAGGTGGCGTGGCCCGTTTCCGGGAGGGGCCGCCCCGCGCGCGGCGTGCTCAGTACCGCAGGCCCCAGCCGACGGGGTAGAGCGTTTGCGCCGGGTCGTCCGCCGCCGGCACGGCCACCGGCAGCTTCCCGGTGGGCCGTACCGCGCCCGCCAGCACTCGTGCCGCCGCCCGCATCGACACGTCCGTCCAGCCGTAGGTGGCCAGCGCGGCGGCCACCCCGTCCAGCCGGGCGATGTCGTACGGGTTGCGGATCGCGATCTGTACCACCGGCACACCCGTCGCGACCAGCGCGTTCACCAGCGCGACCTGGCCCGTCGACGCCCCGGTGACGTTGTACGTGGCGACCACCACGGCGTCCTTGTCGCCCGCGGCGGCCACCGCCCGGTCGATCGTCGCCTGCCCCGGCGCGGTCCCGGTCGACAGGACCTGCGCGGTGTGCCCGAGTCCGGCCAGGGCCGCGCCGAGCACTGCGGTGGGCGGGCCTCCGGTGCCCGAGGGCGCGGCCGGGTCGGCGCCGACGACCAGCAGCCGCCGGTGGGCGGGCAGCGGCAGCGCCCCGCCGTTCGCCAGCAGAGTGACGGTGTGTTCGGTGATCCGGTCGGCCTCGGCCAGGTGGCCGGGGGTGCCGACCACCCGGTCGACGCCGCGGTGCGTGACGTACGGGTCGTCGAGCAGCCCGCGTCGCGCCTTGAGCATCAGGACCCGGGTGAGCGACTCGTCGAGGCGTTCCTCGGTGAGCTCGCCGGACTTCACGGCGGCCAGGACGCCCTGCCACGCGGTCTCCAGGACCGGCGGGTTGAGCAGCTGGTCGGCCCCGGCCTTCAGGGCGAGCACCGGGACCCGGTCGTCGCCGTACTTCTGGCGCACGCCCTCCATGCCGAGGGAGTCGGTGACGACCACGCCGTCGTAGCCGAGTTCCTCGCGGAGGATGCCGGTGAGGATCGGCCGGGAGAGCGTCGCGGGGTCGCCGGAGTCGTCGAGGGCGGGGACCAGGATGTGCGCGGTCATGATCGAGTCGATGCCGGCGGCGATCGCCGCGCGGAACGGCGGGGCGTCCAGGCGCCGCCACTCCTGCGCCGAGTGCGTGATGACCGGCAGTTCGAAGTGGCTGTCGGTGCCGGTGTCGCCGTGGCCGGGGAAGTGCTTGGCGGTGGCGGCGATCCCGGCCCGCTGGTAGCCCTCCACCTGGGCGGCGACGAGCGCGGCGACGGCCCCCGGGTCGGCGCCGAAGGATCGCACCCCGATGACGGGGTTGGCCGGGTTGACGTTCACGTCGGCGACCGGCGCGTAGTTCTGGGTGATGCCCATTGCCGCCAGCTCGGCCCCGGCGACGGCCGCGGCCCGCCGGGCGTCCCTGGTGCTGCCGCCCGCGCCGAGCGCCATCCCGCCGGGGAAGAGCGTGGCGGGGGAACCGACGCGGGCGACGGCGCCGTGCTCCTGGTCGGTGGAGATCAGCAGCGGGATCCGGGAGGCCCGCTGTATGCCGTTGGACAGGTCGGCGATCTGGTGCGGATCACGGGTGTTGTGGGCCCACGCGAAGTAGATGATGCCGCCGACGTGGTACTTGGCGATCAGCTCGGCCGCGTTGGCGACCCCGATCTCCGCCTGGTTCGCGGCCACGTCGGCCGGATCGGGGGCGGTGGCCGAATGACCGTACACGCGCATCACGAAGAGCTGGCCGATCTTCTCCTCGACGCTCATGCGGTCGATGATCGCGCGGACGCGTCTGCGGTCCGCCGCGGCCGCGTTCGCGGTGCCCGGGACGCCGAGGGCGAGGGCGGTGGAGGCGGCCGCGGTGGCACCGAGCACCGTGCGGCGGGACGGGTGAGGACGGCTGTGCATTTGACGGACTCCTTCCGGCAGGAGGAGACGGGAAGCACCTGAAAGAAACTTTCAAGCAGATACGCTTAGCCGGAAAGTAATTGTCAGTCAATGAGTCGGGCGTGCGCGGGCACGAGACGGGACGGGACCGAGAGCACCGCCACGTAGTACTGCGCCTGGATGCAGCGAATGTGCTCGTCCCCGATCGGCGCCGCCGACAGCTCCCGGCGGCCGATCGTCAGAACGGCGCCGGTGGGCCGGCAGCCCGACAGCACGAAGCCGAAGCGCCGTTCGTCGCCGCGCCGCGGCTGGCCGGCCAGCTGCTTGCGCACCGTGTCAGCGTCCCTGCGGGGCAGGTTCGCGAGGAAGGCGTCGAGCTGACGGTCCGTGGTGACCTCGGCGCTGCGGCGGCCCCTCGGCGCCTCCGAGCCGTTGAGGCTGTTGAACGCCACCGTGCGCCCCGGGGCGGGCGGATCGGCCCGCGGATTCTGCTCCTGGGTGAAGCGCGGCTCCTTCGGCATGCGGTCGCGCGGCACCTCGAAGAGGACGATCACCTGATTGGCGACCAGGCACCGGCCCATCGGGGTCTGGGCGAGGCCCAGCAGCAGCCGGCTGCCGTTCCGGAAGAGGACGGCGTCCTTCGTGCTGTTGCAGCCGGTGGTGCGGCTCCAGGCGACCAGGACCGAGCGTGAGAAGTCGGTACGGGCGGCGCGCGAGGCGATCGCGTCGGCGATCCGGGGGTCGGACTTCATGAAGTAGCCCGGGAACCGGGCCAGGTCGCGCTCGTTGTCGAGGACCGTGTGCACCGCGGGCACGCCGCGCGTGGTCTGCTCGAAGTACATGCGGCGGGTGGAGACCGCTCCGCCGGCCGGCGGGGACCCGGCGGTGGACGGGGCCGGGGCCGCCGGGGCGGAGGCCGTCGGCGTCGGAGGCGGCGTGACGACGGCGGAGGGGGCGGGGCCGCCACCGGCGTTGTCGAAGGGGGGCGCACCGGTGGCGGACTGCTGCCGGCCGCAGGCGGCGGAGAGGGTTGCCAGCGACGCAGCCAACAGCGTGACCGACACCGCTTTGCGGAGACTCAGACTCACCGGCAGCACATCGGTTGGACGGGAGCGGGACCGATACGGTTCCCTGCGCGTGGGCGACATCCGCCCATGGTCAGGCAACGACCCGGGGGTAGTGCGCCCGCAACGCCCGAACGGTCTCGGTGATCGCCGGACGTCGCGACGCCCCCGTCCGCCACAAGGCGTAAAGCCGCCGCACGGGCGCCGGTTCCAGCGGCACCACGACCACCCCGTCCGGCACCGGCCCGCGCCCCAGCCGCGGCACGAGCGCGATCCCCAGTCCGGCCGCCACCAGCGCCAACTGTGTCTGGTACTCGGCGACCTGGAACGCCAGGTCCGGCTCGGTGCCCGCCTCCCGCAGGGTCCGCACCAGCCAGTCGTGGCACACGTGCCCGGGCGGCTGGCAGATCCACCGCTGGTCGACGATGTCCTCGCGGACGAGCGCTCCGCGCGCCGCCAGCGAGTGCCCGGCCGGGACCAGCACGTCGCAGTGGTCCTCGCCGATCACCACCCGCTCCAGGCCCTCGGGCGCGGGCAGCGGGGCGATGTCCCAGTCGTGCACCACGGCCAGGTCGACGACACCGCGCGAGACCAGGTCGACCGAGAGGTGGGCGCCCTCCTCCACCAGCCGCAGTTCCAGCGACGGGTGGTCGGCCGTCAGCCCGGCCAGCACTTCCGGGAGCAGCCCGCGTGCGGCGGTCGGGAAGGCGGCCATGGTCAGCCGTCCGGTGGGCCGGCCGCGCCGCTCCTCCAGCGCCACCTCGGCCCGCTCGACGATCGCCATCAGCTCCTGCGCGGTCTCCGCCAGCAGCTGGGCGGCCTCGGTCAGCGCCACGCCGCGGCCCTGCCGCTCCAGGAGCGTCGTCCGGGTCTCCCGCTCCAGCTTCGCGATCTGCTGGGAGACGGCGGACGCGGTGTAGCCGAGGGCGGTGGCCGCGGCGCCCACCGATCCGTGCACATGCACGGCGTGCAGCGCCCGCAGCCGGGCCAGGTCCAGCATCCGTTCACCTCGTCATCCCGGGTGCGCCAATGACGCACTGTTCAGCAAAACTGAAGTTGACAGTGCAGCGATAGTCGCTGGTGCTTAAGAGTATGGTGCCCGATGCTGGAGCGATGCGACCGGTACACCTCGCCCTCGCGGTCCTCGTCGCCGCGGTCTGGGGCGTCAACTTCGTGGTCATCGAGGTCGGGCTGGGCCACTTCCCGCCACTGCTCTTCTGCGCCCTGCGCTTCCTGGTAGCCGCCGTGCCCGCGGTCTTCTTCGTGCGCCGTCCCGGCGTCGCGCTGCGCTGGATCCTCGCCGTCGGACTCGTCCTCGGCGTCGCCAAGTTCGGCCTGCTGTTCATCGGCATGAACCAGGGCATGCCCGCCGGGCTCTCCTCGCTGGTGCTCCAGGTCCAGGCGGTCTTCACCGCCCTCCTCGCGGTCGTCCTGCTGGGCGAGCGGCCCGGCCGGCTGCGGATCGCGGGCATGGGCGTCGCGTTCGCGGGAATCGGCGTCGCCGCGTACGACGAGGGCACCTCCGGGCCGCTCGGCGCGTTCGTGCTGGTCGTCGCGGCCGCCGCCTTCTGGGGGCTGTCCAACGTCCTCACCCGCCGCGCCGCCCCGCCGGACGCGCTGAGCTGGATGGTCTGGGTCAGCCTCGTCCCGCCACTGCCGCTGCTCGCCCTCTCGCTGGTCTTCGAGGGCCCCGCCGCGGACGCCGCCGCGCTGCGCGGCCTCGACTGGAGCGGCGCCGGAGCGATCGTCTACGTCGCCTGGATCACCACCGTCTTCGGCTTCGGTGCCTGGGGCTTCCTGCTGCGGACGTACGACGCCTCCACGGTGGCCCCGTTCTCCCTGCTGGTCCCGGTGTTCGGCATGACGTCGGCGGCCCTGTTGCTGGACGAGGGAGTCGGCCCGCTGCGCTGGACGGCCGCCGTGCTGCTGGTGGGGGGCGTCGCCGTGACGTCGCTGGGCTCGATCCGGCCGGGCGCCGGCCTCAGGCCGACTCGCCGAGCAGCCGCAGCAGATGTGAACGTCCCCGCGACAGCAGTTCCGGCAGCGCCCGCACCTGCGGGTACCAGCGCTTCTCGTACTCCCAGCACAGCCAGCCGTCCCAGCCCGCGCGGCTGAGCAACTCCACCGTGCCGGCCAGCGGCAGTGCCCCGTGCCCGAGCGGCAGCGGGGTGGTGTCCTGCGCGGAGGAGACGTCCTTGACCTGCACATAGCCCAGGTAGGGCGCGAGTACCGGGTAGGTGTGCTCGGGCTGTTCGCCGCCCAGCCAGGGGTGCAGCACGTCCCACAACGCGCCCACGTGGTGATGACCCACCAGCCCCAGGATCCGTGCGACGTCCGCGCCGGTCCGGTGCGAGTCGTGGGTCTCCACCAGCACCCGCACGCCCGCGTCCGCCGCCTGCGGGGCCACCGCTGCCAGCCGGCGGGCCGCCCGGGTGTCGGCGGCGTCGCCGTCGTCGTCACCGGCGCCGGGGAACACCCGTACGTAGGAGGCGCCGAGGTCGGCGGCGAGGCGCACGTGGTCGCGCAGCCCGCGCAGCGCGGGGGCGTCCTCACCGGGCGCGGCCACCTGCACGTAGGAGGCGACCGCCAGAACCGCGACTCCGGAGCCGCGGAACTCCCGGGCCACGTCGGCACGCTGCCGTTCCGTCAGGCCGCTGTGCACCGGCTCCTCGTGGCCCGCCCGCAGCTCCACGCCGTGGTAACCGTGCTCCGCGGCAAGCCGGACCACGTCCGGCACGGGGAGCCCCGGCACGCCGAGGGTCGAGAACGCGAGCTTCACTTCTCGGACGTTACAGCACCAGTCGCCAATCCTGCCCGACGAGATCGCGGCCGAAACTATGGTGCGGCTTCTCCCCGACGAGCTCGAAACCGGCCGCCTCGTAGATCCGCCGGGCGGAGACCAGCACGTCGTTGGTCCACAGCACCAGCTCGTGGTGGCCGGCCGCGCGCGCGTGCCCGACGCAGGCCTGCACCAGCCGCCGGCCGATGCCGTGGCCCCGGGCGGCCGGCTCCACCAGCAGCAGGCGCAGCCGTGCCGTGCCGGGCGCCTCGTCGCGGACGCAGAAGACGCAGCCGGCGCGCTCGCCGTCCAGTTCGGCGATCCACGCCCGCTCGTGGCCGGCGGCGACGATCCGGGCGACGAGGGTCTCGTACTCGGCGTTCCAGCCGTACTCCTCGGCGTAGACCTCGGCGTTGCGCTGGACCACCCAGCCGAGGTCCCCTGGGCGCGGCTCGCGCAGCCGGACCCGCGGCACGCGCGGGGCCCTGCGCGCGGCCGGCCCACCGAGGACGTCGCGGACCGTACGCATGGCCTGCGTCAGGCGTTCGCGCTCGCGCGGGGCGAGCCCGCCGACCATGGACGCGACCGCCTCCCGCGACCGGTCCTCCAGGAGCCGGGCCGCCTCTTTGCCTTCGGGTGTCGGCTCCACGCGCTGCCGCCGGGCGTCCCGCGGCGAGGGCGCGCGGGTCACCAGTCCCCGGTCCTCGAAGGCTGCCAGCAGCCGGCTGAGCTGCCCGGCGTCCACGGACAGGGTCGTGCGCAGGTCGGCGGCGTCCAGCCCACCGTCGGCGGCGTGGGCGAGCTCGTAGAGGACGCGGGCCTCGGTGAGGGTGTACGGGGTGTGCAGATGGCGGCTGTAGTCGAGCGCGCCGATCAGGTTGGTGTAGAAGCGGTTGAACGCCCGGATCTCCTGGACGGTCATGGGCGGCCCCCTCGAAATTCTTTGACTGCGTCAAAGGTATCCCCGCCGGGGCGGTTCCGCACGGGCACCGGTGCGCCTGGCGCGCCTCCCGCCGTTCCGCCGTTCCGCCGTTTCGCGCGTTCCTACGCGCCGCTTCGCGGTGCCGCCGTCGAGGCCCGCACCATCAGCTCCGTCCGTACGGTTGCGAGCCCGCCGGGAGGCGGCGTCTGACGCCCCATGACCAGCCGCCCGGCGCGGGCGCCCGCCCCCTGCAGCGGTATGCGCACCGTCGTGAGCGCGGGCACGGCGTCCACGCTGAAGGGCAGGTCGTCGAAGCCGGCGACCGATACGTCCTCGGGGATGCGCAGTCCGCGCTCGCGCAGCGCGGCGCAGACGCCGAGTGCCACCGTGTCGTTGGCGGCGACGACCGCGGTGATCCCCGGCTCGCGGCGCAGCAGCTCCAGTGCCGCGTCGTACCCGGAGGAGCGGTCGTAGTAGCCGTGCACGGTGAGGCGTTCGAGCTCGGCGGAGGAGCCCGCGAGCCCCGCCTCGGCCAGGGCGGCGCGGTGGCCCTCCAGGCGGTGCCGGGTGGTGCTGCGCCCCTCGGGGCCCGCGACGTAGCCGATGGTGCGGTGGCCGAGGGCCAGCAGGTGCTCGGTGAGGCGTTGCGCGCCGCCCCGGTTGTCGAAGGCGACGGTCATCACGGCGTCCGCGGCGGGGCCGGCCAGGCCGACGAGTTCCGGTACGGGCGGGCGGCCGCACAGCACGATCCGGGTGCCCGAGGCGGCGAGCCGGGCGAGGCGGCCGGCGACGGCGGCGCTGTGCCCGGTGCCCTCCACGGCGCCCCCGGTGAGCACCACGCCCGCGGCGCGCTGCCGCTCCAGCAGGGTCAGGTAGTTGAGCTCGGCCTCGGGGGAACCCCCGGTGTTGCAGACCACAGCGAGCTTCCCGGCGCCCGCGGGCGCACCGGACGGTTGCTCGGCGCCGCCGCTGATCTCGCTCTGCACGGCGCTGGCGATGAGCCCGAAGAAGGGGTCGGCGACGTCGTTGACCAGGACCCCGACCAGGTCGGAGGTGGCGGCGGCCAGGGCGCGGGCGTGCCCGTTCACGACGTAGTCGAGGTCGTCGACGGCCCGCAGGACCCGCTCGCGCGTACTGCCCGCGACCGGGTAGTTGCCGTTCAGGACACGCGAGACGGTCGCGGCCGACACTCCGGCGCGCGCCGCCACGTCGGCGAGGGTCACTGCCATCTCGTCTGTTTCCTCCGGGTCGGTCCTCCCCGGGCCCTCCGCCCGTAGCGGCACATGTTCTCACCTCGGGGGCCGCCGGGGGAGCGGAGTCGCGCAGTACCTTTCCGGGGGCCTTCCGCCGCTCTGGGGTCATTCTGCGAGAAAGGGCTTTCTGTCGTCATTTCAAGGGTCGCGAGGTGCCGTCGGCGCCGACGGGCGGACCCGCTTGTGAACCTTGCTCCCACCCTGCCGTCGCCGGCGTCGCCGGCAGCGGTTCCGCCGGGCCCGCCTGCCCGTGCTGGAGACCCCCCGGAGGTGCGGTCAACGGCTGTGCCGACTCGGCCGCGTGCGACGCGGGAGGCGAACCGGCGCCGGAAGGCGGACGGCCGCGCACGAGGCACCGGCCCGGCTCACGGCCGCCCGCACCTCGTCCCACTCGCCCCGCGGGAGGCAGGGCGTTCCGCGTCACCCCGCTCCCCGAGGCCGCGCTCCTGGGCCGTGGCCGGCCCGGCGACGGCTGCGTGGACCTGCGCGGGTTCCGCGAGCGGGCGGACGCGGCCGGCCACGCGGTAGCCGTCGAGGCGAGATCTCCGACCCGCGTCGTGGGTGCGCGACGGAGCCGAGGTGCCGGCCGAGACGGCCGTCCGGTACCGCCGGCACGTGCTCTGAGAAATCCCTGAGAATTTCTTCCGGAAGCCGTACAACCCTCCCCGGGGCCGGTGTGTCTACCTAGCGTCAAGACCCGGAGGGGGGCCTCACATGGGTCTTGAGTGGGGGAGAGCGCGACACCTGGAGGGGGCTCGGGGTTTCGCGCAGAGGGAGGGAACGCCAAAGGGGTCCGGCCGAGCCGGACCCCTTTCGCCATGCCTGCTCCGTCCGTTCCGCCCGGCCGCCGCGGTTCAGCGCTTCTCGCGGGCCCGCCGGGCCAGCACGGCCGCCATCACGGGGATCAGCGTCTCCAGCGCCGCCGTGACCGCCTCGACCGGAAGCCCGGTCCGCTTGGCCACTGCCCGTGCCGCCGGGGTGGCGACCTTGGTCAGTACGGCCGCCAGGACCCCACGGCCCGGTTCCTGCCCCGTACCGCCCTGCATCCCGGCGAAGCCCGCGGCGGCAGCGGGCAGCGGCTCGGGCTCGTTCGCGGCCTGCTCCATGGCCTGGCACAGCTCCGCGGTGCCGCCGGGTGTCACCACGTCGTCGGTCAGCACCCCCGTGATCGAGGCCACCGCGCTCCCCACGACCCGCTGCGCCTGTGCGGCGTCGGTCCCGAGCAGCTCGGTGATCTCCCGGAGCCGGTCGTCCCCCAGCTCCTCCAGCACCTCGTCCTTCAGCGGTCGGTCGCTCATGGTCGGGACGCTACGCGGGATCCGCCCGCCCGGCCCGCCGACCGCAGCCGGAAGGATGTACGCCTTAGAAGGGCACGCCGCAGCGCAGGATGACGTTGGCGTACGGCCGCGACTCGCCTGTGCGGACGACGAGGCGGGCCTGCCGGGTGCGGGCCTTGAACTCCTCGTGCGGCACCAGCTCCAGGTCCGGGAAGGCCCCGTCGAGCTGGGCGGTCACCTCGGGATTGTGCTCGCGGACCTCCCTGGCCGCGATCGCCCCCTCCACCACCAGCTCCTCCAACAGACCGTCGAGGACCTCGGAGAACGACGGCGTGCCGGCCCGGAACGCGAGGTCGACGACGATCGGCCCGGGAGGGATCGGCAGCCCGGCGTCGCAGACCACGACCAGGTCGGTGTGGCCCAGCACGGCCAGGGCGCCCGCGAGATGGCGGTTGAGGATTCCGGACTTCTTCACAGCTGACCCACTTCTTCGAGGGTGGGGAAGGATTCCTGCGCACCCGGCTTCGTGACGGCGGCGGCGCCCACCCGCACCGCGAACCGCACGGCGGTCACCAGGTCGTCGCCCGCGCCGAGACGCCAGGCCAGTGCTCCCGTGAAGGAGTCGCCGGCACCGGTGGTGTCGACGGCCGCCACACGCGGGCTGGGTATGCGCACGGTGCCGTCCGGCGTCGCGGCGAGGGCTCCCGCCGCGCCGAGCGTGACGACCACCGAGCGCGGCCCGAGGGCGAGCAGCCCCGCCGCCCACGCCTCGGGGGTGTCCCCGGCCTCCGGGCCGAGCAGGACGCGCGCCTCGTGCTCGTTGACGACGATGGGGTCGCAGCCGGCGAGCACCTCCCGCGGCAGCGCGGCGGGGGGCGAGGGGTTCAGCACGACCCGCGTGCCGGACTCCGTGGCCGTCGCCACCGCGGCGGCCACGGACTCCAGGGGGATCTCCAGTTGCAGGGAGACCACCCGGGCGCCGGCCAGCAGCTCGCGCGCGCCGGTCACGTCCGCCGCGGTGAGCCGGGCGTTGGCGCCCGGCGACACCACGATGCTGTTGTCGCCCGAGGGGTCCACCGTGATCAGCGCGACCCCTGTGGGGGTGCCGCCGTTCAGGACACCGGTGGTGTCGACGCCGGCCGATCTCAGCGAGCCGGTGAGCAGCCGCCCGTGGGCGTCGTCGCCGACCCGCGCCAGGAGCGCCGTACGCGCGCCCAGACGGGCCGCGGCGACGGCCTGGTTGGCCCCCTTGCCACCCGGGTGGGTGGCAAGGTCCGAGCCGAGGACCGTCTCACCGGCCGCCGGGCGGCGGTCGACGTGGATCACCAGGTCGGCGTTGGCCGACCCTACGACCAGCAGGTCGTAGCCGTGCATCTGCGTGTTCCCTTCGGGGTCCGGCCGTACCGGGGTGCGGACTGTCAGGAGGAGAAGTCGGCGACGTTCTGCTCGGTGACGACCTTGACCGGAACCTTCACCAGGCTGCCGAGCTTCTCGCCCTTGGCGGCCTTCACCGCGTTCTGCACGGCCAGCTTGCCGAGTTCCTTCGGCTGCTGCGCCACGGACGCGAAAAGGGTGCCGCCCTTGACCGCGTTGAGGCCGTCGGGGGTGCCGTCGAAGCCGACGACCTTGACCGACTTGCCCGCCTTGTCGCCGAGCGCCTTGATGGCGCCGAGGGCCATCTCGTCGTTCTGGGCGAAGACGCCGGTGACGTCGGAGTGGGCCTGCAGCAGGTTGGTCATGACGTCCAGGCCCTTGGTGCGGTCGAAGTCGGCGGCCTGCTGGGCCACGACCTTGATGCCCGGGTAGGCCTTGATGCCCTCGTTGAAGCCCTGGCCGCGCTCGTTGGCCGCGGAGGTGCCCGCGGTGCCCTGGAGGACGACCACGGTGCCCTTGCCGCCCAGCGACTCGGCCAAGGTCTTGGCGGCGAGCCGGCCGCCCTCGACGTTGTCGGAGGCGACGGTGGTCGCGAGCTCGGCCTTGTTGACGCCGCGGTCGGCCGCGACGACGGGGATGCCGGCCTTGTTGGCGGCCTTGACCGAGGGGCCGGCCGCGTCGGAGTCCACCGGGTTGACGATGATCGACTTCACGTTCTGGCTGGTGAAGTTCTGCAGCTGGTTGGCCTGCTGCGACGCGTCGTTCTGCGCGTCGGTGACGGTCAGGTCGACGCCCTCCTTCTTCGCCTCGGCCTGCGCGCCCGCCTTCAGCTGCACGAAGAACGGGTTGTTGAGGGTGGAGACCGACAGGCCCACCTTGACGTCCGAGGAGGAGCCGGAGCCGGAGCCGGAGTTGCAGGCGGTCGCGGTGAGCGCCAGGGCGGCGACGGCGACGGTGGTGGCGGAGATGAGCTTGGTGCGCATGGGGGCTTCCTTGCTGGTGCGGTGCGGAGAAGAGGAGGGGGTCTGTGGTGCGCGGCGCGCGGTCAGGCGCGGCGGCGCAGGGTGTCGAGCAGGACGGCCAGCGCGATGACCGCGCCGATGACGACCTGCTGCCAGAAGGCGGAGACCGACAGCAGGTTGAGGCCGTTGCGGAGGACGGCGAGGATCAGCGCGCCGATCAGGGTGCCGGACGCCTTGCCGACACCGCCGGAGAGGCTGGCGCCGCCGATGACGACCGCCGCGATGGCGTCCAGTTCGTAGCCGTAGGCGGCCTGCGGCTGCGCGGAGGCCAGACGTGAGGCGAGCACGATGCCCGCGACCGCCGCGAAGAGGCCGGACAGCGCGTAGATGATGATCTTCTGGCGCTTGACGCGGATGCCGGAGAGGCGGGCCGCCTCCTCGTTGCCGCCGATCGCGTACATGGCGCGGCCTATGTACGTGCGGCCGAGGATGATCGCCGTGGCGGCGCCGGCGACGATCATGACCAGGACCGGGACGGGCAGCCAGCCACCGATGGTGTCGCCCAGGTGGGAGACGGAGTCGGGGAAGGCGATGGGGCTGCCCTGGGAGATGACCAGGGTGAGGCCGCGGCCGATCGACAGCATCGCGAGGGTCGCGATGAACGGCGGCAACTTGCCGAAGGAGATCAGCAGGCCGCTCAGCAGACCGCTGGCGACACCGGTGGCGACGGACAGCACGACCGCCAGCCACACCGGCAGGCCCGCCGAACTCGCGCTCCAGGCCAGCACCGTCGCGGACAGCGCCGCGACCGAGCCCACCGACAGGTCGATGCCCGCCGCGACGATCACAAAGGTGGAGCCGAAGGCGAGGATGGCGACGACGGCGGCCTGGACGCCGACATTGAGCAGGTTCTGTGTGGACAGGAAGTCGCCCGAGAGGAACGACAGGGCCACGAGCAGGACCACCAGGGCGCTGAGCGCGCCGTTGTTGAGGAGCACACGGCGTGCCGCGGCGACGCCGCCCGTGTCCGTACTGCTTTTGAGCGTGTCAGTGGCCACGGGAGCCCTCCACATCCTTCGTTGCTGTTGCGTTGCCGCCCTCGGCGGGCGCTGTGCCGACGGCCAGGGCCATGACGGAGTCCTGGGTGGCCTCGTGCGCGGGGAGTTCACCGGCGAGCCGGCCCTGGGACATCACCAGGACGCGGTCGCTCATGCCCAGCACCTCGGGGAGGTCGCTGGAGATCATCAGCACCGCGTGACCGGAGGCCGTGAGTTGGTTGATGAGCTGGTAGATCTCGACCTTGGCGCCGACGTCGATGCCCCGGGTCGGTTCGTCGAGGATGAGCACCTTGGTGTCGGCCAGCAGCCACTTGCCGATGACGATCTTCTGCTGGTTGCCGCCCGAAAGGGTGCGCACGTGCTGGTGGAGCCCGGCCATGCGCACCTTGAGCTGCCCCGAGATGCGGTCGGCGGCCTTGCGCTGCCCGGCCCGGTCGACGAACCCGGCGCGGGTGGCCCGGCCGAGGGTGACCAGACCCAGGTTCTCCTGGATGGTGGCGTCCAGCACCAGACCCTGGCCCTTGCGGTCCTCCGGCACCAGGCCGATGCCCGCGTCCATGGCGGCGTTGACGTCGTGGCGGCGCAGCCGCTTGCCCAGCACCTCGACCGTGCCGGAGTCGTACGGGTCGGCGCCGAAGACCGCGCGGACGACCTCGGTACGCCCGGCGCCGACGAGCCCGGCCAGGCCGACGACCTCGCCGGCCCGCACCTCGAAGCTCACGTCGTGGAAGACGCCGCCCCGGGTGAGGCCCTCGACCCGCAGCAGGGGCGCGCCCGCTTCCGCGCGCTCGCGCGGGTACTGCTGCTCGATGCTGCGGCCCACCATCAGCCGGACCAGCTCGTCCTCGGGGGTGCTCGCGGGCACCTGGGAGACACTGCGGCCGTCGCGCAGGACGGTGACGCGGTCGCCGAGGGCGGCGATCTCCTCCAGGTGGTGGGTGATGAAGACGATGCCGACGCCGTCCTCGCGCAGCTTGCGCACGATCCGGAAGAGCTTGTCGACCTCCTCGCTGGTGAGCACCGCGGTCGGCTCGTCCATGATCAGGACGCGCGTTTCCAGGCTGAGCGCCTTGGCGATCTCCACCATCTGCAGGCGGGCGATGCCCAGCTCCGAGACCGGGGTGCGCGGGTCGACGTCGACGCCGACCCGGGCCAGCAGGGCGGCGGCGTCCGCGTTCATCTGCTTGCGGTTCACCAGGCCGAGGCGGCGCGGCTGGCGGCCCAGGAAGATGTTCTCGGCGACGCTCAGCGCCGGGACGAGGTTGAACTCCTGGTAGATGGTGGCGATACCCAGCTTCTCGGCGTCCTGCGCGCCGTGGATGCGCACCTCCTGGCCGTCGACGAGGATCCGGCCCCCGTCGGGGCGGTTGGCGCCGGAGAGCATCTTGATCAGGGTGCTCTTGCCCGCGCCGTTCTCGCCGAGCAGGACGTGCACCTCGCCCGCGCGCAGATCGAAGTCGACGCCGTCGAGGGCCACCACACCGGGGAAGACCTTGCGGACACCCTCCATGCGGAGGAGCTCGGGGCTGCTCGTGCTCAACGGGGACTCCCTTCGGACGCGCCGCAGGAGCGGCGGACAACGAGGCGGGCGGACACGGTGACCGACGGCGCCGGCCTGCCCTCCACCCGGTCGATCAGCGACCGCACGGCCGCGCGGCCGAGCTCGCCCGTGGGCTGGGCGATCGCGGTGATCGGCGGATCGGTATGGAGGAACCACGGGATGTCGTCGAAGGCGGCGAGCGCGATGTCGTCGGGCACGCGCAGGCCGCGGGCACGGATCTCGTCCATGGCGCCGAGCGCCATCAGATTGTCCGCGGCGAAGACGACGTCCGGCGGGACCGGCAGGTCCAGGAAGCGGGCGGTGGCCCGGCGGCCGCTGTCCGCCTGGAAGTCGCCCTGGCCGATGTACTCGTCGGGCAGCGGCAGGCCGAAGGCCGCCAGCGCCTCGCGGAAGGCCCGCACGCGCTCGCGGCCGGTGGTGGTCGCGGCGGGGCCGGCGATGATCGCCAGCCGGCGGTGGCCCAGGCCGTGAAGGTGGGCGACCAGGTCGCGCACCGCGTCGCAGCCGTCGGTGCGGACCACCGGGACGTCGTTGCCGATACCGGGGATCCAGCGGTCGACGAAGACCATCGGCGTGCCGGAGCGCACCGCGTCCAGTATCAGCGGGGAACCGCCGTCGGTGGGGCTGACCAGCAGTCCGTCGATGCGGCGGTCCAGCAGCGTGCGGATGTGGTGGTCCTGCTGCTCCGGCCGCTCGTCGGCGTTGCCGATGATCACGCTGTAGCCCAGCGCCCTGGCCTCGTCCTCCACGGAGCGGGCGAGCTCGGTGAAGAAGGGGTTCAGCACGTCGCTGATGACCAGGCCCAGCGTCCGGGTCTGGTCAGTGCGCAGCGAGCGCGCCACCGCGTTGGGCCGGTAGCCGAGTTCGGCCACCGCCTCCAGCACCCGGGTGCGGGTGTCGGGGCGGACCGCGGGGTGGTCGTTGAGCACGCGGGAGACCGTCGCGACGGAGACACCGGCGCGTGATGCCACGTCCTTGATGCTCGCCACCCGTCCCACCTCCTCGTGGAATCGATTACAAGGAGGATTGGAATCGATTACATGCTCCAGGGCAAGAGCACGAAACCGGATTGTTATATTCCAGGGCCCGGCCGGACGGAGTTGTCCACAGCCCCCGGCGGCCTGTCGGGGCCGGGCGGTACGGTCGGATCACATCGCAGATCCGGGGAGGTGGCCCGCGCCGTGGGGGAGTTGAGACTGGCCGTCGTCGAGGGCGTCCTGGAGCGGATCACGTACGCCAATGAGGAGAACGGGTACACGGTCGCCCGGGTCGACACCGGCCGGGGCGGCGGCGACCTGCTGACCGTGGTCGGCTCGCTGCTGGGCGCCCAGCCGGGCGAGTCGCTGCGCATGGAGGGCCGTTGGGGTTCCCACCCGCAGTACGGCAAGCAGTTCACCGTGGAGAACTACACCACCGTCCTCCCGGCCACGATCCAGGGCATACGGCGCTACCTCGGCTCCGGGCTGATCAAGGGAATCGGCCCGCGGATCGCCGAGCGGATCGTCGAGCACTTCGGCACCGACACCCTGGAGGTCATCGAGCGGGAGCCGGCCCGGCTGGTGGAGGTCCCGGGCCTGGGTCCCAAGCGCACCAAGCTGATCGGCGCCGCCTGGGAGGAGCAGAAGGCCATCAAGGAGGTCATGGTCTTCCTCCAGGGTGTGGGCGTGTCCACCTCGATCGCGGTGCGGATCTACAAGGAGTACGGGGACTCCTCGATCTCCGTGGTGAAGAACCAGCCCTACCGGCTGGCGGCCGACGTCTGGGGCATCGGCTTCCTCACCGCGGACCGCATCGCGCGGGCTGTCGGCATCCCGCACGACAGCCCCGAGCGCGTCAAGGCAGGCCTGCAGTACGCCCTGTCGCAGGCGACCGACAGCGGCAACTGCTTCCTGCCCGAGGAGCGGTTGCTGTCCGACGCGGTGAAGCTTCTCCAGGTGGACACCGGCCTGGTGATCGACTGCCTCGCGGAGCTGGCCGGCGAGGAGGGCGTGGTCGTCGAGCCCGTGCCCGCCCCCGACGGCGGTGAGGACCCGGTGCGCGCGGTGTATCTGGTGCCCTTCCACCGGGCGGAGATCTCCCTGGCCGGCTCGCTGCTGCGGCTGTTGCGCGGTACGGAGGACCGGATGCCCGCCTTCCGCGATGTCGACTGGGACAAGGCGCTGACCTGGCTCGCCGGACGGACGGGTGCGGACCTCGCCCCCGAGCAGCAGCAGGCGGTGCGGCTGGCGCTCACCGAGAAGGTCGCCGTGCTGACCGGCGGCCCGGGCTGCGGCAAGTCCTTCACGGTCAGGTCCGTGGTGGCGCTGGCGCAGGCGAAGAAGGCCAAGGTCGTGCTGGCCGCGCCCACCGGCAGGGCGGCCAAGCGGCTGGCCGAGCTGACCGGGGCCGAGGCCTCGACGGTCCACCGGCTGCTGGAGCTCAAGCCGGGCGGCGACGCCGCCTACGACCGGGACCGGCCCCTCGACGCCGATCTGGTCGTCGTCGACGAGGCCTCGATGCTCGACCTGCTGCTGGCGAACAAGCTGGTCAAGGCCGTGCCGCCGGGGGCTCACCTGCTCTTCGTCGGCGATGTGGACCAGCTGCCCAGCGTCGGCGCCGGTGAGGTGCTGCGCGATCTGCTGGCCGAGGGCGGCCCCGTCCCGTCGGTCCGGCTGACCCGTATCTTCCGGCAGGCCCAGGAGTCCGGCGTGGTGACCAACGCGCACCGGATCAACTCCGGAGCCCACCCGGTCACCCAGGGGCTGGACGACTTCTTCCTCTTCGTGGAGGAGGACGGTGAGGAGACGGCCCGGCTCACGGTGGACGTGGCGGCCCGCCGCATCCCGCGCCGGTTCGGCCTCGACCCACGCCGCGACGTCCAGGTGCTCGCCCCCATGCACCGGGGCCCCGCGGGCGCCGGCGTGCTGAACGGGCTGCTGCAGCAGGCCGTCACCCCGGCCCGCCCCGACCTGCCGGAGCGGCGGTTCGGCGGCCGCACCTTCCGCGTCGGCGACAAGGTGACGCAGATCAGGAACAACTATGAAAAAGGCGCCAACGGCGTCTTCAATGGAACGGTGGGGGTCGTCACCTCCCTGGACACCGTGGAGCAGCGGCTCACCGTACTGACCGACGAGGACGAGGAGATTCCTTACGACTTCGACGAGCTGGACGAGCTGGCGCACGCCTACGCGGTGACGATCCACCGGTCACAGGGCAGCGAGTATCCCGCCGTGGTGATCCCTGTCACCACCGGGGCGTGGATGATGCTCCAGCGGAACCTGCTCTATACCGCTGTTACCCGGGCAAAGAGGCTGGTCGTGCTCGTGGGTTCCCGCAGGGCGATCGGCCAGGCGGTCCGCACGGTCTCCGCAGGCAGGCGCTTCACGGCGCTCGACCACCGGCTGGCGCGGGCGGCAAAATAGGCACTGGGTGCCACCATTCGGCTCCTCGGCCGACCCCGAGTGCACGTGGTCACGCCAAATGGGGGACAGTAGGGGTAGTCAGGGCACCTACAAACCTCGAAGAAGAGGCACGACGTCGGTGAGGGAATGACGTGAGCGACAACTCTGTAGTACTGCGGTACGGGGACAGCGAACACAGCTACCCGTTGATCGAGGGCACCGTTGGTGACAACGGCTTCGACATCGGCAAGCTGCGAGCCGACACCGGCCTGGTCACCCTGGACAGCGGCTACGGCAACACCGCGGCCTACAAGTCCGCGATCACCTACCTCGACGGCGAGCAGGGAATCCTCCGCTACCGCGGTTACCCCATCGAGCAGATCGCCGAGCGCGGCACCTTCCTGGAGACCGCGTACCTTCTCATCAACGGTGAGCTCCCCACCGTCGACGAGCTCGCCGCCTTCCGCGGCGACATCACCCAGCACACGCTCCTCCACGAGGACGTCAAACGGTTCTTCCAGGGCTTCCCGCGGGACGCCCACCCGATGGCGATGCTGTCCTCCGTGGTCAGCGCGCTGTCGACCTTCTACCAGGACAGCCACAACCCGTTCGACGAGAAGCAGCGCTACCTGTCGACGATCCGGCTCATCGCCAAGCTGCCGACGATCGCCGCGTACGCCTACAAGAAGTCGATCGGACACCCCTTCGTCTACCCGCGCAACGACCTCGGCTACGTCGAGAACTTCCTGCGGATGACCTTCGCCGTGCCCGCCGAGGAGTACGAGCTCAACCCGGTCGTCGTCGACGCCCTGGACAAGCTCCTCATCCTGCACGCGGACCACGAGCAGAACTGCTCCACCTCCACCGTCCGCCTGGTCGGCTCCTCGCAGGCCAACCTGTTCGCGTCGATCTCCGCGGGCATCAACGCCCTGTGGGGCCCGCTGCACGGCGGCGCCAACCAGAGCGTCCTGGAGATGCTGGAGGCCATCCAGGCCGACGGCGGCGACGTGGACGCCTTCATCCGCAAGGTGAAGAACAAGGAGGACGGCGTCCGGCTGATGGGCTTCGGCCACCGGGTCTACAAGAGCTTCGACCCCCGGGCGAAGATCATCAAGGCCGCCGCCCACGACGTGCTCTCCGCCCTCGGCAAGTCCGACCAGCTGCTGGACATCGCGCTGAAGCTCGAGGAGCACGCCCTCAGCGACGACTACTTCGTCTCGCGCAACCTGTACCCGAACGTCGACTTCTACACCGGCCTGATCTACCGGGCCATGGGCTTCCCGACCACGATGTTCACGGTGCTCTTCGCGCTCGGCCGGCTCCCCGGCTGGATCGCCCAGTGGCACGAGATGATCACCGAGCCGGGTTCCCGGATCGGTCGTCCGCGCCAGGTCTACACGGGCATCGTCGAGCGGGACTACGTCCCGGTCGAGGCCCGCTGACGCCCCGCGCCCCGCGCACAGAGAAACGCCCCGCGCCGAATCCCCCCACGGGTTCGGCACGGGGCGCTCCCGTTTCCCGGAGCGGATCCCCCCACGGGTCCGTACCGGGCGTTCTTTGGGTGCGCTCGCCCAGCCGGGCCAAGCCACCCGGGAGGGCCGCTCAAAGCTCTCCGGGCAGTTCGCCCCGGCATGGCGACCGGGCTGTCCCCCAAAGACAACCCGCTCATCATCTCACCGAGTCCGCCGGGAGCCCGGTGTCTTCGCTGGGATAGACCCCCTCGTAAACCAAAAGGTTACGTTCCAGCCAGTGTGACCTCAGTCTCGGCTACGCATCTCCTACGTCATCCGCATCATGACAGACCCCCGTGTCGGTCGCGTGGCCCCCGTCCCGTAACGTGCTGTCCCTCCTCGAGGGGCGGAGCGTGATGTCGCAGAACGCAAGTGTGGGCCGGCACGTCGTGGTGACCGGCGGGGGAACGGGCATCGGCCGGTCGGTGGCCACCCTCTTCGCCGAGGCCGGCGACCACGTGACCATCGTCGGCCGGCGGCGCGAGGTGCTGCGCGCCACCGCCGATGAGCTGCGCTCCCTGCACGGCTACGACGTCACCCCGGTCGTCTGCGACCTCGCCGACCCCGACGACGTGGAGGCGACCCTGGAGCGGCTCCCCCGCCGTATCGACGTCCTGGTCAACAACGCGGGCAGCCGGGAGCTCGCGATCGGGGCCGGCCCGCACGGGGTGCTGGCCCGCTGGCGCGGCGACTTCGAGCGCAACGTCCTCACCGCCGTCCTGGTGACCGAATCCGTACGTGACCGGCTCCCCGAGGGCGGCCGGGTCATCACCGTCACGTCCGTGGCCGCGCTGCGCGGCGGCGGCTCCTACGGGGCCTCCAAGGCCGCCCTGCACGCCTGGAACCACTCCCTGGCAGCCCAGCTCGGCCCGCGCGGCGTGACCTGCAACATCGTCGCCCCCGGCACGGTCGCGGGCACCGAGTTCTTCGGCGCCCGGCTCGACGCCGCCGAGCTGACGCGCAGGGCCGGCCGGACCCTGGTGGGGCGGGTGGGACGGCCCGAGGACGTCGCCTCCGCGGTGGTCTTCCTCGCCTCCCCCGAGGCCGGCTTCATCACCGGCGAGATCCTGCAGTGCAACGGCGGCGAACTGCTCGGCCGCTGAGCCGCGGGACCGCGGCCCCGGGGAGTACGCCGGGCGTACTCCCCGGGCCACAGCCGGCCCTTCCGGCCCCGTACCTGAGGATGAGGTGCCCCAGGGAAAACCCTGGGAATGCCCCGATCCCGGCGAAACCGCCTTGCCCCCTGCGTCGCGGCCCTGCGAGCGTTGAGGCCTGGGACGGGACGCGGGGGACGGGCCGGGGCGGGAAGAGGGGCGGCCGCATGGACGTTGGACGGATCGTGTCGGCCCTCGACTTCACCGCGGGCCTCGAGGGGTATCTGCGGGACGGCCACGTCCTCTGGGCGTACGCGGTGCTCGCTGCCACCACCGCGCCGCCTCTGGTGCCCAACGCGGCGCTCCTGGTCGCCGGAGGTGTGCTCGCCGCCCAGGGGCGGCTGGACATCGCCCTCGTCCTGCTGGTCGTCGCCGGCAGCGCCCTCGCGGGCGACCTGCTGATCCACCGCACCGGCCGCGCCGTCAGCGGCCGAGTGCTGACCCGGCTCTACCGGCGGCCGCGGCGCCGGGCGCTGCTGGAGTGGGCCAGCGTGCGGATACAGCGGCACGGCGTGCCCTTCGTGATCGCCGTCCGCTTCCTGCCCAGCGGGAGGGTCGTCGGCGGCCTCTCGGCGGGCATCGTGCGCTACCCGGCCCGCCGCTATCTGATCGGCGCGGGTGTGGCCGAGGGGGTCTGGGCGACGTACTCGGTGGGCCTGGGCTACTTCGGCGGTCTCGCCATGTCCGACTCGCTCTACGCCGTCGCGCTGGGCCTGGGCGTCTCGCTGGCCGTGGCCGGAATCGGCGGTGTGGCGCAGAGGTTCTCCGGGCGCCGCTCGGCCCGGGCGGGTACGGCGTCCCCCGGACGTGTGGTGGCCACCGGCGGCCCCGCGGGCCCGGAGGGGGACGCGCCGGAGGCGGACGCCCCGCAGGGGGAGCCGGCGGACCGGGCGCTGCGGGGCTGAGGCCGGCCGCCGCGGGAGCGGGCCGTGCCGGCCTTCGTCTCAGGGCGAACGCGATGGTGGGCGGACCCTGCTCGTGCCCGCCGTGATGCGGCTGACCGGGTGGGCCACCTGGTGGGCGCCGCGGCCGCTGAAGGCGCTGCACGACCGGTTCGGGCTGAGCGAGGGCGAGGACCCGGGCCGGGCCCCCGCGCGGGAGGAGCCCGTACCGCACCCGCACCCGGAGCCGGCCCGCCCGGGCTGATCGGCGGCGGGGCCGACGTCAGCCGAACTCCCGGCGTCCGCGGTTCCCGGGGCGCCGGGAGTTCCACAGACGGACCGTGTCCGCGTACCAGAACGGCTTCCCGCCCTCCACGACATCGGGGGGCGGCAAGTGGCCGTGCTTGCGGTACGAGCGCACGGTGTCGACCTGCACCCGGATGTGAGCGGCGATCTCGGCGTACGACCAGAGGGTCCGGTCCGTCATCTTCCACGCACCTCCCATGCGCCGGCCTCGGGGACGGCCGGCCTCGCCGGGACAACGACATGCGATCAGGCGCGGAAGGGGCTGTTGATCGTCTGTGACGCGAAGCCCGTGTAACGGTGACAAACGTGGCGGACGCGTGACCGGCCTCCCCGATTGTCGGAGAAGCCGTCCGCGTGCGGAATGCCCAGCCCCCCTCAGCCCTCGAACCGAGCCGGCAGCGAGGGGACTTCCGCGTCGGCCGACCTCCCGTCGGCCAGGGCCCTGAGGCGGTTGATGGTGGCGGTGCCCGCCCGGGCGTGGGCCGTGGCGTCGTCGAAGAGCCCCGACTGCAGGGTGCCGGTGTCCCTCAGCGCGATCAGCTCGAAGGCCAGCAGCGGGATGTCGGCGTCCGCGCGCAGCCGGTCCGCCCGCCGGGCCTGGGCGGCCACATCGTGCACCGGCCCGGTACGCGCGTCGAACTCCGCCGACACCGCGAGCAGGAAGCAGCCACCCGGGAAGACCCGCCGCCGCGAGCGGTCCAGCCACGACTCGCACAGCCGCCGCACCCGCGTCAGCCCCGCGGGCAGCTCCCGCGCCGGCTCCACCACCTGCCGGATGTGCCCCTCGCGGGCCGCCCGCACGGTGGCGAGCTGCAGCTCCTCCTTCGAACCGACAGGGCGAACCCCCGCTCCTGCAGAGCCCGAGCTCGGTCGCCGGCCGGCCCAGCGACAGCCCCTCCAGACCCTCGACCGAGGCGATCGCCATGGTGCGGTCGAGCACCAGCCGACGGGTCCGGTTGCCGCGCTCGACCCGGCCGTCCGTAAGCGTGGCCGCCATCCGGGCATCCTAGGGAAGGGCACGTCCGGGCGGCAGGCACCGGGCGTAAGGTCGGTGGCGTGACCTCGACGAATCCCTTCCTCAGTCCGAGCACCCTTCCGTACGAGCTCCCGCCGTTCGCGGACATCCGCGAGGAGCACTACCTTCCCGCCTTCGAACAGGGGATGGCCGAGCAGCTCGCCGAGACCGAGGCCATCGCGGCGAACCCCGAACCGCCCAGCTTCGAGAACACGATCGTCGCCCTGGAGCGTTCCGGAGACCTGCTGGACCGCGTGTCGAAGGTCTTCTTCAACCGCGCGAGTGCCGACACCGGCCCGGGCATCCAGGAGATCGAGGCCAGGATCAACCCCGCCCTCGCCGCCCACGCCGACGCCATCCACCTCGACCCCGCCCTGTACGCCCGCGTCAAGGCGCTGTACGAGGGGCGGCAGGAACTCGGTCTGGAGGCCGAGGGGCTGAGGCTGCTGGAGCGCTACCACACCCGCTTCGTCCGCGCGGGCGCCGAACTCACCGAGGAGGGCCGCGAGCGGCTGAGGGCGCTCAACGCGGAGATCGCGGAGGCCTCCACCGCCTTCGAGCAGAACCTTTTCGCCGACACCAAGGCCGCCGCCCTCGTCCTCGGCAGTGCCGACGAGCTGGCCGGTCTGTCCGCCGACGCCGTTGCCGCCGCGGCCGCCAACGCCACTGCCCTCGGCCACGACGGCAAGTACGTCATCAGCCTGAAGAACTTCTCCAACCAGTCCGAGCTCGCCGCCCTCGACGACCGGGCCCTGCGCCGGCGCCTGCTGGAGGCCTCGCTCGGCCGCGGCCTGACCTCCAACCGCGAACTCACCGTCAGGCTCGCCCGGCTGCGCGCCGAGCGCGCCGCCCTGCTCGGCTACGAGAACCACGCCGCGTACGTCGTCGCCGACCAGACCGCCGGCACGCCCGAGGCCGTGACCTCCCTGCTCGCCCGTCTGATCCCGCCCGCCGTCGCCAACGCCGAGCGCGAGGCCGCCGCCCTGGCCGCCGCCTCCGGGCTGGAGGATTTCGCGGCCTGGGACTGGACGTATTGGTCGGAGAAGGTCCGCAAGGCGGAGTACGACATCGACACCGCCGCCATGCGCCCCTACTTCGAGCTGGACCGGGTGCTGCGGGACGGCGTCTTCCACGCCGCCGGCCAGGTCTACGGACTGAGCTTCACCGAGCGCCCCGACCTCGCCGCCTACCACCCCGACGTCCGGGTCTTCGAGGTCTTCAACGCCGACGGCTCGCCCCTCGGCCTCTACCTGGGCGACTACTTCGCCCGCGCCTCCAAGCGCGGCGGCGCCTGGATGAACAGCCTGGTCGACCAGTCCGCGCTCTTCGGCCGCAAGCCGGTCGTGGTCAACAACCTCAACGTCGCCAAGCCCGCCGACGGCGAGCCCGCGCTGCTCACCTACGACGAGGTCAACACTCTCTTCCACGAGTTCGGCCACGCCCTGCACGGTCTGTTCTCCGACGTCCGTCACCCCTTCTTCTCCGGTACGGCCGTCCCGCGCGACTTCGTCGAGTACCCCTCCCAGGTCAACGAGATGTGGGTGACCTGGCCGCAGGTGCTGGCGCACTACGCACGCCACCACGAGACCGGCGAGCCCATGCCCGCCGACCTGGTGGCCCGGATGGAGGCCGCGGAGCGCTTCGGGCAGGGCTTCCGCACCGTGGAGTACCTGGCGGCCGCCGTCCTCGACTGGGCCTGGCACACCATCCCCGCCGGTCACGACCCCGGCGACACGGAGGAGTTCGAGGCCGCCGCCCTGAAGGAGGCCGGGCTCGCGCTCCCCGCGATCCCGCCGCGCTACCGCAGCACCTACTTCGCGCACATCTTCGCCCACGGCTACAGCGCCGGGTACTACTCGTACATCTGGAGTGAGGTGCTCGACGCCGACACCGTGGAGTGGTTCAAGGAGAACGGCGGCATGCGGCGTGAGAGCGGCGACATCTTCCGCCGTGAGCTGCTCTCCCGCGGCGGCAGCGTCGAGCCGATGGCCGCGTTCGAGGGCTTCCGGGGCCGTGCGCCGCGGATCGAGCCGCTGCTGACGCGTCGCGGCCTGACCGGCTGACCTTTCCCGGGCCGGTGGCCGGCGAGGCACGGCGTCTCGTCGGCCATCCGGTGAGCCATGGCCCGTTCCGGACGGCACGATCAGACCCTCGGCACAGACTTATCAGGAATGATCTATACCGGATCGGTCACGAGCACGTTACAGACAGCTCTTGTCTCTGCGCGCATGGTGAAGCTCTGCCACGGTGTCTTCACATCCGAGCCTCAGGGGGTTCACCATGTCTCAGTCGTCGCACGCCTCGCCACCGGGCCACTACCCGCCGCCCCAGGATCCGGACTGGAGCCGGCCACCGAAGAAGTCGGGCGCGGGGAAGATACTCGGCTTCGGGATCGCCGCCATCGTCGTCGTGGTCGGCGGCAGCGTCGCCTTCGCCCTCAACACCGGGGACGACAAGGGTGGTTCGGGGGACGACTCCACCGCGGTCAGCGCGTCACCGGCCGAGGCCGACGGCCGCACATCGGCCCCGGGTGACGCGAAGGTCACCTCGTGCGGTCTCGCCGGCTTCAGCAAGTGGCCCAGCGCCGAGGTGACCATCACCAACCACAGCTCGGAGACCTCCGACTACCAGGTGCAGATCGAGTTCGTGGACGCCGGCGGAGCGCGCATCGCCCAGGCCGTCGCGACCGCGACCGGCGTGGCCGCGGGGAGCCAGGAGACGACGAGCGCCCAGGGGTCCCAGCCCGCCGCCGGCGATATCGACTGCAAGATCACCGAGGTCCTGCGCAAGGCGAACTGACCTCTCGCCGCGCTGCCGCCGAGGGGGAGCGCGCGGCATGTTCCGCCGTCTCCTTCGGCACCGGTGACTCCGGTTCGCACTCCGACCCCGCGGTACGGGACCGCGGGGTCCGGCCGCCGGGGCGGCTGATGGCGCCCGGGAGGTTGGGCCGGACCCACGCCACCCGGTGACGAGGCCCCCCGCGGACCGGCGGGGAGCGGCGGGCCCGGGGGCGGTTCGCACGGGGTTCACCGCCCCGAGGGCGGGAGCGGGATTCCGTGAGGGTTCCGCATACGGTCCCGACCCCTTCCACGCCGTGCCGAAATGGCGGAGAAGCGTCACATTCCGACAGCCCGTCAGGCGGCCGTCATCAAACAATCAGGACTCCCGTTCGACGGACTCGTTCGAACACCAAGAAGTCAACAACTTCTCCAGCCGTAGCTGCCATTCGAAACTTCCGAATGGTTTTGTCAAAGTGCTGGCAGGCAAGGGTGCCCCCGACAGGACTCGAACCTGCGGCCAAGCGCTTCATGCTCGCCCCCCCCGGAACCTTCGGGCACGACAGAGCCCCGCCGTGGCGAAGCGACGGGGCTCGTCTCGTTCCCTGAACCGAGACGGGCTTTCCATGGAAGGGGAGTCACTGGCCCCATGCCCACATCAAACCCAGACAGCGAGTAGTCACATGACCGGCCGAACAAGTCCTAGCGTGAGGCCGGACAGCCGACGCGCTTCAAACGTCGACATCACGGCCTCGCCCCAATGGCTCGGAGACAACGACGTCGAGGAAGTTTGCGTCCCGGAACGCCCTCAGCGCCCTCCCCCGGGTACCGCCCAACTTCTGCAGAACCTCGTCCTTAGTCAGACCCGTGCCGCGAAGCCCGGCACACTGCCGGGCCAGTGCCAGCCGCTCCGGATGGTCTTCCGGGGCTTCGTAGAAGACCGCGTCCTGCAGCAGCTCCTTGACGGACTCGAGGGACCGTCCCATGACGCGTCCGATCTCCGCCCTCGCCAGGCCCGCTCTCTTGTGCCTCAGAGCCTCCGCCGCCGCAAGGCGCCGCTCCTTCTGCAGGTCCTCATTGCGTCGGAGCGTGATCCCCGCGGCCTTGCGGACACGGTAGAGGAGACCCTCGACCTGTTGAGGAGACAGGCCGAGCCGCGCGGCGATGTCACGATTCGCCACACCCTCCCCGTGCAGCCGCAGCGCCTGCTCCTCGCGATCCAGACGAAGCAGCCGTTCCTGCTCCCGCTCCTGCTTCCTGCGTCGCCCGATCTCGTCCTTGAACGCACGCCGCAGGGAGGCCTTCACCGATCGGGCCCAGCGGAGCTGTTCGTGCTCCTCCCGCATCTGCTCCCGGACGAAATAGCCGTACCAGAACGGCATCCGTTCGCCCAGACCACCATCGGCACTCCCGCCCCAGCGGAACATGGGGTACTGCTCGCGCCTTCTCAGCAACACTTTCAGGACCGACTCGTCCGGGGTGTAGCCGCCGTCCTGCCGCATCAGGAGCCGCTGCTTGTCGGTGAGTCCCTCCATGACACGGGTCCAGGCCGTCCGGAGTCCGGCGGCCTCCGCCAAGGTCACGAGCGTCTCCCAGTCCCACTTGGGCACGGTGAGCCCAAACTGGGTACCGTCATCGGTTTCCCAGCGGTTTACCTCCGCCGCGACGTACACGGCGAAGTCGGCAGCGTTCCACGCCCGTATGACGTCCTGCCATATCTTCGCGGCCGTCGCGGGCAGGTAGGCAACCCGCTGACCCCCCACGTCGAATGCCACCGCCCGCGCGTCCCACCGATTGGACGGTTCGGGCACAAGCTCGGCTTCGACGCTCTGGCCGACGGAGAACCTGCTCAGCGATTCCTGGAAGTAGTACGCCCCAGACGCGTAGTACTGTCCGGCCGGGCGGCCGTAGTCGTTGAGCAGAATGCGGCCGGCAGGCCTGATGTACTCCCCGGGCTGACGCATATGGATTCCCACAGCGCTCATCCCCCCTCGCATCGCGCGTACCCTTCTGTGAACCGGTCCGGCCGGCCCCTGAAGGTGTCTTCCGTTCGGTCGGTTCACTCTGGCGAGACGGCCTCCGACCTGCACTATCGCGGCGATCCTATGCCCGGTCTGGGTCCCACCGGCAGGCCGGACCCGGCGTCGGCGACTGCGGGCCCTGCTCATCAAGGCCGGCCGTCAACGCGAGATCACCCCCGAAGTCGAACGCCTCCACCGCCTGCTGCGCGAACCCCAGATGCAGCAACCGCCACTGGTCGAACAGGCCATGGGCGCCAAAACCCAAGCCTTGCTCCGACAGTTCAACGCGGCCTGCGCCAGAGCCGATGAACTCGAAGCCGCCACCATCGCGGCGTTCGAGGCCCACCCGGATGCCGAGATCATCACCAGCTTCCCCGGCCTCGGACCCTGCCTCGATGTCATGTACCTTCATCGCCACGCCGTACCCGAGAGTCATCGACTCCAGGTGTTGGAGGGAACTTCCCCGCACCACATCCCCGGGCGCAGCCGTACCTCGTCGAGGAAGTCGTAGACATCGGTCAGCTCTGTCAGATGCCTGGGGGTTACGCCACGAGTCTCCTGGGCTGGATCTGGCGCCGTCCCCGCGGTGGCCGGCGGGTGCACGCCTTCTTCTCCACGCTCTAGTAGTACGCGGGGCCCCGGCCGGAGGAAGCAGTGGCCATGCGTGTTCTGGACGCCCGGCTGCCCGTGGAGGACGACGAAGACCAGTGGGGCGAGCTGCTGCTCCACACCGCTCGGCCGGAGGTGGGGAAGCAGTGGACGGATACGGCAAGGTCCATGAGGTGCGCGGGCTGAAGGGCAGGGCCAAGGACGACACCCGCGTCGTACCGTGTCGTCCGGCGCTGACGCGCATCCTGCGGGAGCACGTGAAGGCCGAGGGCCTGAAGCCCGGGGATCTGCTCTTCCCGGGGGAGCACGGGGACACTCTCGCGGGGTCGGTTTTTCGCCGCGCCTGGCGCACCGCTCGGCAGCAGGTGCTCGCGCCGGCAGAGTTCGCCTCGCCGCTCGGCAAGCGCGTCTATGACCTGCGGCATACCTGCCTGACGTCGTGGCTCAACGCGGGCGTCCCGCCGACGCAGGTCGCCGAGTGGGCGGGCAACAGCGTCCCCGTCCTGCCTGCCACCTACGCGCGTTGTATCTCCGGTCAGCTAAGGGATCACCAGAGGCGGATCGAGGCCGGGGGAGACCTCCCCGAGCCGGACGAAGATCGCTGAACCGGTTCCGGAACTTCGACACGTATTCGACAGAGCCACCCGCGCAAACCCGGCGACAGCCGGACGGCGCCGGAGGGTTCTCGTGATCACCCGCGTGGTCAGGCGCAGCTGCGTACCGCGTGGCAAGGTTCTGACCGGCAAAAAAGCCCCTCCATGTGGAGGGGCGCAGTGGGTGCCCCCGGCAGGACTCGAACCTGCGGCCAAGCGCTTAGAAGGCGCCTGCTCTATCCACTGAGCTACGGGGGCCGGACGTTGGCCGCGACCGAACCCGCCCCTTGTGTCGACGGTTGCGTGACCTTGCCGGGGACAAGGATAGGGCGCGGCTGATGTGCGGCCGGTTGCTTCGCCTTCATGACACGTTGTGTAGGTTCGGTGAAGCGGTCTGATAATCGCAGGCAGGTGCGAATGTCGCACCAGTTTTGACGCCTCAGCCGACGGCTGTTGTGCACTCGTTATGCCGGTGACTCTTCCGACCCTTCCGTCCCGTTCGGCCCTCTTGCGGGCCGAAAGGCGTGAACTAGGTGGAATACGCTTCAAAAACCCATCAAAATGGGGCATTCTGCCACTGTGGCGATCTTGGATGTACGGCCCGAACTCCTCGACGCGCTGTCGGCGCTGCGCGACCGCGTCGCGAACGCGCGCTTTCCCCTCCCCCTTCCCGGAGCCGAGAGGGCCCGCCGCACACGCCAGGAACTGCTCGCGCAACTCGACGACTATCTGGTGCCCCGGTTGAAGGCGCCCGAAGCGCCGCTGCTGGCGGTGGTGGGCGGTTCGACCGGAGCGGGCAAGTCCACGCTCGTGAACTCGCTGATCGGCCGGCGTGTGAGTGACGCGGGTGTGCTGCGCCCCACGACGCGCACACCGGTGCTGGTGTGCCATCCCCAGGACCGTGCCTGGTTCGCCGATCCGCGGGTGCTGCCGGGCCTGGCCCGCGCCTGGGCGCCGCGGCCCCGGACCGCGGCCGACGCCGAGGGGGAGGAGGAGACGGAAGGGAACGACGAGGACCGCGAGGCGGAGGAGGCCAGGCTGTGGCTGCGCCTGGAGACCGACGACACGCTGCCGCGTGGACTCGCCCTGCTGGACGCGCCCGACATCGACTCCCTCGTCTCCCGCAACCGCGAACTCGCCGCCGAACTGCTCTGCGCGGCAGACATCTGGATCCTGGTGACCACCGCGGCGCGCTACGCCGACGCTGTGCCGTGGCACCTCCTGCGCACGGCCAAGGAGTACGACGTCACCCTGGCCACCGTCCTGGACCGGGTGCCGCACCAGATCGCCGAGGACGTCTCGCAGCACTACGCGGCCCTGCTGACCCGGGCCGGTCTCGGGGACGTGCCGCGGTTCACCGTCCCCGAGCTGCCCGAGTCGGCGGGGGCCGGCGGGCTGCTGCCGCACACCGCAGTGGCGGCGCTCGGCAGCTGGCTGGCGCACTGTGCCGAGGACCCGGCCGCGCGGCACCAGGCGGCTCAGCGCACCGTCTCCGGGGTCCTGGGCTCGCTCGGCAACCGGCTCCCGGAGCTGGCCGGCGCCTCCGCCGCGCAGCATGCCGCGGCCGTGCGCCTGACCCGCCACGTGGACGACGCCTACGACGAGGCCGAGTCGCGCGTGCGGGAGGCCGTCGACGGCGGGGCGCTGCTCGCCGGGGACGCCCTGGCCAGCTGGCGCGGCTATCCGGACTGCGGCCCGGCGGCCCTGCTGTCCGCCCTCGCCGAGAGCCTTGCGGTCCTGCTGCGGACCGAGGTCGCGGCGGCCGACGAGCGGACCCTCGACGCCTGGCGCGCTGACCGCGCCGGCACCGTCCTGGCGGAGGACGCCGACTCGGAGTCGGCGTCGGCGTCCGGCGACGCCGCCGAGCGGATCGAGGAGGCTGTCGACACCTGGGGGTTCACGGTGAACCGCCTCGCGCACCAATCGGTGCGCGGGAACACGGAGGGCGTCGACCCCCAGAACGCGGCGGCTCTGATCGCGGTCGCCGTGCTCGGTGGCCGCAAGGGCACGGTCGCGGGCGAGCGGCTCGCCTCCCTCGTCGGCGCGCACGCGGCGCTGCGGGCCGGCGACCGGGCGCGCGAGGAGCTGGACCGGCTCGTCGCCGACGTGCTCGACGCCGAGCGGGAACTGCGGGTGCTCCCCGTGGAGGCGCTGGATGTGACGGCGGGCCAGCAGGCGTCGCTGATCGCGGAGCTTTCCGTGGTGCAGAGGTCGTACGGACTCCAGGAGAGGTGATCAGGTGCTCACGCAGCGGGTGGACGCGCTGTCGGAACTGCTCGGGCTGTCGCGCACCCGCGTGAGCCACGAGGCGCTCGACGGGGCCGGGGAGCTGCTGGAACGGGTCGGCGACCGGCGCCGGCTCTCCGCGGACCACACGGTGGTTGCGCTGGCCGGGGCGACGGGCAGTGGGAAGTCGTCCCTGTTCAACGCGTTGACCGAACTGGACTTGTCGCGGATCGGCGTTCGCCGGCCGACCACCTCGGCCCCGGTCGCCTGTGCCTGGGACCCCCGGGGCGCCTCCGGGCTCCTGGACCGGCTCGGCATCGCACCCAAGGCGCGGTTCGCCCGGCACAGCGTCCTGGACGAAGGGGCGGAACGGACGGACGACGGGCCCGCCGGCCTGGTCCTGCTCGACCTGCCGGACCACGACTCGGCGGCGACCGCCCACCGCGACCAGGTGGACCGGGTGCTGAAGCTCGTCGACGTGATCGTGTGGGTGCTCGACCCGGAGAAGTACGCGGACGCCGCGCTGCACGAGCGCTACCTGCGGCCGCTGGCCGGGCACGCCGACGTGACCGTCGTCGTCCTCAATCAGATCGACCGGCTCCCCGAGGAGGCCGTCGAACAGGTCCTGGACGACCTGCGCCGGCTGCTCGACGACGACGGGCTCGCCGTCGGCGAGCACGGCGAGGACGGCGCCATGGTGCTGGCCACCTCGGCACTGAACGGTGACGGAGTGCCGGAGCTGAGGTCGGCCATCGGCCAGGTCGTGGCCGAGCGCGCGGCCGCGAGCCGGCGGCTGTCCGCGGACGTGGACGGGCTCGCCGAGCGGCTGCGCCCGCTGTACGTCTCCGAGGGGGTGACGGGGCTCACCGACCGGGCCCGCGAGGACTTCACGGCGAGCCTCGCGCACGCCGTGGGCGCCGCGGCGGCGGGCCGGGCGGCGGAACGCGCTTGGGCCAGGGCCGCCGACGAGGCCTGCGGCACCCCGTGGCGGCGGCTGCGCCGGGGACGCGGCGCGCAGTCGTGCGACGGCACCCTGGACGGACGGCGCCCGGCTTTGTCGGCGTCCCGGGCGTCCGTCGACGAGGCGGTGCGCGCGGTCGCGGCGGAGGCCGTGGCGGGGCTGCCCGCTCCGTGGGCGCAGGCGGTGCGTGAGGCCGCGCGCCGCGGTGGCCGCACGCTCCCGGAGGCGCTCGACGCGGCGGTGGAGCGGGCGGCGCCGGACGAGCCGCTGCGTCCCCGGTGGTGGTCGGTGGTCGGCACGGCGCAGTGGCTGCTGGCGCTGCTCGCGACGGCGGCGCTGGCGTCAGGCATCGTGACGGCGGCGGACGCGCTGCGGCTGCCGTGGTGGCTGCCGCCCGCGCTGCTGGCCGTCGGCGGCCTGGGCGGTCCGCTGCTCACCCGGGTGAGCCGGTTCGCGGCCCGCGGCCCGGCCCGGCGGTACGGCCAGGCCGCGGAGCGGCGGATGGCCGACGCGGCGGCCGACTGCGGGCGGGCGCGGGTGCTGGAACCGCTGGCGGCGGAATTGCTGCGTTACCGGGAAGTGCGGGAACAGTACGGCGTGCTCGCCGGAAACCACTTCCGGATGGCGGAGTTGTCCACAACAGGCCAGTAATCCACAGGTTGAATCCGGTTTCTCCACGGCGGGCGCGGCAGGGGCACCATGGAGCCATCGCGGGGCCGGCGGCAGGGGGCTGCCGGCCGGCGACGACAACGGGGGAGCATCGGCAATGAACGACACACTGGTCACCGTCGTGGGGAATGTGGCCACCAGGCCGGAATTCCGGAAGACGCCCACGGGCGTCCCGGTCGCCAGGTTCCGGCTGGCGACGACCGCGCGCCGCTGGGACCGGGAGCGCGGCGGCTGGTCCGACGGGCACACCAGCTTCTACACGGTGTGGGCCTGGCGGCAGCTGGGGGAGAACGTGGTGGCCTCGGTCGGGGTCGGCGAACCGCTGCTCGTGCAGGGGCGCCTGAGAGTGCGTGAGGAGGAGCGCGACGGTCAGCGCTGGATCTCGGCCGACGTCGACGCGATCGCCTGCGGGCACGATCTGACACGCGGCACCTCGGCGTTCCGGCGGCTGTCCGCGGCCCATCCGGAACTCTCGGTTCCGAATTCCGCCGCGGCCGCCGGTGAACCGTTCACCGGCGATCCGCTGGCCGCGCTGTCCGGATAAACCGGACAGCCGGGCGTTCGGCCGGCGGTAAAACGTCGATGATTTATCGACAATTTCGCGTTCATGCCTACGCGTGGGTAACGATTGAGATTCGGATTCCCGGGCGGCCGTGAATCCTGGTGGCTTTGGTGCGGTTGGTTCCTAGGATTCAGCGGTACCCCGGCTTTCCGCGGGGATCCACAGCTGTCGGCGAGGCCTGCCCCCACGACCAGCCTCGCCCGGAGGGGAAATTCATGTTCACTGTACGGAGGCGGGGGACTGCCCGTCTTGCCGTAGCGATGGTGGCCTCCGGCCTCCTCGCCGCGGGTTCCATAGCCGTAGCCGGGTCCGCCATCGCGGACGACGCGACCCCCACCGCGCCCGGTGCGACGGCCACGCTCGGCGGTCTGAAGACCTTCGACGCCGCTGTCATCAAC
This sequence comes from Actinacidiphila sp. bgisy160, assembly GCF_057707815.1. Lineage (NCBI taxonomy): Bacteria > Bacillati > Actinomycetota > Actinomycetes > Kitasatosporales > Streptomycetaceae > Actinacidiphila > Actinacidiphila sp. bgisy160. Next base: position 221,523 of record NZ_JBYIQW010000003.1, read on the forward strand.
GACGGCGGCAAGAAGGAGGACGTCAGCGCCGGACTCTTCGAGATGTCCGTCGACGGCGGCGGCACGATCCAGACGTACTGCATCGACCTGCACAACCCGACCCAGGGCAAGGCCGCTTACAAGGAGGTCTCCTGGGACGAGTCGAGCCTCCATGACAACCCGGACGCCGGCAAGATCAACTGGATCCTGCAGAACTCCTACCCGCAGGTGAACGACCTCGCGGCGCTGCAGAAGACCGCGGCCCTGTCCGGCCCGCTCACCGAGAAGCTCGCCGCCGCCGGCACCCAGGTGGCCATCTGGCGCTTCTCCGACAAGGCCGACGTGACCGCCGTCGACCCGGTCGCCGAGGAGCTCGCGGACTGGCTGCAGGATCACGCAAAGGACCTCAAGGAGCCCGCGGCGTCGCTGACCCTCGACCCGCCGGCGGTCTCCGGCAAGGCCGGTGACCTGCTCGGTCCGATCAAGGTCCACACCAACGCCTCCACCGTCCAGGTGAGCCCCGCGCCCGGCAACCCCTCCGGCGTCAAGGTCACCGACAAGAACGGCACCGCGGTCACCTCCGCGAAGGACGGCGACGAGCTCTACTTCGACGTCGCCGCCGGTACCGCCGACGGCACGACCTCGCTGACGGCCACCGCGAACACCAAGCTTCCGGTCGGCCGCGCCTTCACCGGGGTCGACAGCACCACGCAGGTCCAGATCCTCGCCGGCTCCAGCGACAGCTCGGTCTCCGCGACCGCGACCGGCACCTGGGCCGCCAAGGGCCCGATCCCGGCGGTCTCCGCCGAGGTCAACTGCGCCAAGAACGGCCTGGACGTGACGGCCGCCAACGAGGGTGACCAGCCGTTCACCTTCAACCTGGCCGACAAGGAGTACACGGTCGAGGCCGGCAAGTCCGAGACCATCACCGTGCCGGTGGCCGAGGACCAGCACTACAAGGTCACCATCACCGGCCCCGAGGGCTTCGAGAAGACCTTCGAGGGCGTCCTCGACTGCCAGACCGCCGGCAACGGCGGCGACACCCCGTCCTCCTCGCCGAGCCCGGCCACGGCCGGCGGCTCCTCGGAGGGCACGGGTGACACCGGTTCCACCACCGGCGGCAACCTCGCCGAGACCGGTTCGAGCAGCGCCACCCCGGTGATCGCCGGCATCGCGATCGCCCTGGTCGTCGTCGGTGGCGGCGCGGTCTTCTTCCTCCGTAAGAAGAAGTCGGCCCCCTCCGCCGAGTGAACTGACCCCACAGGCCGCTCCTGAGTGAAGGGGGCGGAGGTCGACAGACCTCCGCCCCCTTCACCGTTCGTTCCGCGGGTGCGCGCCGCGGACTAGACGGCCGGCCAGGCGGCGCCAGGCAGCGAACGGCCCCCTCGGAGCGATCTCCGAGGGGGCCGTCACATGCTCAGGCCCGGGCGTCCGCGTCCCGGCCGGTGCGGCCCGGGCCCCCGGCGACCTGGCGCGGGGTTCAGTACTGGTCGGTCTCCACGAACCCCGCATCCGCGCGGTCGTCCGCGCCGAAGGCGGCGGCGGTCGGGTCGAATCCGGGCGGGCTGTCCTTGAGGGCCAGGCCAAGGCCGGCCAGCTTCGCCTTGACCTCGTCGATCGACTTCGCACCGAAGTTGCGGATGTCGAGCAGGTCCGCCTCGGAGCGCGCCAGGAGCTCACCCACCGAGTGAACACCCTCGCGCTTGAGGCAGTTGTAGGAACGGACGGTGAGCTCGAGCTCCTCGATCGGCAGCGCCATGTCGGCGGCGAGGGCGGCGTCCGTCGGGGACGGGCCCATGTCGATGCCCTCGGCGTCGACGTTCAGCTCGCGGGCGAGACCGAACAGCTCGACGAGGGTCTTGCCGGCCGAGGCCACGGCGTCACGGGGACGCATCGCGGGCTTGGTCTCGACGTCGACGATCAGCTTGTCGAAGTCGGTGCGCTGCTCGACACGGGTCGCCTCGACCTTGTAGCTGACCTTGAGCACCGGGCTGTAGATGGAGTCGACCGGGATACGGCCGATCTCCTGCCCCTGCTGCTTGTTCTGGACGGCGGAGACGTAGCCGCGACCGCGCTCGACGGTCAGCTCCATCTCCAGCTTGCCCTTGCCGTTCAGCGTGGCCAGGACGAGGTCGGGGTTGTGCACCTCGACACCGGCCGGGGGCGCGATGTCGGCGGCGGTGACCACACCCGGGCCCTGCTTGCGCAGGTACATCACGACCGGCTCGTCGTGCTCCGAGGAGACGACCAGGGACTTGATGTTGAGGATGAGGTCGGTGACGTCCTCCTTGACGCCCGGCACGGTGGTGAACTCGTGCAGGACGCCGTCGATCCGGATCGAGGTGACGGCGGCACCCGGGATCGACGACAGGAGGGTGCGGCGGAGCGAGTTGCCGAGGGTGTAGCCGAAGCCCGGCTCCAGCGGCTCGATCACGAACCGGGAGCGGAACTCGTCGACGACCTCTTCGGTCAGTGACGGACGCTGAGCGATCAGCACGAGGTATTGCCTCCAGGTTGGCGCCCTCTATGTGACGCCATAGACAATACGAAGCGTACGGCCCCCACGGCCTTCTGCGCGGCTGCCCCGCCCGTCTGCTCTCCGATGGGCCGGCCGGGCCTCTCGCGGGGACGGAGTGTAACGATCGCCTTCGCATGCCCCGGGGGCCGGTCGCCGCCGCATTTCGGCGATGCATACTGGGGGCAATGACAAAGCCTCCTGCACCGAAGCGTCATTTGCCCACCAGCCCCTTCAAGGCGCCGGTCACACCGGCTCCCAAGGTCTTCGCCGTGGGCGACCAGGTCACGCACGACATCTACGGCCTCGGCCGAGTGATCGGCATCGACGGGGGAACCGCTGCGCTGGTGGACTTCGGGTCCACGCAGATGCGGATCCCCAGCCCCTACACCAAGATGACCAAGCTGTAGGACCGCAGTGCCGGGCCACGGCACGCCAGGCCCCGCCGGGGCCTGAGACGAAAGGGACACCTCTCATCGATTCGACGTCGCTGTTCTCCGCCCCGGAAGGGCAACCGCGCTCCGTGACCGCGGCATCCCCGCCTCCGGTGACGAACCCCTTCCATGCCCCGGACTTCGGGGACGGCGAGACCACCCCGCCCGACGCCCCCCAGGAACCCGCCCGGGGCAAGCGCGCCCCGCGCCGCAAGGTCTCCTAGAGAGCCTGTCGTCGAATTGGCTCCCCCAGCTCCGCTGGGAGGTGCCCCCAGGTGCCGTGCACCGCAAGGCGGAGAGGCGTCCTCGTAGCGGGCTGCTCGGACGATTCGACAACGCAGCGAGGTGCCAGGTCGGGGGAGGGAATCCGACGACAGGCTCCAGCCCTCCCGCAGCGGTCATCGCGGGGCGGGTCAATGCCTCTGCCCCGCTTCGCCGCACGTCTAGTCCGGCCGCCTGCCCGGCGGGCAGGACTGTGCGATTGCGGTGAACCGTATTGATCGCTTCGGTGATCTCACCGCGGCGGGCGTGCACGATGACGTCGGTGCCGGCGTCAGCCATGATCTTGGCGACGGCGGTGAGCGCGAGGTGGTCTCTCATGCGTGTACGAGTTGCCTGGGGATCCAGAACGCCCGCGAGTGCTCCGGCTGTATCCACGGACGCAACCCGATGCTGTGGACGCCGGGCTCCGCAAGGCTGAGGCGGCCGCCGGCCCGCGAACCGCACCACAAGCGGGGCGGGGACGGCTGGGCCGTGCCCGCGTCGACCGACGGCGGCAGGCGACGACCGGGACGGGACGGCCCGTACCCAGGTCGCAGGCGTGAGGGACATCGCTCAGGTACTCGTTTCCGCCGGGGGGTGGCGGTACGGCAAGATGGGGTGTATCTGCCCACACATCGAATGCCGGACGGTTTCTCTTGGCTGAGTTCATCTACACCATGCGCAAGACGCGCAAGGCGCACGGCGACAAGGTGATCCTCGACGACGTCACCCTGAACTTCCTGCCCGGCGCGAAGATCGGTGTCGTGGGACCCAACGGTGCCGGTAAGTCCACCGTGCTCAAGATCATGGCGGGGCTGGAGCAGCCGTCGAACGGCGACGCGTACCTCTCGCCCGGCTACTCGGTCGGCATCCTGCTGCAGGAGCCCCCGCTGGACGAGTCCAAGACCGTGCTGGAGAACGTCCAGGACGGCGTGGGCGCGATCAAGGGCAAGCTGGACCGGTTCAACGAGATCGCCGAGCTGATGGCGACCGACTACTCCGACGCGCTGCTCGACGAGATGGGCAAGCTGCAGGAGGAGCTGGACCACGCCAGCGCCTGGGACCTGGACGCGCAGCTGGAGCAGGCGATGGACGCCCTCGGCTGCCCGCCCGGCGACTGGCCGGTCGTCAACCTCTCCGGTGGTGAGAAGCGCCGCGTCGCGCTCTGCAAGCTGCTTCTGGAGGCCCCCGACCTGCTGCTGCTCGACGAGCCCACCAACCACCTGGACGCCGAGTCCGTGCAGTGGCTGGAGCAGCACCTGGCCAAGTACGCGGGCACCGTCGTGGCGATCACCCACGACCGGTACTTCCTGGACAACGTCGCCGAGTGGATCCTCGAGCTCGACCGCGGCCGCGCCTACCCCTACCAGGGCAACTACTCCACGTACCTGGAGACCAAGCAGTCCCGCCTGAAGGTCGAGGGCCAGAAGGACGCCAAGCGCGCCAAGCGGCTCAAGGAAGAGCTGGAGTGGGTCCGCTCCAACGCCAAGGGCCGTCAGGCCAAGTCCAAGGCCCGCCTCGCCCGCTACGAGGAGATGGCCGCCGAAGCCGAGAAGATGCGCAAGCTCGACTTCGAGGAGATCCAGATCCCGCCGGGCCCGCGTCTGGGCAACATCGTGGTCGAGGTCAGCAACCTCTCCAAGGCGTTCGGCGAAAAGGTCCTCATCGACGACCTGTCCTTCACGCTGCCGCGCAACGGCATCGTGGGCGTCATCGGCCCCAACGGTGCCGGCAAGACCACGCTGTTCAAGATGATCCAGGGCCTGGAGACCCCGGACGGCGGCACGATCAAGGTCGGCGACACGGTCAAGATCTCCTACGTGGATCAGACCCGCGCCAACATCGACCCCAAGAAGACCCTGTGGGCGGTCGTGTCGGACGAGCTGGACTACATCAACGTCGGCCAGGTCGAGATGCCGTCCCGCGCGTACGTCAGCGCCTTCGGCTTCAAGGGCCCGGACCAGCAGAAGCCGGCCGGCGTCCTGTCCGGCGGTGAGCGCAACCGGCTGAACCTGGCGCTCACCCTCAAGCAGGGCGGCAACCTGCTGCTCCTCGACGAGCCGACCAACGACCTCGACGTCGAGACCCTGTCCTCGTTGGAGAACGCGCTGCTGGACTTCCCCGGCTGCGCCGTGGTCGTCTCCCACGACCGCTGGTTCCTGGACCGGGTGGCCACCCACATCCTCGCCTACGAAGGCGACTCCAAGTGGTTCTGGTTCGAGGGCAACTTCGAGTCGTACGAGAAGAACAAGGTCGAGCGCCTCGGCCCGGACGCGGCCCGGCCGCACCGCGCCACCTACAAGAAGCTCACCCGGGGCTGAGCGGGAGATGGCCCGGCACATCTACCGCTGCCCGCTGCGCTGGTCGGACATGGACGCCTTCGGGCACGTCAACAACGTGGTCTTCCTCCGCTACCTGGAGGAGGCCCGGATCGACTTCATGTTCCGGCTGGCGCCCGGGGAGGGCAGCGAGTCGTTCACGGGCGGGTCGGTCGTCGCCCGCCACGAGATCGACTACCTGCGCCCGCTGGTGCACCGGCACGAGCCGGTGACGGTCGAGACGTGGGTGACCAAGGTAGGGGCCGCCTCACTGACCGTCGCGTACGAGGTCAAGGACGCGGAGGCGGTCTACGTGCGCGCCTCCACGGTCGTGGTGCCGTACAACCTGGAGAAGGGCCGGCCCCGCCGGATCACGGCGGAGGAGCGGTCGTTCCTGGAGGAGTACTTCGACGACAGCGCGGGCGCGCCCGGTGAGTCCGGTGACGCCCGCGAGGGGGCAGTCGCCGTATGACGGCACCCCTGCGACTCGCCGATGCCAGGGAGGCGGACGGTTTCGCCGCCTTCCTGGCCCGGCTGCTGCGCTGGGACAAGGCCGCCGTTGTCCGGCTGCGCGCCTCGGGCACGGTGCTCGCCGTGTTCGGGCAGCCGCCGTTCGGCGGCGGGGTCCTGGCCGTCCGCACGGCCGAGCTGGACGGGGCCGCCGGTGACCTGGACTCGACGGTCTCCGCCGGGCAGTTGCTCGACGGCATCGACGACGTGACGGGCACGGTCGCGGTGCCCGCGGCCGTCACCGGGCCTGCCTGGGCCGGACTGCTCCCGCCGCGCGGCGGCTGGGAGCGGGTGCGGGGCCTGCCGTCCGCGGAGGACGTGCGTGCCGTGGCCGCCGCGGCGGTGACCGAGTTCCGCGACCGCAGCGAGGCGCTGCCGCCCGGGAACCGCACCCGCGCGGAGCTGGACGCCATCGCCGATGACATCTGGTCCCGGCAGCTCGGCGCGACCGGACTGCCGCTGCGGGTGGTGCACGCCGCCCACGCGCTGGGTTTCCTCCGCCCGGTGCGCGCCGCCGTCCCGGCGCCGCGCACGGCCGAGCAGCCGGCGATGCTGCTCCTCGCCGCGGGCCCCTGGCTGCGGCTGCGCACTCCATACGGCTCGGTCGCCGTACGCCGCGGCCTGCCCGGGTTGTCGGTCAGCCCGGTCCGCTGACCCATGACGACCTGCCCGGGTGATCTCCTCCCGGGTGCCCGCGAGGAGATGACCTGCCGGCCTGCTCGGCGGACCCCAAGGTCCGCCGCCCCGGTTCGGTACGGCCGGTGTGCCGGAGGATGACCTATCCGGCCGACGTGATCAGCCCGCGGTGTTCACCATCGACGCCGCCGCGTAGACCAGGTAGTCCCACAGCTGGCGCTCGTGGTCGGGCTCCAGGCCGAGTTCGTCGACCGCGGTGCGCATGTGCCGCAGCCACGCGTCGTGGGCGGCCTGGTCGACCCGGAAGGGCGCGTGGCGCATCCGCAGCCGGGGGTGGCCGCGGTTCTCGCTGTAGGTGCGGGGGCCGCCCCAGTACTGCATGAGGAAGAGCCTCATGCGCTCCTCGGCGGGGCCGAGGTCCTCCTCCGGGTACATGGGGCGCAGGATCGGATCCTCGGCGACGCCTTCGTAGAAGCGGCGGACGAGCCGCCGGAAGGTCGGCTCGCCGCCGACCGCCTCGAAGAACGTCTGCTGCTCAACGGTGCCCCGCGGGATCTCATTCACGCATCCCATGGTCTCAGACGGCCCGCGTTGTCCGGAGGGGGTCACCGTCGCAGAGTGGTCGTATGACGAACGACGACCGGTACGCCGCGGCGGCGGTGCCGCTGCGGGCCCGGCTGGTGCGCCGTATCGTCGCGGCCGGGGAGCTGGCGGACCCGAGGTGGCGGGCCGCGTTCGAGGAGGTGCCGCGCCATCTGTTCGTTCCCGTCTACCACCGGCCCCGCTCGGACGGAGGGTTCACCCGGCTGTCGGCGGACGACCCCGACCCGCGCGGCCGGTCCCGGTGGCTGTCCGGCGCTTACGCCGACGTCCCGCTGATCACACTCGTGCGGGACGGGGAACCGGTCTCGTCCAGCAGCCAGCCCTCGCTGATGGCCGCCATGCTGGAGGCGCTGCGCGTCGAGGACGGGCAGCGGGTGCTGGAGATCGGCGCCGGGACCGGGTACAACGCCGCGCTGCTCGCGCACCGCCTGGGCACCGGGGCGGTGACCACGGTGGACCTCGACGCGGAGATCACCGAGGCCGCCCGCACGCACCTGGCCGCGGCCGGGCGCCCGGTGACGGTGGTCACCGGGGATGGTGCGCTGGGCTGCCCGGAGCGCGCGCCGTACGACCGGATCGTCGCCACCTGCGAGCTGCCGTCGGTGCCGGAGGCGTGGCCGCGGCAGTGCCGGCGCGGCGGGCTGATCCTCGCGCCCTTCGCGGGCGGGCTGATCGCGCTGCGCGTGACGGGCCCGGAGCGGGCCGAGGGGCGCTTCCTGCACACCCCCGCGTACTTCGTCTCGCTGCGGGGCGCCGGCGCCGTCCCGCGCAGGGAGGCCGCCGGGCCCGCCGGCGCCGACGGGAGCCCGGGGCGCAGCCGTGCCGGCGCCACCCCGCCGCGCATCCTGGAGAACGAGCTGTTCCGGTTCCTGCTCGGCCTGTACGCCGGGGACGCCGAGGTCCACTGGACCCCGGGCGGCCCCACGGTCACCGCCGCCGACGGTTCCACCGCGCACGCCGCCCGGGACGGCACCGTCCGGCTCTCCGGGCCGCGGGACCTGTGGGCCGCCGTCGAGGAGGCGTACGCCCTGTGGCGCGGCCAGGGGCAGCCGCCCCGGGATCGCTTCGGGATGAGCCTCGAGGACGGCCGCCAGTGGACCTGGCTGGACCGGCCGGACGGGCCGCACCGCTGGGAACTGCGGCCCGCGCCGGGAACGGCCGGGGTCAGTCGCGGACGACCGTGATCGTCGTCCAGGCACCGACGTGGACGCGGTCGCCTTCCGTCAGCGGGACGGGCACGAAGGGGTCGATGGGGTCCTCGCCGCCGTTGACGGTGGTGCCGTTGGTGGAGCCCTGGTCCACCACCGCCCAGCTGCCGTCGGGCTGCTCCACCAGCACGGCGTGTTTGTGGGAGACGCCCGGGTCCTCCGGGGCCCTGGACAGGTCGATGTCGGGGGCCTCGCCCGTGCTGTGCCGGCGGCGGCCGACGGTGACCTGGGGGCCCGTCAGCGGCATCCGCTGCTCGGGGGAGTACGACGGGAAGTACAGCCCGCGTGCCTCCGGGCCGCTGCGGGCCATCATGCCGGTGAAGTAGTCCCGGTCGGCGGCGATCACGGCGGTCCACGTGCGCGGGCCCGCCTGCACGGGCCCGGGGTCCGGCGGGCTCGGCGGGGTGAGCAGGAAGTCGCCCGAGCCGGAGGTCACCGACTCCGGGGCCAGCGGTTCGGCCGGGCGGTTGATCTGCGACGGGCGGGACCGCTGCGACTCGTAGCGCTGGTACGGAGGCCCGTCCGGCGGGTAGCCGGGGGAGGAGGGGCGCGCCGGCGGGACGAAGGCCGTCCCGGCCTGCGTGACGAAGTTGTAGCGGCACTCCTCGCAGAACTGGGCGTAGCCCTCGCGCGGGGTGCCGCAGTCGGGACAGGGCTCGGTGGCCGCGGTCGCGTCGGGGTCGTAGCCGAACCCGTCCCGGCCGCGGCCGTACCCGGGGTCGTACGACGGTTCGTACCCGGGGTCGTACGACGGTTCGTAGGCGGGCTCGTATCCGGGGTCGTAACCCGGCGTGTGGCCGGGGGAGTAGCCGCCGGAGTACGGGGGCGGGGGCGGGGGCGCGCCCTGCGCCGCGTGCGTGGGCGGCGGGGACGGCGGGCCGGGGACGGAGGGTGACGGCGGCGCGGACATGCGCATTCCGCACACCTCGCACCAGTCGTCCGTCGCGGACTGGTGACCGTTCGGACAAGTCGACATGTCGCTCTCTCCCCCTCTGCCCCGCTGTGTCCCGCTGCTCTATTTCTTCACCCGTACAGTCTTCGTCGAACGTGTCTCGAGGGTCATCTCGTCCGCGTCGGCAACCCGGGCCTTCAGCCGCACGGTACCCGTCACCGCGTCCACCACGTCCACGACCCTGGCCAGCAGCTTGGCGGTGTCCTCGTTGCCGGAGGCGCTGGCGAGCTGTACCGCGCGGCCGAGTTTGGCGGTCGCGGAGTCGAAGTCGCCCTGCTTGCGGGCCTCCAGGCCCTGCTGGATGACCTGGGCCAGCTCCGCCTGGCCGGTGTAGTGGGCGACCTGCGGGTTGATCCGCGTCGAGGCCGCCATGTCGTCCGTCCACACGGCCCGCACGAGCCCCTGGCCCAGCACGCGCGGCGTGCCGTCCGGCTGCGGCAGGACGAGGGAGATCCGGGCCGCCAGCATCTCCTGGCCGACACCGGCGGCCGGCACCACCACGTTGACGTGGTAGTCGCGCGACTCGTCGCCCCAGGAGCCCGTCGGGTAGTCGCCTGCCCGCGGACCGGCCTCGGTGCGGCGGGCGGTGAGGTCCTCCACGGTCGGCGCGACCTGCTTGACGTACTGGATCTCCGCGCCCTGCGGGGTCCACAGGCGCAGGGCGACGTCCGCGACCTCCTTGCCCATCGCGGTCTCCATCATCTGCCGGAAGTCCGACTCCAGGCCGGACGGGTCGGCGACGATGTCCACCGTGCCGAGCAGCGCGGAGGCGATCCCGGTCAGCTCCTTGACCTCCCAGTCGGTGCCGACGCCGCGCGCGTCGCAGGTGAAGCGGCCCGCGCAGGCGTCCAGCGCGGCGCGCAACGCCTCCGGCTTCTCGTGCTCGTTGCGGCCGTCGGTGAGCAGGATGCCGTGCCGTATCGACACGTCGGACGTGGCCAGCAGCCGGTCGGCCAGCCGCAGCCAGGTGCCGATCGCGGTGCCGCCGCCCGAACTGAGCCGGCGCAGCGCCTCCTTGGCCTGGTGCCGGGTGGCCGGGTCGGCGACGGCGAGGCCGCCGTTCGCCGGGTAGACCTCCTTGGCCTGGTGGGTGCCGGCGACCACGGCGAAGGCGACGCCGTCGCGGATGGTGTCGATGGCGGCCGCGGTCGCCTCGCGGGCGCTGCGCATCTTGGTCGGCGGGTAGTCCATGGAGCCCGAGCAGTCCACCATGATGACCACGGCGGCACCGGGCGCAGCGCCCGGCACGTCGCCGGGCGCCTGGGTGGCCAGCGGCAGCCCACCGGTGGTGCCGCCGCCGGTCGAGGTCACGGTGACGATCGCGTTGACCTCGCGCCCGCCCTCCGGGAGGAACTCGTTCTGGTAGATGTCGACGGAGAACTGCGGCACGTTCGACTTGGAGAAGTTGGCCATCGGGTGCGCTCCTTGCGCTTGTTCAACCATCGGAAGAGAGCATCAGGGAGAGGTCACGCGGCCGGGAACGGCAGCACGGCGACGGTGATGTTGTCGTGGCCGCCGCCGTCGATGGCGACCCCGACCAGCGTGCGGGCGCAGTGCAGCGGCCGTGTACGGGCGTCCTCGGGCACCACGGAGGCCAGCTCCTCGGCGGACTCCGCGTAGTTCCACAGTCCGTCGGTGCACACCACCACCACACCCGGTTCGTCCGGTTCGAAGGAGGCGGTGTGCGGGTCCAGTTCCACGGCGTCCGCGCCGAGCCAGCCGGTGATGGCGTGGGCCCGCTCGTCCGCGTACGCCTCGGCCTGGGTCATCAGGCCCATGGACACCATGCGTTCGGCCCACGAGTCGTCCTCGGTCAGCCGGGAGGCGGGCGCGGAGCGGTCGTCGGGGATCCAGTAGGCGCGGCTGTCCCCGATCCAGCCGACGGTGAAGGTCTTGCCCGAGGTGATCGCGCTGACGCAGGTGCACGCGGGCGCGTTGTGATGGCGCCGGGCCTCCTCCTCGGGGGTCTCGGCCGCCAGGTCCGTCACCGCCTGGGCGGCCACGAGCAGCGCGTCGCGCATCGCCTCCTCGGGGCGGGCACCGAGGGCCAGGGACCGTACGAGGGAGGTGCTCGCGGTGCCCGCGGCCGCCTCCGAGGCGTCGTCGGGACGGTACGCGGAGGACACCCCGTCGCAGACCACGGCGACGACGACGGGCGTGCCGTCGGGCAGCGCGGTCGTCGCCAGCGCGAAGGCGTCCTCGTTGCGGTGATGCCGCAAGCCCCGGTCGGTCACGGCGGCCACGCCGTCGCACTCCTGCTCCTGGTGGTCGCGGGGCCGGGGCTGCGCGTGCCCGCAGTGCTCGCAGTAGCCGTCCGGGTCGACGTCGCCCATGCCGCAGGCGACGCACCGCGCCGAACTCGCGGACCGCACGTCTGCGGACGGTTCCAGCCGGGGGTCGGTGATCCGGGCCTGGGGCAGGTCGGCGGTGCCCAGGCCGAAGGCGAGGGTGTCGGTGTCCCTCCCCGGTGGGGCCAGCTCGTACGACTCCGGTTCACCGCTCGGCGGTTCGGGGGCGGTGGGGGCGGCGGCGGGGTCGGGCGGCGCGAGTTCGTACGCGTCCGGTTCCCGGGGCGCGGACAGGTCGGCGCCGCAGACGCCGCAGAACTTGTCGTCGGGTTCCAGAGGCTCGCTGCACTCCGGGCAAACGGTCTCGTGCGGCATGGCGGTTACACCCACGTCCGGGGGCGGAGGCGGTTGGCCCGCTCCACCAGCTCGATCCTTGTGCGGCCCTGGTCGGCGAGCCGGGCCAGTACCCGGTACGAGTGTTCCAGGCCGAAGCGCAGCCCCCGTTCGTCCAGGTCCCGGCCCAGGAGCCCGGGCGTGGCGGATCCGGTGGACGGGACCTCGGCCGCGCCCTGCTGCCCGGCCAGCACCCAGTCCAGCGCGCCGCCCAGCACCTCGGTGGACAACTGCTCGCGCAGCCGCGTGTCCAGGCCCAGCCGTTGCAGGTCCTCCACCTGCCGGGCCGCGGCCCGCAGGTCGTCCAGGAGCGGCTCCTGCGGGGCGCGTCCGCGCAGCCGGGCGCGCACGGCCGCCACCCGCGCGGCCGTGTAGTGGATCGAGGACTCGGGGACCGACTCCAGGGCGGTCACCGCCCCCGCCCGGTCACCCGCGGCGAGCCGGACGCGGGCCAGGCCGAAGGCCGCGCTCACGTAGCTCTGGTCCGTGGTCCACACGAGCCGGTAGTACTCGGCGGCGTTGTCCAGCTGGCCCAGCACCTCCGCGCAGACGCCCAGCGCCAGCTTGGGGGCGGGTTCGCCGGGGAAGGCGTCGTAGACCGCGTCGAAGGACAGCGCGGCGGTGCCGTCGTCGCGGGTGACGAGCGCGGCCAGGCCGCGGTGCCACACCACGCGCCAGTCCTCGGGATGTTCCTCCTGCAGCCTCCGCAACTCCTCGACGGCCGCGGGTGCGTCGTCGCTGTCGAGACGGGCACGCACCGTGCGCAGCCGCAGCTCCGGGGACTGCACCGGCGCCGCCCGCAGCGCGGCCACCAGTTCGGACGGCGCGGCCGCCGCGAGCCCGGCCAGGAAACCGGCGTTGGGGTCGGCGGGATCGACGTGCGGCACGGGCAGCGAGAGCGCCGCGGCCCGTACGTCCAGCGGCGAGACGGCGGGCCCGGCCGCCAGGGGCACCGGCCCCGTCCGCTGGGTGGGCACGGTGAAGGGGGCGCCCGGCACGGTCGCGCCGTACTCGCCGGGGCCGGGTGCCGACGACGGGGGCAGGGCGGGAGCGGCGGCGGTCGCGGCGGGCAGGGCCGGTACGGCGCCCCGCCGGCTGCCGTTCGCACCGTTCGCACCGCGGACGCCCAGGGTGGAGGCGTCCTCGGCCGGAGCCAGCAACACGGTGTCGACCACCCGCAGTTCCGGGCCGAACAAGGTGGACAGCGCGGGCCGCGGCTTGCCGGTGCCCAGCGCCACGACCTCGCGCAGCACGCCCAGCAGCTGCTCGCTCATCTCGTCCGCCGAGGCGAAACGGCGGCCCGGGTCGGGGTCGGTGGCGCGGACCAGCAGCCGGTAGAAGGACTCGTAGCGGGAGAGGACCTCGATGCCGTCCGGGTCCGGCAGGCTGTCCACGAACACGTTCGTGTAGCCCTGGAAGTCGAAGGTGAGCACGGCCAGCGTCCGCGCCACCGTGTACAGGTCCGAGGCGACGGACGGGCCGACCTCGGGCACCTCCGGCGCCTGGTAGCCGACCGTCCCGTAGATCGGGCTGTCCTGGTCGTCCATCCTGCGGACGGCGCCCATGTCGATGAGCTCCAGCCGGTCCTCGGTCTGGATGGCGTTGTCGACCTTGAAGTCGCAGTACAGCAGGTTGCGGCTGTGCAGGTGGCCGAGGGCGTCCAGCGCCTCGATGGCGTAGGCGATGGCCTGGTCGACGGGGAGCGGCTCGCGTCTGCCGTCGGCGCCCCGGCGTTCGTTGGCGATCTCCTTGAGGGACTTGCCGCCGACGTACTCCATGACGATGTAGCCGTCGAGGGTGCCGCCCCTCGGGTCGAGATGCTCCACGAAGTTGTAGATCCGCACGATGTTGGGGTGCTCGATCTCGGCGAGGAAGCGGCGCTCGGAGACCGCCGCGGCCAGCGCGTCCTCGTCGCCGGTGTCGAGCAGGCCCTTGAGCACCACCCAGCGGTCGCTGACCGCCCGGTCCACGGCCAGGTAGATCCAGCCCAGGCCGCCGTGCGCCAGGCAGCCCACCACCTCGTACTGCCCGTGCACCACGTCGCCCGCCCGCAGCTTGGGCGTGAACGAGTACCGCTGGCCGCACTTGGTGCAGAAGCCCTCGGTGCGCCCGGGACGGTCCCCGCGGCTGCGGCCGACCGGCGCCCCGCAGTCGCCCTTGCTGCAGAACCGCTTCCGCTCGGGGACCTGCGGGTCCTGCAGCACCGCGGCGGCCGGATCGGGCCGGGGGATGGGCGGTACGGTCACCAGGCCGGCGCCCAGCTTGCCCCGGGTCGGGCCGCTGGAGCCGGAGCGCGAACTGCGCACGGAGACGGAGGCGGCGCCGCTCGTGCTGCCGCTCAGCGAACGGGACAGCCGCCCGGACACCGAACGGCGAGAGGAGCGGGACGAGCCAGAGGTCCGCGACGAGCGCGAGGAGGCGCCGGAGCCCGGTCCGGTCCCGGCGGCCCGCGACGGCTGCGAGGGCTTCGACGAGCCCCCGCCCCCGCCGGCGGCCGGCGCCAGCCCGCAGGTGTCGCAGAACAGCTCACCGCCCCCGACGTCCTCGATCGTCCCGTCGCAGCCCGGACGCTGGCAGTTCATCGTGCATCCCCCCTGTGGTCGGCAGGTTCCGCCTGCCCCGGCACCACCGACTCGGCAACGGCCCGCTGATAGCGCAGCACCGCGTTCTCCGCGGCGCGAAGGTCGCACGGCGCGCTCCACAGCAGACGCCGCGCGTGGTCGTAGCGCTCCATCAGGAGCGGGTCCTCCGCCATTTTGTGACGGGCCACCTTCGCCCGGTACGCGTCGAGCCGGCCGCGCAGCTCGGCGCGGACGGCCAGCGGCGCGGTGACCGCGGTCAGCGACTCGCGGGCGCGCAGCAGTTCCTCGTCCGCGCGTCGTTCGAGGTCGTCCAGCAGCGGGGAGAGACGGTGCCACTGGCCGGTCCTGCGGAAGTCGACCGCGGCGGAGAGCTGATCGTGCAGCGCGACCGGCGCCCCGTTGACCGCGGGCACCTCCGAGGCCGCGATCTTGGCGAGCACCTCGACCCGGGCACTGCGCGCCTCGGTGAGGGTGCGGTCGGCGCGCGACAGGACGTCCCGCAGCCGCATCAGCCGGTGGTCGGCGTCGTCGCGGACGTGCAGCACGGCCTCCACCTCGCGCCGTATGTCCTCCAGGGACCGTCCGGCCCGGTCGTAGCGCGTGGTGTCGGGCCGGCCGCCGGACCAGAAGGCGAGCGGGTCGGAGACCACCTCGGCGCGCAGCGCCGCCAGCGAGTCCAGCATCCCCGCGAGGTCGTCGCCCGAGGGGTGGGTGCCGGGGCGCACGCCGACGGACTCGGCGAGCGAACGCACCCGCCCGGCCTCCGCGACCAGCAGGTCGATGCGCGCGGGCAGTGCCGACCACACCGCGTCTGCGGCGGACACCACGTCCATCACCCGCGCGTACCACTCGTTCATGCGCGCCAGCAGTTCCTCCAGGCTGATGCGCTCACTCAGCCGGGCCGGTCCCGTCAGGCCCCGCGCCGCCTCCGGCACGGCGCCGCCGGAGACGGTGACGCCGGAGCCGCGCAACAGCTCGGTCAGCTCCCGCAGTTCGCTCTGGGTGGGCCAGCGGCGGCGGCCGCGCAGCGCCCGGGCGGTGGTCAGGGCCTCCGTGTACGTGTCGAAGTGCGCCCACAACAGGGCGACGGCCTGCTCGGCCGCGGCCCAGCGCTCCTTGGTGGCACCGCTCAGCGCCGCGCCCTCGAGCAGCCTGCGGCCGGGGTGGTCCTGCAGCGCGAGCAGGGACGCCTCAATGGCGTCCCGCTCGTCACCGAGCCGTGCCAGGGCACGGTCGACGTCCTCACGGCTCATCGCCGGTCCGGATGGTCCCGCGACCGCCATCGCACCTTCCTTCCCTCCCGCTGGTCCCCGTGCTTGCCGTCAGTCCTTGTAGAGCGGTGCCGGCGGCCCCTCGATGCCGGGAAGGTCCGCCTCCAGCCAGGTACGGTACGCCTGCATCCAATGGCTGTCCGGGCCACCGGCGCGGTAGTCCTCCAGCACCTTGTTGACCCGGCGCACCAGGTCGGTGTCCTGCTCGTTCATGGCCACGCCGTAGTACTCGGTGGTGACGGGGGTGCCCACCAGCCGCACCGCCGGGTCCTGGGCGGCCTGGCCGGCGGCGAGCGCGTTGTCGGTGAAGACCGCGTCGGCCTCCCCGAGTTGCAGCATCACCAGGCAGTCCAGCTGGTTGGCGACGAGCAGGACGCGGGGCCGCAGCCGCTCCTTCTCCTTCTCCAGCTCCGCCTGGCCGGTGCTCCCCTGCGCGACGCAGATCCGTTTCCCCTTCACGGAGGAGTCGAATCCCTTGACGGTGGAACCCTGACGGGGGACCAGCAGTTGCTGCCCCGCCTCGAAGTAGGCGGTGGAGAAGGCGATGTGCTTCTCCTTGATCCGTTCGCACGTGATGCTCACGGTGCGCACCAGCAGGTCCACGTCACGGTTGTTGACGGCGTCGAAGCGCTTGGCGGTCGGCACGGTCTTGTAGAGGATGTCGTCCTCGCTGCCGAGGATGTCCTTGGCGATGGCCTTGGCCAGGTCGATGTCGAAGCCGACGATCTTCCGGGAGACCGGGTCGCGATAGCTCCAGCGGTAGCCGTTCTGGTCGACCCCGATGACCAGCTTGCCGCGCTTCCTGATCCGTTCGATCGCCGGGCCGCTCGCGGAGGACGGCCGCAGGCTCGCCTCCGGGTGGCCGCCGCAGCCGTCGTCGGCCGCCGCCTTGCCCGGCGCGGCGGCGGGGGCCCCGGTAGCCGCCGCCCGGGCCTTCGGCTGCTCCCGGTCCTCGCCGTCCTGCAGCGGCAGTACGGCGCCGGCGGCCGCGGCCGCGACCAGCGCGGCCGCCGAGACCACGGCCGCCCAGCCCCGCACGCGCCACCCACGTCCCTCGCGTCCCATCTGCGGCCTCCCCCCGTTCACCGGTACTCCGACAGCCTGCGCCCGATGCCCAGCGCCGCGCCCGCGGCGCCGAGCACCGCCAGCAGCGCCGCGCCCGGCACCAGCCCGTTCAGCGCGCCGCGCCCGTCGGCCGCGGCCCGTTCGAACTCCTGCTGCTCGTGGTCGACGGACTGCTTGAGACTGTTGTCGACCTCGTCGAAGCAGAAGCCCGTGTACTGCTCGGCCTGCCGGCCGTTCTCGTACCTGCCGCCGATCGTCTGGGCCACGGCGTCCAGGTAGCTGCCCGCGTCGTCCTTCTCGCGGGCTTGGCCGTGCAGTCCCCACCAGGCCTTGGCCGCCTTCATCGCCGACGTGATGCTCCCGCGGCCCTCGGAGTCGTCGGCGAGCCCCAGCGCCTGCGCCAGCAGGCCCGTCCGCCCGTCCGCGTTCGTGCCTGCCAGGCCCTGCAGTTGCTTGTCGTACGCCGCGCTGTACGCGTCCCCGCCGCCGCGGGCGACAAGGGTCAGGTTCTCGTTGCCGCGGGCCTGCAGGGTCTGGATCCGGGCCTCGTTGAGGACCTGCAGCGACCGCGCACCGTGGGCGTAGGAGTCGTCGAGCCGGGCGCGGGCCACGCCGTGCCCGGCCACCAGCCACAGCAGCACCACGACGGTGGCAACCGTCCCGGCCAGCATGCCCGGGCTGAACACCCGGTGCGTGCGCCGGAACGAGCGGCGCTGTGCCCACAGCAGCCCGCCCAGTGCGAGGACGCCGAGCGCCCAGGCGGCCCAGGGCAGCGCCTTGGCGTCCGCGTAGTCCTCGCCCAGCCGCGCGGTCTCGATCGTCCACAGCTGCTTGGCGTCCGGGAGCAGCTGCTCGTTCATCATCTTGTTGGCGCGCCGCAGGTACGCCCCGCCGACCGGGAAGCCCTGGCGGTTGTTGGCCCGGGCGCGCTCGACCAGTCCGGTGTACTCCGACAGCCGCTGGCTGAGCCGTTCCAGCCGGGCGCGCGCATCGGCAGAGCCCTCGGAACTGGCCGCCGCGTCGGCGATGTTCCGCGCCGCGACCCGGATGTCCCGCGCGTACCGCTCGCGGTCCTGCTCGGGGTCGTCGCCGCCGGCGAGGAAGCCACCGGCGGCGGTGGCGTCCGCGTCGGCGAGCGAGCGGTAGATGTCCGCGGCGCGGGCGCTCAGCGGCTCGCTGTGGTGGATCACGTCGTCGGCCGCGGCCGAGCGCTCGGTGATCTGCCATGCCGTCACCGCGCCGAACGCGACGACCAGTACGACCAGCAGCGCTCCGATGATCCGCAGCCGGCCCGGTTCCGTCGTGGCCGCGCCGCGCCACGCGCGCAGTTGCTCCACCCATGCCCGCGGCCGCCTGCCGCCGGGCGCGGGCGTGTCCGCCCGCACGGTCGGCAACTCCGTTTCCATCGGCGTCCGTGTCACCTGCCGGCCCTCCCCCCGACCCGTTCGCCCGCGCGTACGCGCGACGAGCCCATGACCAGCAGTATGGCCGTCGTCACCGGCATCCACCCAGGGATTGCGTGGATCTTGCCGTCCGCACAGCCCGTCTGCCGCCCGTCGGGTCCCCCGCGCGCCGCCCCCCTCGCAGCTCACCACGCACCGGGGAGTGTGTTCGGTTCCCCCGGCGCGCGCCGGTCAGGACACGGAGCCCACCGCCTCGTAGTGCGCCCGCAGCCGCGCGTGCGCCTCGGCTGCCGCGCCGGTGCGGTCCAGGCCCAGCAGGGCGGCGCCCAGCACCGGCGGGGAGGTGACCACCTTCGGCACGGCCTTGGGCGCCGCGGCGGCCAGCAGGGCGGTCACGGAGTCCATCAGCAGGGGGTGGCGGGCGGCCAGGACACCGCCGCCGAGGACGACGTCGGTCTCCTCGCCGAGCAGGCCGAGGCGGCGCAGCGCCACCGTGGCCATGACCACGATCTCCTCGGCCTGCCGTTCGACGATGGCCCGGGCGACGGGATCGCCCGCTTCCGCGGTCTTGAAGAGCACAGGGGTCAATTCGTGCTTTCGGGAGAAATCAATGTGTCCCAGGTGCAGTGCTTCGATCAGCGCGTACATCGAGGTCAGTCCGAAGTGCGCGGGCAGCGCGGCGGCGAGCGCGGTGGGGCCGCCGCGCCCGTCCTCGGCGCGCGCGGCCCACCACAGCGCCTCGTCGGCCAGGCCCGCCCCGCCGCCCCAGTCGCCGGACAGCTGGCCGATGGCCGGGAAACGGGCCGTGCGGCCGTCCGGGAGCATGCCCGCGCAGTTGATGCCCGCGCCGCACACCACCGCGACCCCGCGCGGCCCGTCGACGCCCGCGCGCAGGAGGGCGAAGGTGTCGTTGGCGACACGGGTGGCCTCGCCCCAGCCCCGGGCGTGGACGGCGAGTTCGAGCTGCTGCTCCTCGACGGGCAGGTCGGCGTTGGCCAGGCACGCGGAGACGTGCCGCACGAGCGGTTCCCCGGGCCGCGGGGAGAGGCCGGCGGCGTCGGCGGCCCGCTCGACTATGCGGGCGATCACCTCGACCGCCGCCTCGGTGCCGGCGACCTGCGGCTGGAACCCGCCGCCGCGGGCGGTGCCGAGCACCGTCCCGTCGGCGGCGACGAGGGCCACGTCGGTCTTGCTGTTGCCCGCGTCGACGGCCAGCACGCCGTCGGCGACAAGAGGGTTCAGGCCCACGCGAGGTGCTCCCGGTCGTGCGCGATCAGACGGTCGGTCAGGGCCTCGGCGTACTCGTACTGGCCGACGAGGGGGTGCGACAGCAGGGCCTTGAAGACCCGGTCGCGGCCGCCGTGCACGGCGGCGGTCAGCGCCAGGTCCTCGTAGGCGGTGACGTTCGCGACCAGGCCGCCGAACAGCGGGTCCAGGGGCGGGACGGGCAGCGGGTGCGTCCCGTTCGCGTCCACGGTGGCCGGGACCTCGACGACGGCGTCGTCCGGGAGGAACGGGAGGGTGCCGTTGTTGAGGGTGTTGACGACCTGGACGTCGCCGGTGTCCCGCAGGAGGGAGGAGGCGAGCGCCACGGCGGCCTCGGAGTAGTAGGCCCCGCCGCGCCGGGCCAGCAGCTCCGGCTTCTCGTCGAGGGTCTCGTCCCCGTACATCTCCAGCAGTTCCGCCTCGATGGCGGCCACCTCGGCGGCCCGGGAGGACTTGGTGCGCATCTCCCGCACGACCTCGTCGTGGGCGTAGTAGTAGCGCAGGTAGTACGAGGGCACCACGCCCAGCCGGTCCAGCACCGCCCGGGGCAGGTGGAGGTCGCCGGCGACGGTGTCGCCGTGCTCGGCGAGCAGCTTCGGCAGGACGTCCTCGCCGTCGGGGCCGCCGATCCGTACGCCGCGTTCCCAGGTGAGGTGGTTGAGGCCCACGTGGTCCAGGTGGACCCGCTCGGGGGTCACGCCGAGCAGCCCGGCGAACTTCCGCTGGAAGCCGATGGCGACGTTGCACAGCCCGACGGCCTTGTGGCCGGCCTGCAGCAGGGCCCGGGTGACGATGCCGACCGGGTTGGTGAAGTCGATGATCCAGGCATCGGGGGCGGCCCGGCGGACCCTCTCGGCGATGTCGAGCACCACCGGCACCGTGCGCAGCGCCTTGGCCAGCCCGCCCGCGCCGGTGGTCTCCTGGCCGACGCAGCCGCACTCCAGCGGCCAGGCCTCGTCCCGCGCCCGGGCGGCCTGGCCGCCGACACGCAGCTGCAGCAGGATCGCGTCGGCCCCGGCCACGCCCGCGTCCAGGTCCGAGGTGGTGGTCACGGTGCCGGGGTGGCCCTGCCGGGCGAAGATCCGCCGGGCGAGCCCGCCGACCAGCCGCAGCCGGTCCTCGGCCGGGTCCACCAGGACCAGCTCCTCGACCGGCAGGGTCTCCCGCAGCCGGGCGAAACCGTCGATGAGTTCCGGGGTGTACGTGGACCCGCCGCCCACGACCGCCAGCTTCATCCTTTGACTCCCGTCAACGTCACGCCTTCGATGAAGGCCTTTTGCGCGAAGAAGAAGACGACGATCACGGGTGTCATGACCAGCACCGTGGCGGCCATCGTCAGGTTCCAGTTGGTGTGGTGGGCGCCCTTGAAGGACTCCAGGCCGTAGCTCAGGGTCCAGGCCGCCGGGTTCTCGCTCGCGTAGATCTGCGGGCCGAAGTAGTCGTTCCAGCAGTAGAAGAACTGGAACAGCGCCACGGCGGCGATGGCCGGTTTCGCCATCGGCAGCACCACGTTCAGCATCGTGCGCAGTTCGCCGCAGCCGTCGACCCTGGCCGCGTCCGTGTACTCCTTGGGGATGGTCAGCAGGAACTGCCGGAGCAGGAAGATGCTGAACGCGTCACCGAAGGCCATCGGGATGATCAGCGGCCACAGCGTGCCCGACAGGTGCAGCTGCTTCGCCCAGAACAGGTACATGGGCACGATGACGACCTGCGGGGGCAGCATCATCGTCGAGACCACGAGCATCATCGACAGGTTGCGGCCGCGGAAGCGGAACTTGGCCAGCGCGTAGGCGACCGGCGTGCTGGAGACGACGGTCAGCACGGTGCCGAGGCCCGCGTACAGCAGGGTGTTGCGCCACCAGGTGAGGAACCCGGGGGTGTCCCAGACGGTGCCGAAGTTGCCCCACTCCCAGGTCCTCGGCCACAGGTCGCGGGTGAGGGCCTGGGTGTCGCTCATCACCGCGGTGAGGAGGACGAAGACGAACGGCAGGACGAAGAAGAGCGCGGCGGCGATGCCGAGGGCGTGCACCGCGATCCAGTTGAGCGCCGCCTTGCGGGACGCTGTGCGCCGCGCACCGGACGGGGTTCCGGTGGCGGGCGCCGTGGCGGATGGGGTGAGGGTGGCGTGGGTGGTCATGGGCGTCAGTCCTCCGCCGTCAGGAAGCCGCTGCGGCGGCGCATGAGGAGCGCGGTGAAGGCCATGGCGAGCGCGAAGAGCACGAGCGCGATCACACAGGCCGAGCCGGTGTCGAAGCGCTGGAAGCCGAGGTTGTAGACCAGTTGCGGCAGGGTCAGGGTGGACTTCTCCGGGTAGCCGGGCTCGAACTGCTGGCCCGAGCCGCCGATGATGCCGCTGGCGACCTTCCCGGCGACCAGGGGCTGTGTGTAGTACTGCATCGTCTGGATGACCCCGGTCACGACGGCGAACATCACGACGGGTGAGATGTTCGGCAGCGTGACGTAGCGGAACCTCGCCCAGGGCCCCGCGCCGTCCAGCTCGGCGGCCTCGTACTGCTCCTTGGGCACGTCGAGCAGCGCGGCCATGAAGATGACCATGAGGTCGCCGATGCCCCACAGCGCGAGCAGCGTGAGGGCGGGCTTGGACCACGCCGGGTCGTTGAACCAGCCGGGCGTCGGCAGGCCGGCCTTGCCCAGCAGGTGGTTGACCGGTCCCGTGCCGGGGTTGAGCAGGAAGGCGAAGGCCATCGTCGCGGCCACCGGCGGGGCCAGATAGGGGAGGTAGAAGGCGGTGCGGAACAGCCCGGCACCCGACTTGATCCTCGTGATCAGCAGTCCGATCCCCAGGCCGAACACGACCCGCAGGCTGACCATGACCACGACCAGCCACAGCGTGTTGCGCAGCGCCGGCCAGAAGAACGGGTAGTCGTCGAAGACGTACGACCAGTTCCTGAGGCCGTTCCACGTCGGGGCGGTGAAGCCGTCGTACTTCATGAACGAGAAGTAGACGGTCGAGACCAGCGGGTAGGCGAAGAAGACGCTGAAGCCGACCAGCCAGGGCGACATGAAGGCGAGGGTGCGAAGCGCCTCACGACGGCGCTTCGCCCTCAGCATCGGGTGGACGGCGCTCATCAACGGGCCTGCGCGATGTCCTTGTCGACCTGCTCGTCGACGCCCTTGAGGCCCGCGGCCAGGTCGCTCTGCTTGCCGGCCTCGTAGGCGTAGCCGAAGTCCTGCAGGGTCAGCTGGTAGGTGCCGCCGTTGACGCTGGCGGGGGTGGTGGTGCTGTCCGGGTTCTGCGCGATCTCCACGAAGGTGCGGAAGAGCGGATCGGCGTCCAGCTTCGGGGACCCCAGCGCGGCGAGCGTGGAGGGCACGTTGTGGATGGCGTTGGAGAAGCTCACCACCGCGTCGGTGTCGGTGGCCATGTACTTCACCAGCTCCCAGGCCGCGTTCTTCTTGGCGCTGGTGTTGGCGACGCCGATGATCGTGCCCGACAGGTAGCCCTTGCCATAGGTGTCGGCCTGGTCGTCCGGCACGGGGAAGGGGGCGACGCCGATCTCGAACTTCGTGCCGGCCTCCTCGGCCATTCCGGCCCGCCACTCGCCGTCGATGGCCATGGCGACCTGGCCGGTGTGGAAGGGGTTCTTGGCGCCCCACTCGTCACCGAAGGACGACCGGTACTTCTCCAGCTTCTTGAAGCCGCCGAGCGCCTTCACCATGTCCTGCTGCCAGGTGAACATGGCGGCGACCCCGGGGTCCTTGGCGATGTTCGACCTGCCGTCGGCGTCGAAGTACTTCGCGCCCCACTGCGCGGCCAGGTGCGTGGTGGTGGACTCGTAGCCGTGGAAGTTCGGCATGAAGCCGAGCTGGGAGTAGGAGTCGCCCTGGGCCTTGGTGAGCTTGACCGCGTCGGCCTTGAACTCCGAGAGCGTCTTCGGCGGAGCGGCGATCCCGGCGGCCTTGAAGGCGTCCTTGTTGTAGTAGAGGCCGTAGGCGTCGCCGAGCAGCGGCAGCGTGCAGCGCTTCCCCTCGAACTGGGTGTACTCCAGCATCGGCTTGGGGAAGGTGGCGGCCGGGTCGATGCCTGCCTTCTTCAGAAACGGGTCCAGGTCGGCGAAGGCGCCCGACGAGCAGAACTTGCCGACGTTGTCGGTGGTGAAGGAGGAGACGACGTCCGGGGCATTGGGGCCGCCGGCCCGCAGCGCCTGGTTGATCTTGTCGTCGGTGATGTTGCCCTGCACCTTGACGTGGATGTTGGGGTGGGCCTTCTCGAACGCCTTGACGTTGGCGTCGATCGCCTTCACCTCGCTGGGCGCGGACCAGCCGTGCCAGAAGGTGATGGTCACGTCCTTGGTGGGGTCGTCGCCTGCGGTGTTGTTGCCGGAGCCCGTGCACGCGCTCGTCAGCAGGGTTATCGCGGCGGCGGCTGCGACGGCGGCCGCGGCCGTCTTGGTGGAACCGGACACTTCGCTTCCTCCAGGGGACTTCGGGCGGTTCGAGGGTGTGCGAGACCGGCGGAGGGACCCGCGGGGGGCCGTCCACTGCGTGTGCGGGTGGGTGGATGGGCTGTCGCGGTCAGCGTGAGGTGTCGAACACCTCGTCGCGGGTGGTGGCGAGGGCGCTCTGCAGCGCCCCGGACAGGACGGGGTCGTTCGGTACGCCGCCGAGCACCAGCCGGGGCCGGGGGACGGCGAGTTCGGCCAGTTCGGACTGGACCAGGGAGCGCAGCGGCTCACCGCCCGCGGCGATCACCCCGCCGGACAGGACGATCAGCCCGGGGTCGAGGACGGTCACCAGCGAGGCCAGCCCGATGGCGAGCCCGGTGGCGAAGCGCCGAAGCAGCTCCGCGTGCGCGTCCTCACCGGTACCCGCCGCCGCGGCGAGCAGCGCCGAGGCGCTATCGGCCTGCGTGCCCCGCGGTACGGAGAGTCCCAGTTCCCGCGCGGTGCGCAGTACCGCGTTGCAGCCGGCCAGTTCCTGGAAGCCGCCGGCGTTGGCCTTGGCGACGTGCCGGACCAGGGGGGTCCCCGGCACCGGCATGAAGCCGACCTCGCCGGCGCCCCCGGTCCAGCCGCGGTGCAGCCGGCCGCCGATCACGATGGCCGCGCCGATGCCCTCCTCGTTCCACAGCAGGACGAAGTCGTCGTGGTCCCGGGCCGCGCCGAGCCGCTGCTCGGCCACGGCGGCGAGATTTACGTCGTTGTCGTACTCCAGGGGGACGGGCAGGGCGGCGGCCAGCTCGTCCAGGAGAGCGGGGGAGTGCCAGCCGGGGAGGTGGCTGGCGTAGCGCAGCCGGCCGGTGCTGGGGTCGAAGGCGCCGGGAGTGCCGACGACGATCCTGTGCAGGTCGGTGCGGTGCAGCCCGGCCGCCTTGATCGCGCCGTCGACGGCCTGGACGACCTGTTCGACGGCGCCGCCCTGGCCGCGCCGGGCGCGGCCGGGGGTGGCGAGCTCGAACACGCCGGCCACCCGGCCGGTGATGTCGGCGACGGCGGCGCGTATGCGCTCGGTCGTCACATCGAGGCCGGCGACGTGCGCGGCCGCGGGGTTGACCGCGTACAGCTGTGCGTTGGGCCCCGGGCGCCCGGCGGTCGTCCCGGTGGCGAGGACCAGCCCGGCCGCTTCGAGACGGGCGAGCAGCTGGGAGGCGGTGGGCTTCGACAGGCCGGTGAGCTTGCCGATCCGGGTGCGGGAGAGCGGGCCGTGCTCGATGAGCAGGTCGAGCGCGGCGCGGTCGTTCATCGCCCGTAGTACGCGCGGTGTGCCGGGGGTGCCCGGGCTTCCGGTGGTACCGGCCACGGTCTCGTCCTCCCTCGTCGTGACGGACACGCGCCGCAGGCTACGGCACGAGGCTGGTGGGCTGGGCGGGGTCAGGGAGGCGGCTGTGCCCTGGCGGTAGTTAGGAAACTTTCCTGTTGGTGAAAGGCAAGGTAGGCGCCCGCAGCCGGAGCGTCAAGGGCGGTTCGCGAGGTCGACTCCAAAGCGTTACCGGCCGTGTCGTGGCACGGAAAAGGGGCGCCGGGCGGTGCCCGGCGCCCCTGTTGGGCGGCTGTCGCTACTTGACCGCGCCCGGCTGGGACGACGCCGGCGCGGGGGCCGGCGGCTGCGCGGCCAGCGCCTGCGGGGAGGCGGGGTCGGCGAGCGCGGACGGCGGGGCGACGGCGGCCGAGGGGTCGGCCGGCCCCTCCTCCACCGCCTGCGGGGTGCCGCCGACGATCGCGATCCCGGACGCGTCGAAGGCCCGCTTGATCCGCCAGCGCAGTTCCCGCGCGACCGCCGCCGCCTTGCCCGGCATGGTCTTGGCCTGCGTCTGGATCAGCACCGAGTCCGAGGTCACCGACTCCAGGCCCAGCACCTCGACCGGCTCCCAGAGCACCTCGTCCCACGGCTGGTCCTTGGCCATCGCGGCGGCGGTCTCCTCGATCACCGTGCGGGCCCGGTCCAGGTCCTCCCCGTAGCCGACCTGGACGTCCACCACGGCCGTCGCCCAGCCCTGGCTGAGGTTGCCGATCCGCTTGACCTCGCCGTTGCGGATGTACCAGATCTCGCCGTTGTCGCCGCGCAGCTTGGTCACCCGCAGCCCGACCTCGACCACGGTGCCGCTGGCGACGCCCGCGTCGATGACGTCCCCGACGCCGTACTGGTCCTCCAGGATCATGAAGACGCCGGAAAGGAAGTCGGTCACCAGGTTCCGCGCGCCGAAGCCGATCGCGACACCGGCCACCCCCGCGCTGGCCAGCAGCGGAGCCAGGTTGATCTGCAACACGGACAGCACGGTGAGCGCCGCCGTCCCCATGATCACGAACGAGGCCACGCTGCGCAGCACCGAGCCGATCGCCTCGCTGCGCTGCCGCCGCCGCTCGGCGTTGACCAGCAGCCCGCCCAGCGCGCTCGTCGCGGCGACCTCGGCGCCGCGGTTCATGCGCTCGATGAACTTGGTGATCATGCGGCGGACCACCGACCGCAGCACCAGCGCGATCACCAGGATCAGCAGGATGCGCAGCCCTGCGGAGAGCCAGTCCGCCCAGTTCCGGCTGATGTAGTCGGCGGCGTCGGTCGCGCTCTTCTGGGCGTCGTCGATCGTCGCGACGGTGGACGGCGATGGGGACACGGGCGGAAACCTCCGGGTTGGGCAGGCTTCCCACACTAACGGGGGAGGCGATGTGTCCCGTTGTGCTGTTCGAGCGCGAGGTGCGGTGATTCAGGGCATGTAGAAGGGGTGTGGTTGAAAACACCCTCGCTCCGTTACCCGGTCATGGTGGCGCCGCGACCGGGCTTCCGGAGAGACTGTGGGCAGATCGTCCCGGCGCGAGCCACGCGCCGCCGGCGTAAAAGGAGGCACCCGTGCCGCATGTCCTGGTCCTCAACGCGTCGTACGAGCCGCTCGGCGTCGTACCGCTCCGCCGCGCGCTCATCCTCGTGCTGAACAAGAAGGCCGTGTGCCTCGAGGAATCCGGCGCCTATATGCACAGCGCGACCTGTACTGTCCCCGCTCCGAGTGTCGTGAAGCTCACCAAATTCGTCCGAGTCCCCTTTCGCGGCCCCGTGCCTCTGACCCGGCGGGCCCTGTTCGCCCGGGACGGCGGCCGGTGCGCGTACTGCGGAGGCGTCGCAACCAGCGTCGACCACGTGATCCCGCGCAGCCGCGGAGGCCAGCACACGTGGGACAACGTGGTCGCTGCCTGCCGCCGGTGCAACCATCTCAAGGCCGACCGCCATGTCGCCGAACTCGGCTGGCGGATGCGCCACCAGCCCGCCCCGCCGTCGGGCCTCGCCTGGCGGATCATCGGGACCGGGCATAGGGACCCGCGCTGGCTGCCATACCTGCAGGCATTCGGCGCGGAGGACGCCATGGCCCGGATCGACGGCATATCCGCCTGAGACCGGGCCTTCGTGTTGTCCTGAACCGTCCCCTACCGGGCTCAGGGCCCCGGACCGCACCCCCGTGCCGGTCCGGGGCCCCTCCGCGCACCCTCCGCGCCGCTACTCGTGGCGCAACTGCGCCGGGTGCACGGTGCGGCGCAGCAGCGGCAGGCCGGCTGCGGTCGCCAGCAGGGATGCGGCCAGCAGGCCGCCCGTGAGCAGCGCCGGCTCCAGCAGCGGCAGGGGGCGGCCCTGACCGTGGAGCACGACGGGCGCGACGAGCGCCAGGCCGCAGCCGGCGCCCAGGAGCAGGGCCGGGACGAGGGGCAGCGCGGTCTCCAGCAAGGTGGCGCGCCACAGCACCTTCCGGGGCGTGCCCGCCGCGGCCAGGGCGGCCAGGGCCCGGCGGCGGGTCATGAGTGACTCCACGACGCCCACGGCCAGCCCGCTGACGGTGACCGAGACGCCGATCAGCAGCGCGAGCCCGGCCAGGTCGTAGCCGCCGACGTAGAAGGAGACGTCACCGCCGGCATAGTCCGGGCCGTTCCGGAACATCTCGACCGTCACCCGTCGCATGACCACCCAGCCGACGCCCACCAGTGAGGCGAGCATCACCACCGTGTGGGCGCGGGCCGACGCCCACGGGTCGGCCCGCAGCCGCTCCCCCGCGATCAGCAGGGCCGGGCGGCCGGAGCGGGCGGCCAGCCGTCCGGTGAACAGCGCCAGCCCGGCGCTGGTGTACACCAGTCCGACGGCGCACAGGGCGAGGATCGCCACCACGATCGGCACGATCGGCACGTGCCTCAGGCGCACGGTCAGCCCCAGCAGCACGAGCCCGATGCCCGCGATCAGCGCCACGGGGCCCAGCAGCCACATGCCCGGGCCGGTGCGGGTCCGTCGTGGCCGGCGTGCGGCCGGGCCCAGCGGATCGACGGCCGCCCGTCGCAGCGTGAACCACGCCTCCGCGGTGGCCAGCAGCGGCAGGCCCGGCACCACGAGGATCGCCGCAGGCCACGGAACGGGTACGTCGGTCGGCCAGGTCAGGAGCCGGAACGCCCCGCCGTCCGCGGCCATGGCCGGTGCGCCGGCGTCAAGGACCGCGCGCAGCGTCAGGAAACCGGCCAGTCCGGCCAGGGAGCCGAGCCCGCACGCGGCGCCCGTCTCCAGCGCGGAGATCCGCCGCACCTGGCTCGGGGTCGCCCCGGCCAGGCGGAGCGCGGCGAGCCGCCGCTCGCGCCGAAGCGCGCCGATCCGCGTGCACTGCCCCACGAAAGCCAGTACCGGCACGAGGAGCAGCAGGAGTGCGGCGACCACGCCCGGTCGCAGGCCGGCCTCGTTCAGCAGGTCGTTGGTGTACCGGTGCTCCCCGCCCCCGAACCGGGTGTTGATCACAGCGACGACGACGGCCGCCAGCGCGAAGCCCGTGCCGAGGGCCGCGCCGAGCGCGGTGAGCGCCAGACGCCACCACTGGCTGCGCGGGGAGCCCCGCAGCAGTGCCCACGCCAGCAGGGCATCCCCCCGCAGCCCCCTCACCGGGTCACCTCGGCGACGGGCTCGTCCTCTCCCTCGACGACACCGTCCCGCACCGTCGCCTCGCGGTCCGCGTACGCCGCGACCTGGGCGTCGTGCGTGATCAGGAGCACCGCGGTACCGGACTCGCGGGCCGCGTGGACCAGGGCGGTCATGACCTGCTCGCCGGCGAGGGAGTCCAGCGCCCCGGTGGGCTCGTCGGCGAAGACCGCCTTCGGGCCGGTGACCAGCGCGCGGGCCAGGGCGACGCGCTGCGCCTGCCCGCCCGACATCTCACCCGGGCGCAGGGCGGCCTGACCGCGCACCCCGAAACGCTCCAGCCAGGTGCCCGCGCTCTCGTGGGCGGCGGCGCGGGAGTTCCCGGCCAGCAGCAGTGGCAGGGCCACGTTGTCCAGGGCCGTCAGTTCGCCGACCAACTGGCCGAACTGGAAGACCACGCCGAAGTCGGTGCGCCGCAGCATGGACCGGCGTGCCTCCCCGGCCTGGTCGAGCCGCTCCCCGCCGGCGTCGCCGCCCATGTAGCGGACTTCGCCCTCGTCCGGCCGGACGATGCCCGACATGCAGTGCAGCAGCGTGGACTTGCCGCTGCCGCTCGGCCCGGTGACGGCCAGGATCTCCCCGGGCAGCAGGCGCAGCGAGGCGCCGCGCAGGGCGTTGGTGGTGCCGTACCGCTTGACGAGGCCGCGGGCCTCGATCAGGGGTGTGGTCATGCTGAGGTGACCTCCTCGGCCAGGGCGCCGAGGCGCTGCGCGGCGTTGTCCATCCAGCGCAGGTCGGCGTCGAGATGGGTGAGGGCGTAGTCGGCGGAGAGCACGGCCGACAGCGGGGCGCCGGACGCGGCCTTCGCGGCGGTGAGTTCGCGCATCCGGGCGAGGTGAGCGGCGCGCTGGAGGCGCAGGAAGGCCGCCGGGTCGCCGAAGCCGGAGGCGATGAGCGCCGTGACCTTGGCGAAGATCTCGTTGGCCGCGCTGACCGGGGCGGGCGGTACGGGCTCGCCGAGCCAGGTCCGCAGTGCCAGCCGGCCCTGTTCGGTGAGCCGGTAGGTCGTGCGCTCCGGGCCGCCGTCGCTCTCGGTGGCGTCGACCTCGGCGAGGCCGTCGCGCACCAGGCGCTGCAGGCTCGTGTAGACCTGCCCGTACGCGAGGGGGCGTGCCTGGGGGAAGCGCTCGTCGTGCCGCCGCTTGAGGTCGTAGCCGTGGCCGGGCCCGGCGGCGAGCAGGCCCAGCAGGACGTTGCCGGTACTCATGCGACGCCCTCCTTCTATTCACTCGATACATGTACTGAGTGAATAGTGGCAGACGCGCGCTCACTCGGCAACGGTCACCGGAGAACGGCCGGTTGAGGAGGGTGATGGACGGTGCTGAGGTGACGGCGTAGGCCCGCATCGAGTACAGCGGGCAGCCGTACGTCGTGCCGCGTTCCAGTCCCTGCACACGGATGCGGCGCGTGTCCGACGGGGCGTCCAGCCGGACGGACTCCGTGCCGCGGCGGCCGCCGGAGACCACCGCAGCGCGGTGTGCAGGCTCTGGCCGTCCGCCGAGGTCAGGACCGTGTAGCGGGAGGCGTACGCGTCCTGCCGGCGCAGCACCACCCGGCCGACCCCGGCGGCCCGTGGCAGCTCGGCCTGCACCCAGGCGTTGTCCCGGACGGGGGAGGACCAGCGGATATCCCGGGGTCGCCGTCGGTCAGCGCCGAGGCCGGGAAGTCCGCCGTCTCGTCACCGGAGGAAGTGGCCCGGGCGCCCGCGGCGAGGCCGGGGCCGCCGGTGCGCGGACAGGCGTGCACGGTGACGGTCTGCCGCACGGCGCGGCCCTCGGCGCGGAACGCCGGCGGCACCTCGTACAAGCCGGGCACGCCGTCCGCGGGCAGGGACAGCCGCACCGGGACCCACCCCGCCGTCGACGGCGGCGACGAGCGCTGCCGTGTGCGTCGCGGCGACTCCCCCCTGCCCGGAGTCATGGCCCGACGGACCGTCACCCGCACGGAGGGCGTGTCAACGTGTGGATGCGCTCCTTCCGCCCCGTGCCCGCGGCCTGTACCGCCGGTAGCCGGCGGCGCCCGGGGACACGACCGGCCGGTCGAGGGAAAACCCCCGGCCGTCCCGCCCCTCCCGCGTGCGAGGATGGCCGAAAACCCGACGAAGGAGACGGACACGTGCCCGGCACGAACCTCACACGCGAGGAGGCGCGGCAGCGAGCCCGCCTGCTCACCGTGGACGCGTACGACATCGAGCTCGACCTGAGCGGGGCCCAGGAGGGCGGCACCTTCCGGTCGGTGACCACGGTGCGCTTCGGCTCCGCCGAGGCGGGTGCCTCGACCTTCATCGACCTGGTCGCCCCCACGGTCCACGAGGTGGTGCTCAACGGCACCGCGCTGGACCCGGCCGAGGTCTTCGCCGACAGCCGCATCGCCCTGCCGTCGCTGCGGGCCGGCGCCAACGAGCTGCGGGTCGTCGCGGACGCGGCGTACACCAACACCGGCGAGGGCCTGCACCGCTTCGTCGACCCGGTCGACAAGCAGGCGTACCTCTACACCCAGTTCGAGGTCCCGGACGCCCGCCGGGTCTTCACCTGCTTCGAGCAGCCCGACCTCAAGGCGACCTTCACCTTCACCGTGAAGGCCCCGGCCGGGTGGACGGTCGTCTCCAACTCCCCGACCCCGGAGCCGGCCGGCAATGTGTGGAGCTTCGCGCCCACCCCGCGCATCTCCACGTACATCACCGCGCTGATCGCCGGCCCGTACCACGCCGTGCACAGCACCTGGGAGGGCGAGGGCGGCCGCAGTGTGCCGCTGGGCCTGTACTGCCGTCCGTCGCTGACGGAGTTCCTCGACGCCGACGCGATCTTCGAGGTCACCCGGCAGGGCTTCGACTGGTTCGAGGAGAAGTTCGACTTCCCGTACCCCTTTGCGAAGTACGACCAGCTCTTCGTGCCGGAGTTCAACGCCGGCGCCATGGAGAACGCGGGCGCGGTCACCATCCGCGACCAGTACGTCTTCCGCTCCAAGGTGACCGACGCCGCCTACGAGGTGCGCGCCGAGACGATCCTCCACGAGCTGGCCCACATGTGGTTCGGCGACCTGGTCACCATGGAGTGGTGGAACGACCTCTGGCTGAACGAGTCGTTCGCCACCTACACCTCCATCGCCTGTCAGGCGTACGCGCCCGGCAGCCGGTGGCCGCACTCCTGGACGACCTTCGCCAACTCCATGAAGACCTGGGCGTACCGGCAGGACCAGCTGCCGTCCACCCACCCGATCATGGCGGAGATCAACGACCTCCAGGACGTCCAGGTCAACTTCGACGGCATCACCTATGCCAAGGGCGCCTCGGTGCTCAAGCAGCTGGTGGCCTACGTCGGCATGGACGAGTTCTTCACCGGCGTGCAGGCGTACTTCAAGCGCCACGCCTGGAAGAACACCCGCCTGACGGACCTGCTGTCCGCGCTGGAGGAGACCTCCGGCCGCGACCTGAAGACCTGGTCGAGGAAGTGGCTGGAGACCGCCGGCATCAACATCCTCCGCCCGGAGATCGAGACCGCCGCCGACGGCACCATCACCTCCTTCGCCGTGCGCCAGGAGGCCCCGGCGCTGCCGCCCGGCGCCAAGGGCGAGTCGATCCTGCGGCCGCACCGCATCGCGGTCGGCGCGTACGAGCTCCAGGACGGCAAGCTGGTGCGCGTCCAGCGCGTCGAGCTGGACGTCGACGGCGAGCTGACGCCGGTGCCCGAGCTCACCGGCGTCAAGCGCCCGGCGGTCGTGCTGCTCAACGACGACGACCTGTCGTACGCCAAGGTGCGGCTCGACGAGGCCTCGCTGGCCACCGTCCGCGAGCACCTCGGCGACTTCACCGAGTCGCTGCCGCGCGCCCTGGTGTGGGCGGCGGCGTGGGACATGACCCGCGACGGCGAACTCGCCACCCGCGACTACCTGGAGCTGGTGCTCTCCGGCATCGGCAAGGAGTCCGACATCGGCGTCGTGCAGTCCCTGCACCGCCAGGTGAAGACGGCGCTGGAGCTCTACGCCGCGGAGGACTGGCGCGAGACCGGTCTCGCCCGGTGGACCGAGGCGGCACTGGAGCACCTGCGCGCGGCCGCCCCCGGCAGCGACCACCAGCTCGCCTGGGCACGGGCGTTCGCCGCCACGGCCCGCACCAAGGAGCAGCTCGACCTGCTCGCCGGGCTGCTCGGCGGCACGGAGACGATCGAGGGTCTGGCCGTCGACACCGAGTTGCGCTGGGCCTTCCTGCAGCGGCTGGCCGCGACCGGCCGCGCCGACGAGGAAGCCATCGCGGCGGAGCTCGGCCGGGACGCCACGGCGGCCGGTGAGCGGCACGCGGCCACCGCGCGCGCCGCCCGTCCGACGGCCGAGGCGAAGGCCGAGGCGTGGGCCTCGGTCGTCGAGGCGGAGAAGCTCACCAACGCCGTCCAGGAGGCGGTCATCGCGGGCTTCTCCGAGCCCGACCAGCGCGAGCTGCTGGCGCCCTACACGCAGCGGTACTTCGCGGCGGTCTCGGACGTTTTCGCCTCCCGCAGCCACGAGATGGCCCAGCAGATCATCGTCGGCCTCTACCCGGCGCTCCAGGTCTCCCAGGAGACCCTGGACGCCACCGACGCCTGGCTGGCGGCGGCCGATCCGGCACCCGCGCTGCGGCGCATGGTGACGGAGTGCCGTGCCGGGGTCGACCGCGCCCTGAAGGCCCGGGCCGCGGACGCGGCGGCCGGCTGACCCACCCGGAGCGCGAGGCCCCCCGCGGCACACCGCCGCGGGGGGCCTCGCGTCTTCCGCGCTTTCCGCAGCGGCCGGTGCGCTGCCGCGCGATGCCGCTCGTTCCCCACGCCGTCTTCACCTCGGTTCACGCCGTTGGGGGAAGGCCCGCGCGCCCTCGCGGACACCGGCCGGCGACGGCGCGGATGCCTGACGGCGGGGTGCGGCGGAACGGCCCGGGCCGCCGGAACGCTCTCGCGGCCGCCACCCCCGGCACAAGGGGTCGGCCGCCGTTCCCCGGCACATGGTGCCGGGGAACGCCTGAGGCCGGGCCGCGGTGCTCCGCGGCCCGGTCAGCGACGTGGGAAAGGGATCAGCCCTGGGTCTTGCGGGACTTGTCGGTCACGATGACCAGGCCCGCGATGACCAGGAACAGGACGATCGGGAGGGCGAGGTACAGGCCCAGCGTCTGGAGCACGCTCAGGCCGGGACCCGGGTCCGCACCGTCGTCCTGGGCGTTCGCGAACGCGGGGGACGACATCAGCAGCATCAGCGCCGTACCAGCCGTCACGGCACCGGCGCGCAGGGCGTTCTTGTTGAGCTTGTCCACGGTCTCAAAGTAGCGAACGCTTCCGCGGCCCGCGCGTCCGGGGTGGTGTTACGGCCCGCCGGGTGCCGCCATCGCGGTCCGCACCTCGTGCGCCAGCGCGTGCAGCCGCGGTGAGGCCGTCAGCTGCTCCAGGGTGAGCGGCCGTCCTTCCGCGTCCGCGACCGGCAGCCGCCAGTTGGGGTACTGGTCCCAGGTGCCCGGCAGGTTCTGCGGGCGGCGGTCGCCGACCCCGTCCGGCAGCCACACCCCGACCATCCGGGCCGGCGTGCGCGCCAGGAAGCGGTGGACAGCCTTGACGACCGCCTCCTCGTCCCGGGCGCCCTCCGGCAGCAGCCCCAGTCGGCCGAGCAGCGCCAGCCACTCCGCGACCTCCCGCGCGTCCTCGGCCTGCTCCGCCTCCAGCGGCCGGGTCAGCAGCCCCAGCCGGTGCCGCAGCCCGACGTGCTCCCCGGTCAGCCGGGCCGCCGTCGTCGGCAGGTCGTGGGTGGTCACCGTCGCCAGCGCGTCCGCCCGCCAGGCCGCGGGCGGCAGCGGCCGGGCGTGCGCGGATCCGTGCGCCGCCTCCCAGTCCCGCTCGAACCAGAGCACCGACGTGCCGAGGATGCCTCGGTCGGCCAGCTCCTCGCGGACGCCCGGCTCGACCGTGCCGAGGTCCTCCCCTATGACCACGGCACCGGCGCGCTGCGCCTCCAGGGCGAGCACGCCGAGTATCGCCACGGCGTCGTAACGGACGTACGCGCCCCGCGTCGGCGGCTCGCCCTCGGGCACCCACCACAGGCGGAACAGCCCCATCACGTGGTCGATGCGCAGGCCCCCCGCGTGCCGCAGCACGTTGCGCAGCAGGTCGCGGTAGGGCGCGTACCCCGTGGCGGCCAGGGCGTCCGGGCGCCACGGCGGCAGGCCCCAGTCCTGGCCGTGGGCGTTGAAGGCGTCCGGCGGCGCCCCGACCGACATCCCGTGGGCGAGCGCGTCCTGCAGCGCCCAGGCGTCGGAACCGGAGGGGTGCACCCCGACCGCGAGGTCGTGGACGATGCCGACCGCCATCCCCGCGTCCCGCGCCGAACGCTGCGCCGCGGCCAGCTGGGCGTCCGTCAGCCAGGCCAGCCAGCAGTGGAAGTCGACCTGGTCCAGGCGTTCGCCGCGGAGCCGCGCGACCTGCCCCGAGCGCGGGTCGCGCAGTCCCGCCGGCCAGCCGCGCCAGTCCGGGCCGTGCAGCTCGGCCAGCATCGACCAGGTGGCGTGGTCGTCCAGCGCCTGCCCCTGGTCCGCGAGGAAGTCGCAGTACGCGGCCCGCCGTCCCGGCGACAGCGGCACCTTGCGGACCAGCGCGAGCGCCTCGCGCTTCAGCTCCCACACCGCGTCACGGTCGATCAGGGCGTCCTTGAGCAGCACCGAGTCGCGCAGCACGGCCGCCTTGCGCAGCAGGTCCACCGCCCGCTCGCGGTCGTCGGTGCCGAGGTAGGCGTACTCCGGGATCTCCTCCACCCGCAGGTACACCGGGTCGGGGAAGCGCCGTGAGGACGGACGGTACGGCGACGGGTCGGTGGGACGCCCGGGCACGGCCACATGCAGCGGGTTGACCTGAAGGAAGCCCGCGTGCAGCGCCCGGCCCGACCACGCCGCGAGGTCCGCGAGGTCGCCGAGGTCGCCCATGCCCCAGGACCGCGAGGACAGCACGGAGTACAGCTGCGCCATGAAGCCGAGGACCCGCTCCGGGGGGCCGGGCAGCCGTTCCGGCGCCACGGTGAGCTGCGCCTGCGCGGTGCGCCCGTCGGGGGCCTGCGCGCGCAGCACGTGCCGCCCCACGGGCAGCGGCACCTCGCCGTCCCAGGTGGCCTCGGTGCCGTCCTCCGTGGTCAGCCGCAGCACGGTGCCCTCGGGCAGCCGGTGCCCGAGCGGACGCCCGGCCCGCGTCACCACGCTGCGGGGGAGCAGCCGGCGCCCGGCACGGTGGTCGTGCTCCGCCAGCGCGCCGCGCACTGCCGCCGGGGTCGAGGCGTCGACGCCCAGCGCGGCCAGCACCGCCACGACCGTCCCGTCGGGCACGCGCACCTCGCGGTCCGGCGACGGGCGGTAGGTGACGTCCACGCCGTGCAGCGCGGCAAGTCTGTCCCGGTCGGCGCCTTCGGTCATGGGATGCCCTCCTGGTGCCGTCATCGCGGGTGCGCGTTCTCCGGACAGCCTCAGCCATACCCACTGCGTGGCGACGCAGTCGCATTCCGTGCACCCGCTCCCACCCACGAGTGGCGGCACCCGGCGGCCGCCTCCCACGGGGTCGCGTCGCGAGGCCGGCCTCCGGGGCGGTGTGGTGACAGGCCGCCCTTCAGCCGGTGATCAGACGCTGTGTCCGCCGGCTACGAAGCCACTCCTCAGGCAGCTCCGCCTCGTAAGCCGCCTTCTGTGCGGGACGGCAGGAGGGCTGGCTCACAGCTCCCGGTCCGAGGCGCAGAGCGGCCACGGACTCGGTGAGCCCTGATCTCTCCAGCTGGCCCAGCACGTCCTCGAAGGTCTGCGGCGGACGGCGCCGAGAGGTAGCAATCTCCTGGACGCAGGCGTGAACAACGCGATCACCCAGTCCTATGAGATCCATTACGAAACCGTCGGCACTCACTTCGCCCACCGGGGCGCTGCGGCACCCGGCGGCCACCGGGTGCGGCAGCCACCTCAGGCGGGGGGTCCGTCCGCGGACCCCGGTGGGTCGAACGCGCGGGCCGTGCGGGGCTGCCAGGGGGACGCGGCCTCCAGTTGGGCGGCGAGCGCGAGCAGGGGGCCCTCCTCGCCGTGCCGGGCGCCCAGCATCATGCCGACGGGGAGCCCCGCCGGAGACCACTCCAGGGGCAGCGACACCGCGGGCAGCCCGGCGATGTTCCACGGCGCGGTGAACGGCGTGAACGCCAGTTGCGCCGCGAAGTCGGCCGCCGGGTCGGCGTCGTCGCGCAGGGCGCCCACCGGGGCGGGGAGCTGTGCCAGCGTCGGGGTGAGCACCGCGTCGTACGGCTCGGCGGCCTCGGCCAGTTTGCGGCCCACGCCCTGCATCACCCCCAGCGTGCGGGCGTAGTCGAGGCCGCCCACGTCCCGCCCCTGGTCGCGCAGCCAGCGGGTGAGCGGCAGCAGCTCCCGCTCCCGCTCCGGTGCCACGGGAGTCAGCGCGGCCAGCACGGCCCACACCGGGGTGAACGCGTCGCGGTCGCCCGGGGCGAGCGGCTGCGGCACGTCCACGACCTCGTGCCCCAGCCCGGCCAGCAGCGCCGAGGTGCGCTCGTAGGCCGCCAGGACCTGCGGGTCGACCTCCACCCCCGCGACGTCCGGCACCGCCCAGCGGGCGATCCGCAGCCGGCGCGGTTCGTGCTCGCACCACCGCAGGAACGACCGCTCCGGGGGCGGCAGCCGGAAGGGGTCGCCGGGCGCGGGCACCGCCAGCACGTCGAGCAGCGCCGCGGTGTCCCGGACCGTGCGCGCGATGGGCCCGCCCACGGCCAGTCCGCTCGCGTCGCCCCACGGCGCGGGGCTGACCCGGCCCCGGCTCGGCTTCAGCCCGACGACCCCGCAGCAGGCGGCCGGGATGCGGATCGAGCCGCCCCCGTCGCTGCCGTGCGCCGCCGCCGCCAGCCCGGCCGCCACGGCCGCGGCCGCGCCGCCGCTGCTGCCGCCGGCGCCACGCGCGAGGTCGTACGGGCTGCGGGCCGGCGGCCCCACGGCGCCCTCGGTGTAGGCGGGCAGCCCGAACTCCGGGGTGCTGGTCTTCCCGGTCAGGACGGTCCCCGCGTCCCGCAGCAGCCGGACGAGGTACGCGTCCCGGTCGGCGACCCGGTCGGCGAAGACCGCCGACCCGGAGGTGAAACGCACCCCGGCCACCGGCGTCAGGTCCTTCACCGGCACCGGCACGCCGAGCAGCGGCGGGAGCCGCCCGCCCTCCGTGAGCACGCGTTCGGCGTGCCGCGCGTCCTCCAGGGCGCGTTCGGGCGTGACGGTCAGATAGGCCCCGAGGGCCGGGTCGAGCCGCTCGATCCGGTCGAGGTAGTGGGCCGTCAGCTCCACGGGCGACAGTTCGCCCGTCCGGACGGCCGCGGCCTGTTCCAGCATCGTCAGTTCATGAGGGGCGGACACCCCGCCAGGTTAGGGCCAGGGGCGGGACCGGAGGAGGGGTGAACGTTTTCCGCCGCTGCCGCGTCATAGGAGAAATCGCGGAAGGGGGAGGGGCGTGGCGCTGCTGAGACGGAGGTCCCGGCCGGGGGACGGGGACGACCCCCTCGCGCCGGAGCACCTCGATCGCGTAAGGGCCGTCCTGGCGCTCGGCGGGGTGCCGGCGGGGGATCTGCAGGACGGGGTGCAGCAGGTGCGGCTGAAGCTGCTGGAGCGCCGGGCGGGCGGCCGCGAGCCGCTGCGGGACCCGGGCGCGTGGGCGGCCGTCGCCGCCTCCAACGTGGCGATGGACTGGCACCGCTCGCGACGCCGTCAGGAGCGGCTCGGCGAGCGCCTCGCGGCCCTGACGCCCCGGGACGGGGCCCGGCACGGCGGGGGAGAGGCGCATGTGCTGGCCCTGGCGATCGCCGACGGGCTGCAGGAACTGCCGCCGCGGCAACGCCAGGTGCTGACGTTGCGCTTCTACGCCGACCTGCCCGTGGCGGAGATCGCCTCGGCGCTCGGCGTCCCGGAGGGCACGGTGAAGAGCCGGCTGCACGCAGCCGTGCGCGCGCTGCGCGGCCGGCTGCACACCAGGGAGGTGGTGTGACGATGAGCGGGAACGAGTACGAGGCCCACGGGGCGGACGAGGCGCTGTCGGCCGCCCTCGCGGACGTGCCGCCGGACGGCGCCGCGGACACCGGGGAGGAATACGCCGCCGCGTGCGCCGACGTGGCCCTGCTACGCACCCAGGTGCGGCTGATCGGCGACGCCCTCGCCGCACAGCCCGCCCCGCCCGTGGAGGGCCGCCCCCGCGGACGCAGGGCGCTGGCGCTGTGCCTGGCCGCCGTCGTGGCGGGCGTGGCGGCGGTCGCCGGGGTCGTCCTGGCCCGGAACGCCGCCCTGGGCGACGGTTCGGCGGCGAGCGAGGCGAAGCTCTCGCGGGAGGGCATCGTCGCCTGCGCGAGCGACATCGCCGAGGGCACCGTGCGAGAGGTGACGCCCACCGGCGAGCCGGGGGACCTGCGGGTGGTGATGGACGTCGACCGCCGCATCAAGCCGGCCGGCGGCGCCCCCCGGCTGACGTTCACGATCCACGTCGACGACGACCACGACGATGTTGCCCCGCCCCCGGAACCCGGGTCGCGCGTCCTGGTGATGGTCTCCGCCCTCCCCGGCGAGCGGGTGGACCTGTACGAGGGCGCCGCGGACATCGCCCCCGCCCGCGCCTGGATGGAGAAGGCACTCACGGCCTCCCGGGGCCTGCCGTGCGAGAGCGACACCTCATGAGGGGAGCGAAGGACGTGGGACGAAGGGTGGGAGACCGGACGGGACCGGCCCTCGCCGTGGCGGCGCTGCTCGTGCTCTCCGCGCTCGCCGGCTGCGGGGCCGGCACCGGCGAGGCCGACGTCGAATCGGTCCGCATGACCGACGCGGAGGTGCTGGCCTGCACCGAACTCGTCGCCGAGGGAACGGTGCTGCGGGTGACGCCCGGGGCGGAGCCGGACCGGGTGTCGGTGCGGATGGCGGTGGACCGCTACCTCAAGGGCGAGCGAGGGGACCGCCTGCTGACCTTCCCCGTCGACCGGGACGAGGCCGGGGAGCCCGAGGTGGCCGTGGGGAGCCGCCTGCTCGTCAGCGTCATGCTGCGGCCCCGGGGCTACACCTTCGTCCACCAGGGCGAGGACATCGCCCGTACGCGGCAGTGGGTGGACCGGGCGCTGCCTCGTTCGCGCACACTGCGCTGCGGGGAGCAGGAGTACGAGTGGCGGCAGAGCTGAGGGGGGGGGGGGGGGGAGGGGGGGGGGCCAC
>NZ_JBYIQW010000030.1:0-90298 GCF_057707815.1 Actinacidiphila sp. bgisy160
CCCCCCCCCCACGACCACGTCGAACGCGGCCAGGTCCGCGGGTGGCAGGGGCAGGACGACGACCTTGGCCGGGGTGCCGGCATCGGCGAGACGGGCGATCTCGCCGTCGAACTCGCGCCCCCAGGAGGCGTCGTCCACGAAGACCTCGGCCAGGCCGTTGCGCAGCAGGCCGCGGACGGCCGCCGCAAGGACGTCCCCGGGCGGGCCGCTGACCAGGACGCGTGAGGAGCGGAACCGGGCGAACAGCTCCTGCGGTGTCCGCTGGTCCGCGTGCATGAAGTGCTCGATGAAATTGACCTGCGGCGCGAACATTTCCGCTGCCCCGGAATCCAGGACCTTGTCGTCGGGTTGCGGGACGTCGCGGGCGAATCCCTTGTCGAGAAGGGCCTTCATCAATGCGACAGCAGTTCTGCGCCGACTTTCGTCCAGGCCCTCACATAACTCGGCGACACTGGACGCGCCGTTCATCCGGGGGCCGAGGGCCGACATCCATTCATATGCGCCTGCGCCCTTGAGGACGCATGAAGTATCGGAACTGCGTAAGTAGATCCCGGTGTCGACGCGGAGGAAGACAACATCGTTCCGCAGCCGGGGTCTTATGTCGAGGAGACGCGTTTCGCCAACCGTTCGCATGCCGCCCCCGTAGGGTGTGCACCTTCGGACCATGGTGTGCGCCTTCGGGACACGGGGACAGTTCTACCCGCGTCCACGTGGGGAAGTGTGGAGCATTCCTGGATGGGACGTCAATGGCCTCGACCCGGGTCCTCGCACCATGGCAGCCGCCGGGCGCCCCGCCACCGGGGGTCGTCCCGACGTTGACCTGTGGAATCCCTGTGGCGTGTCCGTGCCCGGGCAGCCGAAACTTCTTCGCGTGGCGACCACTCGCCGATACTCCGGGAACGGCGGCACACGCCAGGAGACGAGGAGGCTCGCGAACTGCCCAGTGCGCATCTGGCTGAGTACACCAAGGCGCCGTCAACGACATTCCGCACTTTCTCCGCTCCGGCGGTCCGCTTTCCCGAACGGTGAGCGACAAGGCCCGGGAGCGGCACAAGAAACCCGCCGCTTCCCGGTATTTCGCCGCGATTTCAGTCGCCCGTCAGGGCAGAGGTACACGAGCCGGGACGAAGCGGTCTTGCGCAGCGGTCGCATCCCGGTGACGCACCCTTACCGGAACGAGGCATCGCGCCCTCGGACGGCTCCGTCAAGTCCCGCACGGGATGGTCATGGCTGGACCGGCCTCACGCGCTGGTTGAGTCGGTCACCATGGGCCGGGCCTACGTGCGTGCGGCGGATACCGACTACGTGCCGGTCGGCGGCCCCGCCGAGTGCGACCGGGTCACCAACGGCCGTGCCGGCCAGGCAACTTCTGACCGGCGGAACCGATTCCGCCTCAGGCCGCGCCCTGCAGGCACCACAGATGCAGGGACGTGCGGTCCTTGGCGACCGTGTACCAGACGCCCTGCCCGGCCGATCCGGGCGATCCGGGCGATCCGGAGACGGGGAACGGGTAGGCGACCGGGCCGCGCAAGGCCTTCGTGCGGGGGTCGACAAGCCAGTGGCGCGGCACGTCGGTGTGGTACTCGGTGCCGACCACGGCGGTGTCGTCGTACGGGAACGCCGCCTCGTAGTCCCAGCACACGCGGTCGTCGCCCTCGCCCGAGGGAAGTGGCACGGCTCCGTCGGCGTCAAGACGCCACAATTCGCCGCCGTCCTGCGCCCGGTGCAGGTAGAGGGACCACTGTCCCGCATCCGTGGTCAGGAAGTGGTCGCCGGACGGGCTCACGGCGAGGAGGACCTCCTCGTCGAACCGCTGGAAGGCGAGCTCCGCCCCGTTCCAGTGGCCCCACAGCACGCACGAGTCCTCCTCACCCCCAAGGACGGTGAGCCCCATGTACGCCGGATTCGTATGGGAGAAGTGGACAGAGCCCGATGCCACGGTCATCGTCTCCGACCGGGCCAGCACTCTGCCCTCGACAGGGTCGAGGACCAGCCACTCCTCCGTGCCGTCGTGGCCCTCGAGGGAGCGGACGTGGGCCCAGAGCAGTGTGCCGTCGCTGGAGAAGGCCGCCGAACCGCCGTCCGCATGGCGGTGGTGGTGGTCGTCGGCGTACTCCGGGAACGATGCATGGGCCCGAGTGCACACGGCTGCGGACCAGCAACCATGCCGGATCTCCCACAGCGTGGCGCCCGTCGCGTCGACGGCCCGCACCGTGTGCACTCCGGCGAACACGGCGACGTCGCCCGTGGGAGAGACCGCCACCGAGCCGAACCGACGAGGCCAGGGCGCGGGGAAGCGCACCTCCGACCCCTGCAGGTCCAGGTCGCGGACGGCAAGCTCGAAGTCCCCGCGCTGCACCAACAGCCTTCGTCCCGGCCAGTGCAAGATTTGCGGAGCGTCCGCCGACACGGGGCCGAAGGGAGCGGCGACGGTGGCGACAAGACGAGCGGTGACGGTCACGAACTCCGACCCTCCGACACACAAGGCACGCGATGCAGAAGCCTGACGCCCTGCACCATACGGTTCAGGGCCCAGCGCGCAGGGACCGGGGCCGTAGCTATCCCTTGAGGCCGGAGCGGGAGACGCCCTCGATGACCCAGCGTTGCGCAACGATGTAGAGCAGCAGGACGGGGACGCTCGCTATCACCCCTCCCGCCATCAGCACGTCGTAATGGATGCTGTTCGCGCTCTGGAAGTTGGCGAGCCCGGCGGGCAGTGTGAGCGACTCGGGGCTGAGCAGCACGTACAAGGGCCAGAGGAAGTCGTTCCAGTTGGCGAGGAAGGCGAGCATGCCCAGGGTGGTGAGGGCCGGCTTGGACAGGGGAAGAACCACCTTGACGAAGATCTGCCAGCGGTTGCAGCCGTCGAGTTCGGCCGCCTCTTCCAGCTCCAAAGGCACGGTGAGGAAGAACTGGCGGAGGAAGAACACGCCGAACGCGCTTGCTGCGCCTGGCACGATAACTGCGGGGAGGCTGTCCACCCAGGCGAGCTCGTTGACGATGAGGAAGTTCGGGATGAGCAGGACCATGGGCGGAACGAAGAGGGTGGCGACGATCGAGGTGAAGATCACCCCTCGGCCTTTGAACCGCAGCCGGGCGAGTGCGTAGGCGGCGGGGGTCGCCGTGACCAGGACCAGGGCGGCGTGTGCTGTGGCGGCGAGGACGCTGTTGAAAAGCCATCGAAGGACGGGGCTGTCGGTGGCGCCCAGGACTTCCTTGTACGCCTGGACGGTGAAGGGGGAGGGGATCCACTGGGGATCCGTGGACCCGGCGGCTTCGCCGGTCTTGAACGAGGTGACCAGCATGTACAGGAGTGGACTCAGGTACAGGGCCGCCACGATCGCCAGGACGAGGTGGAGCAGGGAGCGGCGCATGCGCCGGGCCGTGGGAGACATTGTCGCGGAGGGCCGCTCTGCGCGGTACTCGATGTCCGCCGCCCGCCGCGTTGCTGTCTGACTGGTGGTCATCGGTCCTCCTGGCGTTCCCGGAAGACGCGGAAGACGACGGCGCTGGCGGCCATCAGAGCCAGGGCCAGGATGAAGCTCATGGCGGAGGCCGACCCCATCTCGAAGCGGCGCAGTCCGGTCTCCGCGATGAGGAAGATGGCTGTCTTGGTCTCGTCCGCCGGTGCGCCGCCGGTGATGATGTATGACTGGCCGAACATGTTGGCCGAGGCCAGCAAGGTGGAGTTCACGACGAACAGGGCCACCGGTCGCAGGCCGGGCAGCGTGACGTGCCGGAAGCGTTGCCAGGCGTTGGCCCCGTCGACCCTCGCGGACTCGTACAACTCCGCGGGGATGTCCTGCAGACCGGCGAGGTAGATGACGGAGTTGAGTCCGAGGGTCCACCACACGG
The DNA here is from genome assembly GCF_057707815.1 of Actinacidiphila sp. bgisy160. NCBI lineage: Bacteria > Bacillati > Actinomycetota > Actinomycetes > Kitasatosporales > Streptomycetaceae > Actinacidiphila > Actinacidiphila sp. bgisy160. The sequence goes on from NZ_JBYIQW010000030.1 coordinate 3,856, forward strand.
TCACGAGCACCAGCCCCCACCAGGCGGCCGGCGTGTCGGTAGTCCACTGGATGTCGTCCGGCAGCCCGAGCACGCCCAGGTAGTGGTTGACCAGGCCGATGTTGCCGTCCAGCAGGAACCGCCACAGCAGTCCGACGACGGCCACGCCGAGCACGTACGGCGCGAAGTAGACGGCCCGGTAGAGGTTGCGTCCGCGGAACCTGCCGTTCATGAGCATGGCGGTGAAGAGCGGCACGATGAGCAGCAAGGGAGTCGACAGCAGTGTGAAGATACCGGTGGCGCGCATGGCCTGCCAGAACCGGGGGGCGTCGACGCCCTCGGGGTCGAACAGCTCCCGGTAGTTGTCCAGCCCCACGAAGGGCTTGGCCGGCAGGTTGATGTCCCAGGCGTGAAGGCTGATCCACAGTCCGAAGCCGATGGGGGCCACCACGAAGGTGAGGAAGAGCACCAGGTACGGTGCCATGAACACATAGGGCGTCCACCACTGGTAGGACCGTGAGACGGCCCGGACCGCGGCGCGGTCCGGGACTCGCGGTTCACTCGTGCTGGACGGCAGGGATTTCAGCCGTCGCACCCGGATCGCCTCACTTCGCGTACTTCTGCTTGTTCTCGGCCAGGATCTTGTTGGCCGTCTTCACTCCGTCGGCGAGCGCGTCGGCAGGCGACTGATGCCCCAGGACGGCCTTCTGGACGGCCAGTTCGAGGGCCTTGCTCTGCACGTCACCGAGGCCGGGAAGCGCCGGGAGGAAGCGGAAGACGTCGACATTGCCGGCAAGCGGTGTCTGGGGGAGCCGGGCCACCTCCGCCTGGGCGCGCACGCTGTTGCGCGCGGGGATCATGCCGGCCTGCGCCCACTCCGTGGAGCGCTCGCTCATATAGTCGATGAAGAACTTGGCGGCCTGAACCTTGTTGTCGTCCCGGCCGGCCTGGGACGTCAGCACGAAGTTGTGGCTGGCCGTCCACACCGCGGGAGTCGAACCGATCGTGGGGATCGCCGACATGTCCCACTTGATCTTCGAAGCGGTGGACTTGAGGTCATTGATCTGCCAGATACCGTCCCACGTGAAGCTGACCTTGTTGTTCTTGAAGGCGTTGTACTGGGAGTCCTGCGCGACCTGGGCCGGGCTGTAGCCCTTTCGGATCTGTTCCACCATCCAGCCCAGCGCCTCCTCGCCCGCTTCCGAGCCCCACAAAGCGGAAGTGCCGTCCTGGTTGTACAGCTCGCCTCCGAACTGCCAGAGCAGGCTCATGAACATCAGGTGGGCCGGCCACTTGTTCGGCATCCAGAACGGATGGTCGACCCCTGCGGACTTCAGTTCCTTCAGCGCCCCCTCGTAGCCGGCCCGGTCACCGGGGGCCTTCTCGAGTCCCGCGCGGGTCAGGTGCGAACTGTTCCAGTAGTCGGCAAGGCAGTGCACGTCGAGCGGGACGCTGTAGCGCTTGCCGTCGAAGACACCGGCCTGCCAGACCGCCGGTATGAAGTCCGACTCGGTCAGTTCCAGGGCCGACACCACGTCGTCGAGCGGCATGAGGGTGCCGCGTACCGCGAAGGTCGCGATCTGGTCGTTGTGGATGACGGCTACGTCCGGGCCCTTGCCTGCGCTGATGGCCGTGGGCAGGGCGGGGTACAGGTCCTCCCAGCGCCGGGTGGTGTTCTTGACGGTGATGCGGCCCTCGTACTTCTTGTTGAACGCGGCCAGCATGGCCTGCATGTGCGGGCCGTCCCCGCCGGTGAAGCCGTTCCAGTACTCCAGCGTGACCTTGGGCCCCTTGTATTCGCCGCCGCTGAACGTCGGGGCGTTGCCGGCCTTGTTCTGGCCGGCGCCGACCTTCGTTCCGCCGCCGCACGCCGTAAGGAGGCCGGTGGCCGCCACCCCGGCGGCCGTGCCGAGGAAACCTCTGCGTGCGAACGCAGAAGTGGACGAGGTTGTACTGCGCATTGTCTGCTCCTTGGATTCGGGCCCGCCGTTGGACCCGTGGACGGCAGTGTCGGTTTCGCTCAGATGGCGGTCAGGCGGATCATGGTCCAGCTCACGGGGGGCAAGTCGGCGCTGAGCCTGCCGTCGTCGATCTTGGTGCCGTGCACGTCGCGCGGCCGCACACGGTCGGGAGCGGCCTCGGTGTTCTTCGCCGAAGGATCGGCGTCGTGCAGGAGCACGTGCTCAGCGACGCGGTGCCGCGGGAAGGCCCGCAGATCGACGGCGAGGGTCAGGTCCTCGTGCCGGCTGCGGTTCACGGCGAAGAGCACGACCTCGCCGCTCTCCTCGTCGTGGGTGGCGGTGGCCCACAGGGCGGGCACGGCCCCGTACTTCGCCGTGTCCACGATCGGGGACTGGGGCTCCACGCGCAGCACCGTGCCCCGGGCGTGCCGCGCGGTGCGGGCGAAGGGGTGGAAGATCGTCTGCCGCCAGGCCGGCCCCTGGGCGCGCGTCATGATCGGGGCAATGACGTTCGCGAGCTGCGCCTGGCAGGCGGCTCCCACGCGATCGGCGTGCCTGAGCAGAGTGATCAGCAGACTTCCCACCACGACCGCGTCGGTCACGTCGTAGACGTCCTCGATCAGTTCGGGCGCCTCTCGCCACGGAAGGGAGGACTCCCCGGCGAAACGGCTCTGATACCAGACGTTCCACTCGTCGAAGGAGAGCTTGATCTTCTTGTCGCTGCGGACCTTTGCCCCGACGTGGTCGGCGGTAGCCGTGATCGAGGAGATCATGCGGTCCATCTCCTCGCCGCTGGCCAGGAACGAGTCGAGGTCGCCGTCCTCGGGCTGGTAGTAGGCGTGCAGAGAGATGTAGTCGACGAACTCGTAGGTGTGCTCGAGCACCGTTGCCTCCCAGGAGGCGAACGTGTCGATGTAGGCGTTGGAGCTGCCGCAGGCGACGAGCTGGAGTGCGGGATCGAAGCGCTTCATCGCGCGGGCGGTCTCCGCCGCCACCCGCCCGTACTCGTGGGCCGTCTTGTGGCCCATCTGCCATGGCCCGTCGAGTTCATTGCCCAGGCACCACATGCGTACGTCGTGCGGCTCGGCCACACCGTGGGAGCGGCGCAGGTCGGACAGCGCGGTGCCCGCCGGGTAGTTGCTGTACTCCAGCAGGTCCAGCGCCTCTGCCACCCCGCGAGTGCCCAGGTTGAGTGCCATCATCGGTTCCACCCCGGCCTTCGCGGCCCACGCCATGAACTCGTTGAGGCCGAAGGCATTGCTCTCCAGGCTGCGCCAGGCGAGGTCCAGCCGCCGGGGCCGTTCGGACACGGGTCCCACCCCGTCCTCCCAGCGGTAGTTGGAGACGAAGTTGCCGCCCGGATAGCGCACGGCGGTTACGCCGAGCTCACGTACCAGCTCGAGGACGTCGCTGCGGAATCCCTGCTCGTCTGCGGCAGGGTGTCCGGGCTCGAAGATGCCGGTGTAGACGCATCTGCCCATGTGTTCCACGAAGGAGCCGAACAGCCGGCGATCGATGCCGCCGACCTTGAAGGCCGGGTCGAGGGTGAGACGGGCAGTGACCATGCGGGAAGCTCCTGGGATCTGACGACAGCCGAAGCCACCGGCGCCGGCCGCGCCTTGACGGCGCGGGCCGAGCGACGGGGGCGACGGCAACAGCGACACAGGGGCGACCGCTGTTGGCAGTAGGATTACATCGTTGAAACAGCGTCGTAAAGTGTTCGGTGGATACGTTTCCGCATCGTGGCGAACCACAAGCCAGGGTGGGTGGTTCTTGCTCCGAGGCGCCCATGTGGAAGTGTGGGCCTCGCCGCCCCAGCGAGAGCGCCTTCACGGCGCAGTGGAGGTGATCTGGTGGGAGCCAGTCTCAAGGACGTCGCGGCCCTGGCCGGAGTCTCGGTCAAAACCGTGTCGAACGTGGTGAGCGGCTCCACGTACGTCGCGCCGCCGACGCGGGAGAAGGTCGAGCAAGCGCTGGCTGAACTGGACTACCGCCCCAACCTCTCCGCCCGGAACCTGCGACAGGGCCGCACCGGCGTCATCGCTCTCGCCCTGCCGGAACTGGACGCACCGTACTTCGCGGAACTGACGCGTTTCGTCATCGACGCGGCGACCGAGCGGGGATGGACCACCATCATCGAACAGACCGACGGGCAACCGGAACGCGAACGCCAAGCTCTCCAAGGCATCCGCGAACAGCGCATCGACGGTCTCATCTTCAGCCCCATCACTGTGGGAGCCGACGAACTGGCCGAACGTACCGACACCACCGCACTTGTACTCCTCGGCGAACGCGTCATCGACGGCCCCACCCACCACGTCGCCATCGACAACCAGCGAGCCGCTCGAGAGGTGACCGAGCACCTGATCTCCTTGGGGCACACCCGCATCGCCGCGATCGGACGCCAGACCAACCCCAGCGCGAACACCGCTCACCTGCGGCTCGCCGGATACAAGGAAGCGCTGATGGCAGCCGGCCTGCCCTACGACGACACCCTCGCTCCGCCGACCGATTCCTACCACCGCTCCGACGGTGCTGAGATCATGGCGCAACTGCTCGCCATGGACACACCGCCGCAGGCGGTCTTCTGCTTCAACGACCTTCTGGCCCTGGGCGCCCAGCGAACCGCACACACGCACGGCCTGCGCATCCCCCAGGATGTGGCCATCGCCGGCTTCGACGACATCGAGGATGGCCGGTACAGCACCCCGACGCTCACCACCGTTGCACCCGACAAGGCACAGATCGCCCGAGTCTCCGTGCAGATGCTGGAGCAGCAGATCCACGGCCGACGCGGAATACGGCGCCCGGATGTGCGCGAAGTGACGGCCGGACACCGGCTTATCATCCGGGAGAGCACCAGCTCGAAACCCTCTGCACCGCGACCGCCGGCGCCGTCCTCGGCCTGATGTGTGCTGTCCGGCGTGTCTGCGAAGCGCATGGCTTGTCCCGGCGGGTTCAGCCGCGCAGCCAGCCGAACAGTCCATTGGCACGCCGCTCGCAGCCGCCGCGGCCGGAGTCGTCCCACCGTGTCGACCACAGCGGGACCTGGTCATCTACGCGGTGGCCGTTCCTGGTGCGCTGGAAGAAGCGGTGATAGTGGGCGATCTCGTCGGCCAGCACGGCGGCCGGTTCGGTGTGGTTGTCGACCTCCACGAACCGTACCGGCACCGGGCCCTGCGGCGCGCTCAGTACCAAGTCGGCCCGCAGGCTGCCCCTGCCGGGCGCGGTGAAGGTTCCGGTGACCGGGAGGATCACTTCCGCCGTCCAGCCGCGCAGCGTGCCCGGGCCGCGAGGCCGGGCAGGCAGCCGTCGTGGCCCCGGCCGGACCGTCGGGGCGGGCCCGGTGCCGGAGGCAGGCCCGGCGCGTTCGGCGGCGCCGCCGGCAGAGGCTGGTCCGGTGCCGGCTACGGGCCTGGATTCCTCAGCGAGGCGAGGGCTGCGGCGGGAGACGGGGTGGGTGGGCTGCGGAGGTGACTGGGAGAACGCGTCGATGGTGGCGGTCACTTTCAGCGCGTGCGCGGCCCCGGCTTTCGCCGCCTCCCGGGCGGTGCCCCCCATCCCCTTCGGTGGACCGCCGAGTTCGCTGGCGGCCGCTGCAGGAACTGGTCGACTGGCTCAACACCGACGACGCCACCCACTCCCTGGTCCGGGCCGCCATGGCGCACCTGCATCTGGTGTCCATCCACCCATGGGCCGACGGCAACGGCCGGATGTCCCGCTCGCTGCAAACCCTGGTGATCGCGCGGGAAGGCGTCCTGGCTCCGGAGTTCTCGTCCATCGAGGCATGGCTCGGGCGGCCGGGCAATACCTGGGAGTACCACCGGGAACTCGCCCGCCGCGGCACCCAGTACCTGCCCGACCAGGACGTCGCCGGCTGGATCCGCTTCAACCTGACCGCCTATCACCAGCAGGCCCAGACCGTGCAGGGCCGGCTGACCCGGGCCGGAAAAGTCTGGGAAGCACTCGTCGGCTTCGCCCGGCACGCCGGCCTCGACGAGCGCACCATCATCGCCCTCCACGACGTCGCCATGTCCGGACGAGTTCGCCGCTCCCGCTACGAAAGCGCCGAAGGCCTCAGCCTGCAACAGGCCCAGCGCGACCTTCGCGACCTGGTCACCGCCCAGGTCCTCACCCCCGTCGGCCGCACCCGAGCCCGCTACTACACCGCCGGCGACCGATTCCCACGACAGGCACTGGACATCTCCGCCACCCCCATGACCCTCACCGACCCCTACACCACCACCGGCTGAACCGCCGGGAACCCGCCCCACCGATCACTTCCCTACCTGTTGATGCGTGGAAGCTCCCGGCGAAGCCGCCGCGCAGTGGTGGGCTACTGCAGCCGTGGCGCACGGATCAGGCGCTGGGCAGGTTCATCCGCCGAGCGCGCGACTGGAGCGGGACCGGGAGGCAGGTGGTGCACGGCCAGCGCCACAGCCTCCTTGGCCGTGGTGAGGGCACCGAGGTCCTGGCTGATGACGCTCCTGCCCACTCCGTACGAGCCACCGCCGTTGGCGCCCAGGCACGGTCCGACAGCAGCTGCCCCGACGGATCACCGAAAAAACGATCACGCTGACACCGCGCGGCGGGGTTCACAACCGGAGACGAACGGTTCGCGAAAAGACCGCACCCGCCACCTCGCCACACTTCACCTGCTGAGGAACAGTTTCCGTTACGCGGCTGGCCAGGACTGGGACAAAATCGCCAAGGCGCTCAAGCCGGTCTACACCGCACCGAACGCGGACGCGAACGCGAACGCGAGCGAGAGCGTGACCGCGCGGATCGCCAAGGCCGTCCGCGCCCGCGGGCACTTCCCGAACGGGGCCGCCGCGATGAAGTGCGTCTGCATGGCCCTGATGTCGCTGGACCCGGCCGGCAAGGGCCGCAAGTGGTGAACCATACGCTGGAAGGCACCATGGAACGCCTTGCAGATCGAGTTCGAAAGCCGACTCACCCCGGGCGGTCGCTGACAACCTCAACAACCAAGATCAGCCGTTGATCTTGACACACCCCCTCATGCCACCCACGGCCTTGGCAAGGTGCGTAACGCCCCCGGAGAGCCGGGATAGACTGGACGTTTCGGCGGCGACTGTGTGAATCGCTCTACGATCACCGGAGCACGGTGATAGATATCAGGCGTGATAACGAATCTCGAGTTCCCTGACCTGCTGCGACTGATCGATGAACGGTCGACCGCCTTCCGCACCGCGGTCGCCGCCGCGCCCAGTCTGGACGCACAGGTGCCGACCTGCCCCGGGTGGACGCTGTTCGATTTGGTGAAGCACCTGGGTGGGGGAGACCGTTACTGGGCCGCCATCGTCGGCGCGGGGCCTGCCGGCGCTCCCCCGGCCGAGGCCACCGCCGCGCGCGCCGCTCTGGAAGTGCCGCGGGAGCGTGAGGCCCTGCTGGCCTGGCTGGCCGCGTCGACGCAGCTTTTGCTGAGCGCCCTGCGCGAGGCAGGACCGGACGCCGGCTGCTGGGCGTGGTGGAGTGCCCTGCAGACGCCGCGGTCCTCTGGCGGAGTTGCCCGGCACCGGGTCCAGGAGAGCGCGGTGCACACCTACGACGCCCAACTCGCCGCGGGCGCCCCGCAGCCGCTGTCGGCCGAGGTCGCACTCGACGGTGTCGAGGAGTTCCTGTTCACCTGCGTCGCGACGCCCAGCGCCTGGCCGCACAAGCCCACGGCCTTCGACTTCCACACCGCCGAGGGCCGCTCCTGGCGCCTCACGGTCGACGGCGACGGCGCACGCTCCACCCGCATCCCCGCGCCCACTGCCGCGACTGGCGAGGACTCGGACGCAGCCGGCGCTTCCATCCATGGCACGGCGAGTGAGTTGGTCCTCTACTTGTATGACCGTATCCCCGCCGATTCCTTGCACGTCGACGGAGACGCAGGGCTGCTCGACCTGCTCCGCGCTTGGGAGCCGGAGGAGTAGGACGTAGCGGGGACGGTTGGCCGCGCCTCGAGCCGGCAGGACACGACTCTTCGCCAGGATGCCGCTGATCGACGCGCTGCCGCCCACTCGCATCGTGCAGCGCGTTCTTCACCACCACGCCGAAGTCACGCGCATGGTCGCGGCCGGCCACCCGCGACATCGCCCGCCGCCTCGGCCTCGACCGAAAGACGGTTCGCCGATACCGCGGCACCAGTCTCGAACACCTCCTCGACAGCGCCCAAGAACCTCGCCCCGAGCAGCTGGACGCCTTCAAGCCGTACCTGCAGCAGCAGTACGCAGCAGGCATCACCAGCGGCCGGGCCCTCTTCCAGCAGATCCGCGAGCGCGGATTTCGCGGAGGCTACTCGACACTCACCGCCTGCCTTCGAACCCCCTGCAAGCCGGCACGGCCCCGGCCCCAACAGCGGAAATCCCGAGCCCGCGCCGGATCACCGCATGGATCATGCGCAACCACGACCGCCTCAGCACCAGAGAGATCGAGCAACTCGACCAAGCTCGCCTCGCTTGCCCGGACATCGCGCGGGCATGCGACCTCGCCCGGGCCTTCACGGACCTGGCCCGCAAGCGCCGAGGCCGGCTGCCGCCCGCCTGGATCCGCCCGGCTGAACAATCCGACGTTGCCCCGGTCGCCAAGTTCGCCGGGTTCCTCCGCCAGGACCTGGACGCGGTGACCGCGGGCCTCACCCTCGAATCGAGCTCCGGCAGTCTCGAGGGCCAGGTCGACACAGTCAAGACGGTCAAGCGAGCCATGCGTCGTCACGGCCTGTTCCTCACCATCGGACGGTTGTCCGACGTGTACCGCGCCGGGGTGCCCTGCCAGACACCTGGCGCCGAGTTGGGGCAGGTCATGGGGGTGCGGGCCAGTCGGCGGGCGCGGTCCGGACACTTGTCGGATGGATCGTCCCGGGCTGGTTCCGGGAGCCTTGAGTACATGGTCAACGTAACGCCGGCGCGAGCGTCGGTACCGGCACCGGCACCGGCACGCACAGTGGCGGGGCGCTTCCCCTTCGTGCGGCCCGTGCCGGTGGGCCGGCTGGTGGGTCTGGACCTGGCCCGCGGCCTGGCGATGCTGGGCATGTATGCGGTGCACGTCGGCCCCGACCCGACGGTGGGCGAGCCGCTGGGCGGAGTGCTGGAGTTGGCGCGGGGCCGCTCGGCCGCGTTGTTCGCGCTGCTGGCCGGGTTCACACTGATCATCCTCACCGGCCGGCCCGAGCCGCGGACCGGGCGCGCGGGACGGCAGGCGGTAGGGCGGGTGCTGGTCCGGGCCGCTGCCTTGATCGCCCTGGGGTACGCCCTGACCGCTGTGGACACCTCGGTCGATGTGATCTTGTCGTTCTATGGGCTGATGTTCGTTCTCGCCCTGCCGCTGTACCGGCTGCGGGCCCGCACGCTGGCGTTCATCGCTGCGGCGGCCGCGGTTGTGATGCCCGTGGTCTTGTATGTGCTCCGCGCCTCGGCTGAGTACGGAAGCTGGGCCGATGCTGTCATCGCACGCGATCCGCTGGCCCGGCTCACCGGCACGGACGGCCTGGTGGAGTTGTTCGTCACCGGCGAATACCCGGTGCTGACCTGGCTGCCGTTCATCATCGCCGGCATGGCCGTGGCCCGGCTCGACCTGAACCGACCCCGTGTGCGTTCCCGGCTCGCTCTGGCCGGTGGTGGCCTGGCCGTGGCCGGGTACGGTGGATCGTGGCTGGCCCTGCATCTGGTCCCGAGGGCACTTGCGATGGTGGGGGCGGCCGCCGATGGCGGGTCGTCCGCCTCCGCGTGGTGGTCCGACACGGTCGGCGAACCCGAGACGACAACCGGGTACTGGCTGCTGGTGGCCGCCCCGCACAGCCAGACGACGTTCTCCATCCTGGGCAACACCGGCGTCGCCCTCTTGGTCGTAGCCGCCTGCCTGGCCGCCACGGACCGCTCCAGGCGCCTGCGGTGGGTGGTCACGCCGCTCATCGCGGTCGGGTCGATCTCCCTGACCGCCTACGTCGGCCACATCCTCGCCATCAAGGCCCTCAGCCTCGACGAACTGCCCGATTCCGCTGCCCTTCCGGCGCTGCTCGGCCTCGCTGCGGCCGCCATGCTGCTGGCTTGGGCTTGGACACGGGTCTTCCGGCGCGGGCCATTGGAATATCTCCTGCATGCCGCGACCACCTTGGCGCGCTGCATCAGATAGCCGACTGCAGCGGTGCTCCTGACCGGCCGGTGGTTCGACGCGCCGCGACCGCTATCAGCACGCATCCTCCCATCGCCAGGACTCCACCAGCGAGGACTCCAGCCATAGCCACCACCGAAGTGGCCCCGGTCAGGCTCGGAATCGCGTTGAGGGGAGCAACGGCTCGATGGCCAGGACCGCCCAGCCTCGGGGCGGACGGGCGCCAATCGGCCGCGCAGCCGGGCCTGTGCTCGCTGTCCATGACAGGCTCGCGCTCAGATACCGGTATCCGACATCCCCTCACGACATCTGCGCATCGGACGAAAGTCCGGTGTGGGCGTAGGATCGCGGGTTCGTCACTATCGGAGGCGGGCTGCAGTGCGGGAGTTCCAGCGGGGCGCGGTGCGGCTGCACATCCTGCACCACGCGGCCGAGGGGGAGATCGTATCCGACGTTGCACCGGCTGGAGGCGGATGGACTGCTGGTCTCCGAGCGGCAAGTAGCCGACGGCCGCGCGCGGCGGGTGTACCGGGCGACCGAGGCCGGCTGGCAGGCCCTCGCGGAAGACCGGGCAGCGCTCAAGGAGCCGGCCCGTGAAGTCCTCGGCGATGACGCACTCTGAACGCTGGTGGCTTTGGGGGCGGTGGGTGTGACGCCGTCACGGCTACTCCCGCCTGTGGCGCTGCCTCCGGGTCATCACCGCCGCGGGTGGAGTGGTCCGGTCGGGTGCCGAACGAATTTCCTGAGCGGGCATGCCGTAGCGGTTACCGGCACATAGCGGCATAAAAGGGTGTTATTCGGCCATGGCTGAATATGCGCGTCGAACTGTGCTCGGTGCCTCGATCGCGGCTCTCGGCTCGGGTGTCTGGCCCGCCGGGCTCGGCGACCCGTTCGGGGTCACGGCAGGTTCGGGTTCCCGTGCGGACTCCCGTGGGCCGACTGCCGTCTCCTTCGCTCCGCGGGGGCCTGCCGGGTATGTCAACCCGTCCGATCCCGAGGTCATCGCTGCCGAGAGGAAACGCGGGGCGGGCCGGGTGCGGCAGGTGAGGCTGGTCGCCGGCGCGACGAGCCTGGATCTGGGTGGCCCGGCCGTCAGGTCCTGGGCATACGGCGATACCTTGCCCGGCAAGGCGGTCCGGGTCATCGCGGGCGAGATCCTGGACCTCACCCTGGCCAACCGCCTGCCCGAGGCGACGACGCTGCACTCGCACGGCATTCGGCTGCGCTGCGACATGGACGGCGTGCCGGGCCTGACCCAGCGCGCGATCGAGCCGGGGGCGGACTTCAGGTACCGGTTCACTGTCGCGGACCCGGGCACGTACTGGATTCATTCCCACTCGGGCATGCAGCTGGACCGGGGCCTGTATGCCCCGCTGATCGTGGAGGACCCAAGGGAGCCCCTCGCCTACGACAGGGAGTGGATCATCGTCCTGGACGACTGGGTCGACGGGGTCGAGGGCTCCACCCCGGACAGCGTGCTGAGGGAACTGGGCGGTGGCATGGATATGCCCTTGGGAGCGGGCCGGGGGGCAGGCTCCGACACCTTCGGCCACGGCATGTCGCCCGACGGGCTGCACGTTTCAGCCCTGGGGAGGTTCCAAGGTCCCTCCCGTGTCCTGAGGGAGGCGGACAGCCCCCTGCTGGGTGGTCACGGCGGCAATGTCGCCTACCCCTACTACCTGGTCAACGGGCGTATCCCGCAGGCGCCGTCGGTGTTCCGGGCGCGCCGCGGGGACCGTATCCGGCTGCGGATCATCAACGCCGGCAGCGACACCGCCTTCCGGGTGGCGCTCGGAGGCCACCAGATGACCGTGACCCACACTGACGGCTACCCGGTGAGGCACACGAAGACCGATGCGCTGCTGGTCGGGATGGCCGAGCGGTATGACGTACTGGTGACCGCCGGGGACGGGGTGTTCCCGCTCGTCGCGCTCGCCGAGGGCAAGAAGGCCACGGCGCTGGCCGTTTTGCGCACCGGCAGCGGGAAAGCGCCGAACGCCGCCGTGCGCCCGCCGGAGCTGGACGGGCGGGTGATCCTGGCCGGCCGTCTGCAGCCCGCTGATTCCGTGGCCCTGTCCCGGCGCGAACCGGACCGCGAGCTGCGGATCCTGGTGACCGGGAACATGCGCAGGTTCAACTGGGCCTTCGACAACCAGCCCTACTCCGTCGAACAACGCCATCCGGTCCACTGGCGCGAACGGGTCCGGCTGACCCTGGTCAACAGGACGAACATGTGGCATCCCCTGCACCTGCACGGGCACACCTTCGCCCTCGCCGGCACCGCCGGCGTCGGGGCTCGCAAGGACACGGCGCCCCTGCTGCCCCACCGCGAGCTGGTGGTCGACTTCGACGCCGACAACCCCGGCCTGTGGATGCTCCACTGCCACAACCAGTACCACTCGGAATCCGGCATGATGACGATCCTCGGCTACCGGAAGTAGGGGCAGCAGAAGCCACGTCACCGACGGCGACTGACGCGTCGTGCGGAACTCGACGACACCCCACCCCTTCATGGCGACCATCCGGCTGATCGTGCCGGGCAGTTCCTGATCGAGTCCTCGCCATGCCCTTCGTGTTGCCTCGCGTTGGCGAGGGCGAGCGCCGAGTGCCTTTCTCGACGGGGACGGTTCGCCGCCGTCCTCCCTCGTCTACGGCTGCCTGTCGATGTGGGGCGCCGCCTGCCGACGATGCAGATCGGCAACTCCGTCACCCTCGCCCACGATCTTCGCGCAGGCCTCGATCAGGCGCACGCACCCCATGGCTGATCACGGAGATCCGCCGGATTCGCAGCAATCTCCAGTGCTGATGACGTCGGCGTGCCGTCCATCTGCGCCGATGCGGGCTGTCAGTCCGGGCCCGGTTCGGTCCCGCCGGTGGAGAGGATGGCGCGGCGGTGCAGGTGGGCATCGAGGGAGTAGGCGCCCGCGCCGACGATCAGCAGGAAGAGACTGCCGCACAGCTGTGCGAGGTGCAGTTTCCCGGCCCGTTGCTGCGGTTCACCAAGGGCCACCCGGTCACGATCGACGTCCACAACGACACGGGCACGCCCGAGCAGTTGCACTGGCACGGCCAGCGGGTGCCGGCGACGATCGACGGGTCCCCCGAGGAGGGCACCGCGTTCATCCCGGCCCACGGGATGCGGCGGTTGTCGTTCGTCGCCGGGCCTGCCGACTTTCGCTTCTATCACACCCACCTGGCGGCGGGCAGCGATCTGACCAGGGGGGGCAGGTGGGGCCGTCTGCATTGAGCCGAAGTCCCACCCCGCGCGTACGACCTGCTGTGAGTTGCATCTGTTCTTCGTCCGTAGGCCGTCGGCGGGCTTCCGCATGGAGGGCCACGTCCAGGTACCGGTGTTCACGCCCCGGCGCTGCCGCTGCCCCGCTCGACCGGGATCCACAGCTGGGAGTCGGTCTCCGCACCGATCTCCACCGGCTGCGTCCGCAGGAGCTCTGGACCTGTCCGGCTCGTGTACGGGTTCGAGGGAAACCACTGCGTGAACACGTCTCGCCACAGCTCCTGGAGGCCGCTCGGATAGGGCCCGTGGTTGTCGAAAACCGCCCAGGTCCCGGCCGACACGTCGAGGGCGTCGAGCTCCTCGGCGGCCACCTCGGGACCGGTCACGACGCCGATCCAGTAGTCCGCCTCGGCACCCTCCTCCCGGCTGTCGGTCAGATACACCACCGCCGACAGGATCCCGTCCGGCTCCTGGCCGACCAGCTCCTTCATCCGTACGATCGCTCGCTTATCCAGGCTTTCCATATGCGCCACGGCGGCCGCGTTGACCCCCTCGCGTACGAGCGGGAGCCGGGCCTTCTTGCCGACGACCCGAAACGACTCCTTCTCCACGATCCGGTAGCGCATGGTCGTACTCCCTTCGACGACGACACGGAAGGACATGCGCGGCTGTGCCGTGAGCACCGCACCCGTACGCCGGGCCTCGCCCGGCCCGATGCCGTGCACCGATCGGAATGCCCGGGCGAACGCCTCGCCCGAGCTGTACCCGTACCGCACCGCGACATCGAGCAGCTTCAGGTCCCCAGCCAGCACCTCGGCCCCGGCGAGCGTCATTCGCCGCCGCCGCACGTAGACCGGGAGCGACATCCCGGCGAGCGCGGAGAACAGCCGCCGGAAGTGGTACTCCGACACCGCGGCGATCCCGGCTACCTCGGCCATGTCGACCTCCCGGTCGAGGCAGGCCTCCAGGTGGTCCAGCGCCTGATTCAGCCGCTCCAGCACGCCTGTCCGTCCTTCCTTCTCGCGTCTCCACTGTAGGAACGCCCACCCTGCCAAACAGCCGCAGGAGCCACAGCGGCCAACACCTGAGCCCAAGCCGGAGTCGCTCGCCGCGCGCGGCGCCTTGACGGTCATCGGCTCTGCGGTCTGAGGCGCCGACCGGGCCGTCGCCCGACCGCGCGGCCATCAGGCCGCCCTGCTGGAGCAAAGAAGATTTGATCGCGCCCCACCCGACAAAACCAGTGCGGGAATTGTCGGGCAGGAAGCCATGGCGTTACCTGAGGCTTACGCCATGACTGATGTTAAGGGGTTTTGCGCGCCGCGGTTTGACGCAGTCCGGGCGGCCCTTGCAGCTTTGCTTCGCAAGGACGACGTGGGTGCCTCAGCGGCCGTCTACATTGACGGCGAGCCGGTGGTCGATATCTGGGGCGGGTACGCCGATGCGGACCGTTCCGTCAGCTGGGAGCGCGACACCATCGTCGGCGTGAACTCGACGAGCAAGAACATGACCGCCCTGTGCGCGCTGATTCTGGCCGACCGGGGCGAGCTCGACCTGTCTGCGCCGGTCGCCGCCTACTGGCCCGAGTTCGCCGCGGCCGGTAAGGAGAGCGTGCTGGTGCGGCACGTGCTGTCGCACACGGCGGGGCTGCCGGACCTGTCCGGGCCGAGGACGGTCGAGGAGCTCTACGACTGGGAGCGCGTGACGGCAGGGCTGGCCGCGCAAGCGCCCGAATGGGAGCCGGGAACGGCCGTCGGCTATCACGCGCTCACCTTCGGCTTCCTTGTGGGTGAGATCGTCCGCCGCATCACCGGCCGCAGTCTTGGCGAGCTCTTCGCCGAAGAGGTGGCCAAACCGCTGGGCGCGGACTTCCATATCGGGCTCTCCACCGAACATGACTACCGCCTCGCACCGCTCATCCCCCCGCCGTCACTGACCGACGAGTACGCTGCCAGCGCACCACTCGGACCGGATGGCACGCGTCGGGAAAGTACCGGTGTGGCGATCCGGGTCAAGGACGCTAACTCCGTGGCCTGGCGCCGTGCGCAGATCCCGGCGGTAAACGGCTTCGGTAACGCTCGCTCTGTCGCCCTGGCTCAGTCGGTATTGGCGAACCAGGGTTCGGCCGACGGCGTGCGGCTGCTGTCCCCCCAGGGTTGCGAGCCCGCGTGGCAGGAGGTGTTCCGCGGCGAGGACCGCGTGCTGGGGACACCGATGTGCTGGACGGTGGGTTTCGGTAAGTTCGGCAACGCCTTCGGCTGGGGCGGCTGGGGTGGCTCGCTGGTCGCGAGCGATCCCGACTCACGCATGACGGTGGCCTATGTCATGAACCAGATGATCGACCGGGACCAGCAGGAGGACAACCGCGGCATGGAGATCATCATGGCCGCCTACAGCGGACTGCACTGACAGGCAACGGGGGCCGGCACCGTCGTGGCCGCCGATGCGCAGCTTTGCACCGAAGCCGGCGACTGCCCCGGCGAGGTCCTGGTCCTCCCGCAAGGCGGCTACCTGTCGTGGCTGGAGGTCTGTCCTGGAGCGATGGCATCGAGGTGAATCCGACCGCGGCGCGTCGGTGGCTCCAGCGGCCAAGTTCATTAGCACAGGCCCGGAGTGCACGAGGGGCGAGGACGCGGCTTCTTCTCCCCCAGGCCCTGCTCTCCACCACGATGTGTCCGTCGAAGCGAATCAAGTCCGATGTGTCCGTCGAAGCGAATCAAGTCCCCCCTTGGCTGTGTCCCGTAGAGAGTCAGTTGCGCGGCAGCAGGGTTCCCAGCGGCCCGAGATCCAGATTGAGGTCCTCCGGCCGCAGTCCGTGCTGGTCGCATAGCTCGGTCATCCGCCGCTCCAGCATCATGAGCGTCAGCCCGATGCGCTCGACCTGTTCATCGTCCAGGTCGCCCTGCTCCACCCTGCGGATCGCCTGGCGTTCCATCAGTTGTCGGAGCAGCTCGACGACGGTCAGCACCAAGGCCAGCAGGTCGCGTCCGACGGTGTCGGGGTCCACATCGACTCGGGAGCCCGTCATAGTGACCCCAAGTCCGCCCAGGGAGCGGGAACCCTCTCGTTCACGGATGACAGGAGGGCGTGCAGCGACAGTCGTACCAGCGGCACGTCAGCAATGGCGATCACCACGTCCCCGCTGATCACCACTCCCGTGGCCAGGAGCCGGTCCAGCAGATCCACCAGTGGTACACCGATCGGCCCTTCAAGGGGCTCGGGTTCCTGCCACGGGACGGGTTCAGCGATCGCCATGAGCACCGTCCTCTCCTGCGAAGGAATAGGGCACCCATGGGCCAGACAGTTCGATCAGTGCTTCGGTGCGCTGCCGCAGCGTGATCACCGCTTCCGTGAAACGTGCCGTCTGGCCCTCGTCCACCAGATAGGCGCCGTTGAGGACCTGGGCGCTGTGGCGTTCGGTTGATTGTTGGTCCTGGAGCCTGAGCCGGCGTGCCGCCGCGGCCACGCCTCGGAGCACGGCGTCCGCTTCCTCGGCGGCTTGCAGCGCGGCGCGCCGGCCTTCTTCTCGTGCCCGGTGTGTACCTCGCACCCGCTCAAGGTAGGCGCGTCCGGCACCGGACGTCGGCGACCCGGTCGGCACTCGAGTAGGGACGGCGGTGCGGTCCGCGTCTGTCGCTGCTGATGCATACACCTTGACGCCCCACTCGGCCCGGCCTTCGACGCGGTCCAGCACAGCGTGGAAGCGTGCCACGTCGGCGCTGAGTGCCTGCCGGGCGCGTTCCTCGCTGCTGTAGAGAGTCGCCAGTGCCATCGGCGCAGCAGGCCCGTGGGCGGCGACGGCCGTCACCACCTCGTGGTGGGCGCGGGCGCATCGCTCCAGCTCATGGGGGTCGGATAGTCGCTCGGTCCAGGAGCGGCCGTCGGCTTCGGCCACCGGCACCTCTTGTACGACGGCGTGCAACTGCTCGAATGGCAGCGCCCGCACGGGGGCGGTGGTGATCCCCGGCAACCTGGAGAGGACATCCTCGTCCACGTGGCGGCAGACGGCGAAGACGTAGGCCGCCGCCGTGGCGGGCGGCACTGCGGGGACGGGCTGCGTCATGGCACCGGTCGCTCCTCGGCTCGTCGGGCTCGTTCGCTCGGCCGGCCCTGCTCGATGTCTTCGTTCGCTTCCGGGGCGGCCGTACCGTCCCCAGGCCCCCCGGCGTCCCGCGAGGACTGGGGTGCAGCGAGTTGCTCGCGCAGTCGCCGGTTCTCCTCTGTCAACTCTTGGCGCGCGGCGCGGGAGGAGAGCGCTGGATCGGTCTCCCACCAGTCGATGCCTGCCTTCTTCGCGGTGTCGACGGAAGCGACGAACAAGCGAAGCCGGATGGTGAGCAGCTCGATGTCCAAAAGGTCGATTTTGATGTCGCCGGCGATGACGATGCCCTTGTCCAGCACGCGCTCCAGGATGTCGGCGAGATTGCTGGTGGAGGGGCCGGGGAGCGGGCCGGCTCGCCGGTAGTCGACCTCGGTCACTGGGTCACCCCCGGGCCCGTGCTCGCTTCCAGCCGGTCGAGCAGCCGGTCCTCTTCCCGCTCGAAACGAGCCAGGTCGATCTCGCCGTCCTCCAGCGCCTGGTTCAGCGCGGCCAGTTGGGCGCGGATCACTGCCGGGTCGTTGACCTCGCGGTCGGCGGCTTCGGCAAGCTGGTCGGCGACCCAGACCACCCCTTTGACGGGGGCCAGCGGCGCGCTGAGCAGTGCGGTGAGCAACCCCATGTCAGGCCCCTGTCCCTGCTGCGGCGGCAGTGGCGCCCTCGGGCTCGGTGAAGCTGTAGCAGGGCAGCGGCCCGGCCACGCGCAGCTCGACCCGGCCCTGGTACCTGACGGACAGGTGGTCGGCAGTCGCCCGGAAGGCCGGGATGTCCTGCCGGGCGACAAGGAACGATGTGTTCATGACGGTGCCGGCGACCTGCGGCCCGTGAGAGCGGGCGACTGCCAGCGCCGCTAGTTCCGGCACGATCTCCTTTGCGGCGTCAACCGCTCGGTGCGCCAGGGTGCGGACCACCGCCTCGCCCAGGCGCACGCTCGCCTCATACCCCGGGCAGCGGTGTGCGTCCTCACGCAACTGCCGAATCCGGGGTTCCTCGGCGACCAGCGCTGCGAGCGCGCCGGTGGCGGGCAGTGCCTTGACGTTCATTTCCACGCGGTCCCTCAGCCGTTCGAGCGCGCGGAGATTCTGCTCCTGGCCGGCTTCCAGTTGCTCGTGGAGCGACTCGGCGTTCGGAGCCAGCATTCCGAAGCGCATCGGCAGCACCGGTCCGTCGATGGCCAGCGTGAGCAGCACTTCCTGGTGGGCCAACAAGTCCCGCCGCCGCGCACGCAGAGGGACGGGTGCGGCACTGATCACGGCCGCGGTCTCGCCCACGGGCAGCAATTCCGGGGCTGCAGGCGGTGTGCCCACCCCACGCAATTCCGCCGGCAGAGGGTGGTCGAAGGCGATGATGCCGTACACGTATGGCCCAGGCGCGGTCACTGCTCACTCTCCCGCCTGCGGCGTCCCTTCTCGGTCTTCGCCGGGGCGGTGCGGCGCCGCGGCCGCGCCTCCGGCTCGCCTTCCTCGTCGCTCTCATCGGAGCCGCCGACGACGTCGCGCAGTTTCTCGCCCACCGACTCAATGGTCTTTTTCACCTTGCGTTTCCCCATGGCCTTGGCTGCCGACCCGCCCAGCAACTCGGGGATTGTGGTGCTACGCGAGGTAGCCTCCAGGTCCAGTCGGTTGCACGCCTCGGCGAACTTCAAATACGTGTCCACGCTGGCGACCACGATGCGCGCGTCTATCTTCAGGATCTCGATGCCGACCAAGGAGACCCGGACGAAGACGTCGATGACCATGCCGCGGTCCAGGATGAGTTCGAGCGTGTCGTACAGCGTCCCGGCACGCGGTACGTACACGACCTCACTGCTGGAGTAAGTGGTGGTCGTGGCCATGGTCCAGGTGGTCCTCTCGGCAGGCTTCCGGTGGGCGCCGGCAGGCTGTTCAGTGGTTGGCGGTGCCTCTGTGGTAGCGGCAGACCCTGCGGTACTCGGCAGGCCGCCCGGCTCCGTCGAGTTCCACCTCGTATGTGGCCAGCAGGCTGGTCGTATCGGGGATGCGAGGCACTTCCAGCACATCGACGGCGACGCACCAACCGTCTTCGGTGCGCCGCACGGCGCACACGCTTTCGATGCGATGGACGATGAAGCTCTGCAGCCAGTCGCAGGCGGTGCGGGCGGCCTTCTCAGGCCCGACCTCTGGGACCGCTTCCCGATCGGCGTCCCCTGAGCTACCGCCGGCGCGCGCGCCCTTGATGGCTGTACTGGTACGAGTGCGGCGTTCCTCCGGCATGACACCAGCGTCACCGGGCCACCCCCTGCACGCATCCTCAAAGCGGCCGATCCGGCGATCACTGTGGGAACGCGCCCGCGGTTCACGGCGTTCTCACCGTTCAAGTGCAGCACCAGCAGCACATCGCCAACCGTCTCCCGCTCGACACCGGGCTGCAGAAACCTGGCGGGCGAGCTCCTCAAGTGGCCTTGCGCCCGCCTTCAGCCGGCATCTTCCGGACAGCTGCGCCACCACGTCAGTTCGCCCGGCCAGATGACCTGGCGACTGGGAAGCCGTTGCCTTTCCGTAGCTGATTGCTGCGCTTCCACTGGTCAGACATGGTGTCGTCTGGTCGCGCGGAGCTGGCTGACCGACACGAGGCCGGGGATGCTCATCGACCAGTAGATCACCGCCTCCGCACTGTCGGTGCGCGCCTCCAAGTCAGGCGGCGGGCGCCCATCAGCCACGCGAACCTGCGCTCCCCCAGCCACCTTTTGGGCAGCACGATGAATCCGCTGGTGTCGTCGCTGCTTCTGACCACGGTCGGGGCGATCCGCAGCACGCTGCGGGCAAGGTCAACCTGCCGGCGGCGGTAACCCTTTGGCCGGCCGCCCCGACCCTCCAGCCAACCCGGCACCGGCAGCACGTCCTGCACCACTGCCCGATCAGTGTCCGTCAGGTCCCACCGATAACGCCGCACCGTTGCCGTAGACACGCGCGAGACAATCACACGACCAAGGAGCCGAGTCGGACCCGGCCGACGCGGGGGCGTACTACTGCGACAACAGGGCCTCCTGGCGCTCGTTGGTCTCGACAACCACGAGTTCCACAGGAGACCCTGCTGTCACGCATACCCGACCGGGAGATCACCCGACCGGGAAGCCACACTCGAACCGACGCTCAGCAGGCCACCGCTCCGGGACCGGCCGAGCCTGCTGAGGTCGTGCCGCTCGAATGGGCAGGCGGGCACGTCGAGGTCGCGAACGTCGAAGCCGCTGGCGCGGAGCCGGGCGACGTCAGTGTCGACGTGGCGGCTATGGCAAAGCGCCAGCGCGTCCAGGACGTAAGGCGAGGGCGCCGATCTGGATTTCTGCGAACCAGCCCAGCCCAGCCCAGCAACAGGGCCGCCGTGAAGCAGACGTGAAGTAGGTGGTTGACCGTCCCGCCGGGCGTGTCGACCGCGTCGTCCCCGGGCGAGAAACATCACCAAGACCCACGGCACCATTGCAGTGGCCGGCGTCATGCGCAGCATTGACGGCGAGATCAGGCACATCCTCGCGCCGTCACCCGGCATCCCCTGACACAGACCGCGTGTGACAGCGCGACCTCTCCGACGGAGCCTTGTCGCCTTTGTGACCACCGCGGCGGCTTCTCCGCAGGCCGACACCTCGAACGTCTTGCCTGGACCGCAGGGGCAGTCCCTCCGCAGCGACTGCTCCATGTCCACCAGCCGCCCGGCCCGCATCGCGAGCATCCGGGTCACGATCACCCGGAGTTCCTGCACAACGGCGGGCCGCGCTTGTGGCCGTGGCTTCACAGAGCCATCCACGACACGCTGTGCGCGCCACCCGATTTGGACATCGAGCCGGAGCCGTGAGCGGCCCCCGGGTCACGCCAGGGCGAGGAAGAGCTTCTCCAGTTCCTGCTCGCTCATGGGGGGCGCCTGATCGTCCGCGGCGGCCATGCACTGGCGCATGCCGCTGGCCACGATCTTGAAGCCGGCCCGGTCCAGGGCACGGGAGACCGCGGCGAGCTGCGTGACGACATCCTTGCAGTCCCGGCCGGCCTCGATCATGGCGATCACCCCGGCCAGCTGTCCTTGAGCCCGGCGCAAGCGGTTGAGCACCGCGGCTGTCGCTTCCTGGTCCACCTGCATCGGATGCCTCCTTCACGAGCAACGGCTCATCATACCCCGATGGGTATGCCCACCAGAGGCTTCGACCGTCAAGCCGCCTGGCTCAGGCAGGACGTCCGGGGGCCGGCCAATGCTCGACAGATACGGGCGGGGGTATATGCTTCTCTTGAAAGAGATACCCCTGGGGGTATTACAGAGAGGAGTCGGACATGTACTTCGTGGAGACGCTCGCGGTCGAGGGGCTGGGAAACCGCAGCTATCTCGCGGGAGGAACGACACGCGCCGTGGCGGTCGATCCTCCGCGTGACATCGAGCGGGTCGTCGCAGCCGCGGCGCGAAGGGGAGTGTGGATCACGCACGTCGTGGAGAGCCACATCCACAACGACTACGTCACCGGGGGCCTGGAGCTGGCCCGGATCACCGGTGCGGCCTACCTGGTACCGGCCGGGGCGCACGTCTCCTTCAACCGGGTGCCGGTGGCCGACGGGGACACCGCTGTCATCGACGAGGGTCTGGCGCTGCGGGCGGTCGCGACACCCGGTCACACCCCGCACCACACCTCCTACGTCCTGGAGGACGGCGGGACTCCGGTGGCCGCGTTCACCGGCGGGTCGCTGCTGATCGGCACGGTGGGGCGGCCGGACCTGGTCGAGCCCCGGCTCACCGAGCAGCTCGCCCGGGCCCAGCACGCATCGGCGCACCGGCTGGCACAACTGCCCGACGAGGTGCGGGTGCTGCCCACCCACGGGTTCGGTTCCTTCTGTTCGTCCGCCCAGGCCGAGGGCGAGGCCAGCACCATCGGCGCCGAGAGGGTCCGTAACGACGCCCTGGTCAAGGATGTGGACTCCTTCGTCGCTGATCTGCTGGCCGGGCTGGACGCGATCCCCGCCTACTACACCCATATGGGTCCGACCAATGCCGCCGGTCCCGCCCCGGTCGACCTGACCGCGCCGAAGCGGGCGGACGCGTCGGAGATCGCCGCGCGGCTGGCCGCCGGCGAGTGGGTGGTGGACCTGCGCAACCGTGTGGCCTTCGCCGAAGGGCACGTCGCCGGTTCCCTGAACTTCGAGCTCCAGGGGCAGCTGGCCACCTACCTGGCCTGGCTGATCCCGTGGGGCAAGCCGGTCACCCTGCTCGCCGAGAGCCCCGAGCAGATCGCCGCGGCCCAGCGTGAGCTGGTCCAGGTCGGCATCGACCGCCCCGCTGCGGCGGCCACCGGTAACCCCGGCCAGTGGGTGGCGGACTCCACCGACCTGCGTTCCTTCCGCCGCGCCGACTTCCCCGCCCTGGCCAAGGCACGCGAGGCGGCCGAGACCGGGGACGAGACCGAGCGGGTCGTGGTCCTGGATGTCCGCCGCGACTCCGAGCGGGCCGGCGCCCGCATCGACGGCTCGGTGCACATCCCCCTCCACGAACTGCACCAGCGCCTGCACGGGGTTCCGGCCGGCACGGTGTGGGTGCACTGCGCGGGCGGCATGCGCGCCGCGATCGCCGCCTCCCTGCTCGACGCGGCCGGCCGCGACGTCGTGGCCGTCGACGACTCCTTCGACACCGCCCGCGAGATCGGCCTGGCCACCGGCTGACCGCCGGGTCCCGGCCGCTCCCATCAACACCGAACGCAGGACGACCATGCCGCTCTTCTCCCGCAACCCCGCTCCCGCGGAACTCACCGTCACCGAAGCGCACCAGCGCGTGCGCACCGGACAGGCGGTGCTGCTCGACGTCCGCGAGGCCGACGAATACGCCGCCGGACACGCTCCCGGCGCCGTGTGGCAGACCCTGGCCGCCGTCGCCGCCGGAGCCCCCCTCCCCGACAGCGTCGGGGACCTTCCCGTGCTGGCCGTGTGCCGCTCCGGGAACCGGTCACGCAAGGCCGCCGAACTGCTGGCAGCCCGGGGCGTCCACGCCCTCGACGTCACCGGCGGCATGCGGGCCTGGTCCGCCGCCGGCCTGCCGGTCCGCACCGGCACTGGTCACGACGGGCAGGTCATATGACCCTGCTCGTCCTCGCCCTGGTCGCCGGAGCCGTGGTCGGCCTGGCACTGGGCGGGCTCGGTGGCGGCGGCAGCATGCTCGCCGTCCCGGCCCTGATCTACCTGCTCGGCTTCACCCCCGCGCAGGCCACCACCGCAAGCCTGGTCATCGTCACCGTCACCTCACTCACCGGACTGATCGCCCACGCCCGGGCCGGACGGGTCCGCTGGCGCACCGGAGCCCTGTTCGCGGCGGCCGGACTGCCCGCCGCCGCAGCCACCGGCGCCCTGTCCTCGGCCATTCCCGGCGCCGTGCTCACCGCCGCGTTCGCCCTGCTGGCCGCCGTCGCCGCCTGGCGCATGCTCACCCCACGGCGCAGCAGCGGCCCCGTGCGGCCAGCAGGTCCCGGCCGGTCGGCGGCCACCGGTGCCGGCCTCGGCGCCGTGACCGGGCTACTGGGCGTCGGCGGCGGATTCCTCGCCGTCCCCGCCCTGGTCTCCGTGCTCGCGCTGCCGATGGCCGAGGCCGTCGGCACCAGCCTGTTGGTCATCTCCGCCAACGGCGCCGCCGCCCTCGCCCCCCGCCTGGGCAGCACCGGAAGCCTGGACTGGGCCGTCGTCGGCCCGTTCACGGCCGCCGCGATCCTGGGCGCATGGGACGGCAAACGCCTCGCCGACAAACTCTCCGGCGCCACCCTCCGGAAGATCTTCGCCATCGCCCTGCTCGCGGTGGCTGCCCTGATGCTCCTCGACGCCCTCACCTGAACCCCCACACCGAACAGCACCACGCGAAAGGAACCCCTCCCATGACCCCCACCCCCCTGACCACCGCACAGCTCCAGCCCCGCCTCGGCCAGCTCACCGTCATCGACGTCCGCTCCCCCGGCGAGTACGCCTCCGGTCACATCCCCGGCGCCCACAACATCCCCCTCGACCAGCTCCAGCGCGCCCTGCCCGCACTGCGCGCCGCCGCCGACCGCGGCGAACTCGCCCTGGTGTGCGCCTCCGGCGCCCGCTCGGCCACCGCCTGCGACCAGCTCGCCACCGCCGGCATCCCCGCCGCCACCCTCATCGGCGGCACCACCGCCTGGGCCCAGGACGGCAATCCCCTCGAACGACCCGCCGGCGGCCGCGCCACCTGGGCCATGGACCGCCAGGTCCGCATGGCCGCCGGCTCCCTCGTCCTCATCGGCCTGCTCGCCGACCTCGCCCTGCCCGGCGCCCGCTGGTTCTCCGCCGCCGTCGGCGCCGGGCTGGTCTTCTCCGCCGCCACCAACACCTGCGCCATGGGCAACCTGCTCGGCAGGCTCCCCTACAACCGCCCACGCACCGCCGCAGCCGATCTCGACAACACCCTCGCCGCCCTCCACCGATGACTCCGCTCCCCCACGGTTGAGTCGGCGGAGCCCTGCGCACGTCGAACAGGTCAACTTGGCCCTGGTCACGCCCTGGTCACCAAGAACGGACGCCGCCGGGAACCCGCGGGCGAGGTCATCGCGCCGACCGGGTTCCGTCCCGACCTGTCGTACCTGTCGGAGATCCGGCTCGGCCCGGACGAGCGGTGGCGGGCCCCGACCGCCCTCGCCGTGACCGCTATGAACAGACCCCCTCCATCGCCGCTGCCTTGTCCGGCGACATCGGGGCCGCCGCACACGCCGAGCCCCCCTCCCCGCCACCGGCATGTGGGGCGGAGCCGACCTGTTCGTCCAGCTCCGGGCAGGCGTGCGGATGCCTCCAGCGGGCTGGGGGACGAACTGGCCACGGCGGGCTGGCTGCGCAGTGTCCGCATCGCCGAGGCGGAGAAGTTCGAGCACGTCACCTATTACGTCAACGGGAGGGACAGCACCGTCCGGAATGCCGAGGAGCACGTGCGGGTCACCGGGGATCAGGCGCCCGCCTACCTGAGCAGAGCGCAGATGAAACTTCAGCCGGGTCACCGAAGCGGTGCCGAAGGCCCTGGCCCGCACCGATGCCGATCTGGTGTTCGCCAACCTCGCCACCATCGGCGTCGTCGGTCACGTCGGCGACCACGCGGCCACCGTGAAGGCGCGCGAGCCCACCGACGCCGCCATGGCCCGTGTCCTTGACGCGACCGGTCCCGCGCGGTGCTGTACCCGCACAACCCGTCCGCCGACCCGGTCCGCGTCTGTCTCGGCGCGGTCCTGCCCGGCCTTGCCGCCGAGAAGCTCCACTTCGCCGACGGCGCCATGCACACCACCCAGGAGGGCAAGGAGCACTACGCCCACCTGGACGCGTTCGGCCACGTCTGGCCCACCTACACCCCGTAAGGAGGAACAGCTCGGCCAACGCCCGTACCGTCAGGCCCGGGTACCACCAAATTGCCAACCCCGAAGGATCTGGCATGCACATACTCGTGCCCGTCCTGGTTCTGGCCTTGGTACTCCAGTGCGACTTCGTGATGAGGACGAGGTAGCTCCCCCGGTCCTGAAAAGCGAGGTCGGATTCCCGCCAGCGTGCAAGGCCGGATCCCGCGATGCTCAACGTCATGAACCGACTCGAAGGAAACGTGACCTTGGTGACCGGCGGAAGCCGGGGCATCGGCGCTGCTGTGGCACTCCGTCTGGCTGAAGAAGGTGCCGACGTCGCCCTGACCTACGAAAGCAACGCGACGTGCGCCACCGACGTCGTGGAGCAGATCAAGGCCATCGGCCGCCGGGCGCTGGCCGTCCAGGCCGACAGCGCGGCCCCTGAGGCCCTGACCGCTGCAGTCAACGAAACCGTCGCGACATTTGGCGCGCTGGACATCCTGGTCAACAACGCCGGAGTCTTCCTCGTCGGCCCACTTGAGGACGTAGGGCCAGCAGAGATCGACCGCACCCTGACGGTGAACGTCCGGGCGCCGTTCGTGACATCCCAGGCGGCGGTACGTCACATGGGCGAAGGGGGCCGCATCATCAGCATCGGCAGCAATATGGCCGAACGCGCGGTCTTCCCCGGGATGGCGCTGTACTCGATGAGCAAGACCGCCCTCGTCGGCATGACCAAGGGCCTGGCCCGGGAACTCGGCCCCCGTGGGATCACCGTCAATCTGGTGCACCCGGGTCCCACCGACACCGACGCCAACCCAGCTCACGGTCCCAACGCCGGCACCATCGCCGGCTTCACGGCCCTGGGCCGTTATGCGGAAGCGGCCGAGATCGCCGCCACCGTCGCCCATCTGGCAAGTTCCGACGGTCAGTACATAACCGGAGCAACGATCAACGTCGATGGAGGATTCACCGCCTGATGCGGGAGCCTACATCGCACAGACACTCCGAGCTGGTCCGTGTTGCCGGTATCCGCTGGAGCACCGAGGAGTGCTTCCAGGCCGCTCCCGCTGGCTTCTGGCCGTGTTGTGTGCGCCGCGTGCTCCTGTTAAGGGTTCAGGCTGCCGGTGACAGCAGGCCCGCGAGTCTGGGGAGAACGCCGGGCGCCACCCGGTAGTACACCCCAGCCGGCCCGCCGCTCGGACACCAGGAATCCGGCCTCGCGCAGTTTGCGCAGGTGGGTGGCTGACGGTGGGCTGCGAGACGCCGACGTCCTGGATGTCGCAGACGCAGGCCTCCCCGCCGGATTGGGCGGCGACCCTGGAGCGGAGTGTTCTTCTCGCCCCAGCGGCTGGCAGCACTCCAGCGACGCGGTGATGTCCAGAACGCCGGAGTCAAATGAGACGCACTTCTTCATCTCCCCTCATCTCATCACTTTCCGACCCCACGAGGGAGGAGGGATTCCCTTCTCACTGATTCGACGTATCTCTATGTTGACGAATATCTATTCAGGGTCCATGCTGAGGGGCATAGACACACATCGAAACCGAGGAGCGCTCCGTGACCCCGCCCGCTACTGCCGAGCTGCCCATCGCCGTCATCGGGGCCGGACCCATCGGTCTGGCCGCCGCCGCCCACCTGGTGGAGCGCGGTCTCCTTCCCCTCGTCCTGGAGGCCGGACCGGGGGCGGGCACCGCGCTGCGCCAGTGGTCGCACGTGCGGCTGTTCTCCACCTGGTCCGAGCTCACCGACGAGGCCGCCGAGAAGCTGCTCGCGCCCACCGGATGGACCGCGCCCGACGCCGCCTCCTACCCCACCGGCGGTGACTGGGCCGCTCAGTACCTGGAGCCCCTGGCCGGCGTCCTCGGCGAGAGGATCCGCTACGGCGCCACCGTCACCGGTGTCTCCCGCGCCGGGCGTGACCGCATCGTCGACGCCGACCGCGACACCCAGCCGTTCGTGCTGCACGTGAGGTACGCCGACGGCCGCGAGGAGCGCGTGGTGGCGCGCGCCGTGATCGACGCCTCCGGCACCTGGACCACGCCCAGCCCGGCCGGCGGCAACGGTCTGCCCGCGCTGGGTGAGAAGGCCGCGGCCGACCGCATCACCTACCGCGTCCCGGACCTGAAGGACCCCGCCGTGCGGGCCCGTTACGCGGGCAGGCGCACCGCTGTGATCGGCTCCGGGGCCTCCGCCTTCACCGCGCTCGCCCTGCTCGCCGACCTGGCCAAGGCCGAGGACAGCAGCGGCACGCACGCGGTGTGGATCCTGCGCCGCGGGATCTCCGGCTCCACCTTCGGCGGGGGCACCGCCGACCAGCTGCCCGCCCGCGGCGCGCTCGGCCTGGCCGCCAAGGCCGCCGTCGACGCCGGCCACGCCGACGCCGTCACGGGCTTCCGCACCGAGGCGATCGAACGCGACAGCGACGGGCGCCTGGTGCTGGTCGCCGACGACGGGCGGCGGCTGGAGCCGGTCGACGAGGTGATCGTGCTGACCGGGTTCCGGCCCGACCTGTCGTTCCTGTCGGAGATCCGTCTCGGCCTGGACGAGCGTTTGCAGGCCCCCGTGGAGCTGGCGCCGCTGATCGACCCCAACGTGCACTCCTGCGGCACCGTCTACCCGCACGGCCGCAAGGAGCTCTCCCACCCCGAACAGGGCATCTACCTGGTCGGCATGAAGTCCTACGGCCGAGCCCCCACGTTCCTGGCCATGACCGGCTACGAGCAGGCCCGCTCCGTGGTCGCCGCCATCGCCGGTGACCTGGAGGCCGCCGACCGGGTCGAGCTGGTGCTGCCGGAGTCCGGCGTGTGCGGCGGGGCCGGCCTGTTCGACACCCCCGACACGCAGCAGGACACCGCAGGCGGCTGCTGCTCGGCCCCTGCTCCGCAGCTGATCCAGATCGCGCCCGGCGCCCTGACCCTCCCGGTCGCCGGCACCACGGGTTCCGGCAACTGCTGCTGACCTTGTGCCGGTTCCGGGGCCGGTGAGCCGGCCCCGGAACCGGCCCCCTTTCCCACCCTCTGGAGGAACGACGATGTCCCGGCTCCAGCTCGCTCTGCGCGTCCCCGACCTCGACGCGGCCGTCGCCTTCTACAGCAAGCTGTTCGCCGCCGAGCCCGCCAAGCTCCGCGACGGCTACGCCAACTTCGCCATCGCCGAGCCCCCGCTCAAGCTCGTCCTGTTCCAGGGCGAGCCCGGCGAGGACACCCGCATGGACCACCTCGGCGTGGAGGTCGCCTCCACCGACGAGGTCACCGCCGCCACCACCCGCCTGTTCCAGGCGGGCCTGGCCACCTTCGAGGAGAACGACACCACCTGCTGCTATGCCCTGCAGGACAAGGTCTGGGTCCACGGCCCGGGCAAAGAGCCCTGGGAGGTCTACGTCGTCAAGGCCGATACCGGCGACCTGACCCAGCAGCCGGCCGGCACCTGTTGCACCACCGACACCGCACCGGCCGAACCCGCCTCGGCGGCGGCCGGCGGGTGCTGCTGACCACCGTGACGGAAGTGAACTCCCGCGCGGCCGGGACCGGAGCAAAGGACCGGTCCCGGCCGCGCGCCGCGCTGCCCGCCCTCTGCCTGACGCAAGTCACCAGCAGGGGCGTGGCCTACTAGGCCTTCCCGGTCCTCAACCCTGCGATCACCAAAGACACCGGCTGGTCCCAAGCCGCGACCACCGCGGCGTTCTCCGCCGCGCTGCTCGTCTCCGCCCTGGCCGGGATCCCCATCGGCCGCATCCTCGACACCCGCGGCCCCGCACCGTCATGACCGCCGGTTCCGCCCTGGCCACGCTCGCCCTGCTCCCCATCGCCGCCGCCCCCACCCTCGCCGTGTTCGGCCTGGGGTGGCTGCTCGCCGGAATCGCCATGGCAGCGACGTTCTACCAACCCGGCTTCGCCGCCCTCACCCGCTGGTGGGGCGAGCACCGCGTCCGCGCTCTGACCACCGTCACCCTCGCCGGCGGCCTCGCCTCCACCGTCTTCGCACCCCTCACCGCGGCCCAGGCCGGACACCTTTCCTGGCGCGCCACCTACACCGCCCTCACCGTGGTCCTGGCCGCCGTCACCATCCCCGCCCACGCCCTCGCCCTGCGCGGACCCTGGCCACCCGCCCCACCCCCGGGCGCTTCGAAGACCGGCCACGACTCGAGCGGCGTCGCCCGCAGCAGGCCCTTCCTGCTGCTCGCCGCCGCCTTCACCCTCTCCGGGTTCGCGATGTACGCGGTCGCCGCTCCCACCGGCCTTTTGCTGTCGGCACCGAGGGTTGAGGGCCTCCTGCACTTCGCGGCCACCGTCAGCGTCTGCCGCCTCGTCCTCACCCTGCGCGCGATCACCCAGTTGCGTACGCCGGCGTGAGCAACCCGGCAAAGATCTGGGACGCAGGGGACGGCACGGCTCTCCCGCCACCAGCACCTCCCGCATCGCATGCCCCTTGACCAGGCGCCCGGATCGCTGCCGCTGAAGGACATCCGAACCTGAATGGTTCGACGTGTGTGAACATAGACGCATGTCGAAAGTCAAAGGTCTGCCGGTACCAGACCTCGAGTCCGTGGCACCGTGCTGCCCGCCGCTGACCGAGCGCGCGCTGAACGTGGAGGAGGCGGAGGTGGCCGCCCGGATGTTCAAGGCGCTGGGTGACCCGGTCCGGCTCCGCCTGTTCTCCGCGGTCGCCTCCCACGAGGGCGGCGAGGCCTGTGTCTGCGACATCTCCGACGTCGGCGTCACGCAGCCGACCGTCTCCCACCACCTGAAGAAGCTCAAGGAAGCCGGCCTGCTCACCTCCGAGCGGCGCGGCACCTGGGTCTACTACCGCGTCGAGCCGTCCGTGCTGGCCGCGATGGGCAAGTTGCTGTCCAGTGCCGCAACAGCGTGACCCAAGCCCTCCCGGGCCGGCCGACACACGTCACGCGGCCTTGGGGGTCGGGTCTGCGAGGGCCGCAGCCTCCATGCGGGACCTGCGCGCGTCCATGGCCGTCTTCAGGCGCTTGTGGAGCGCACCAGGGCGGCGATCTCGCGTGCCGCCTCACGGGCGGGACGTCCGACACCGATGAGGGTGGCGGAGGCGGGGCCGGTCCAGCGCCCCGTCCTCGTACGGGGCGCTGGACCGGCAGGTCGTAGCGCTTCTCGTACTCGCTCAGGTACGCCACGACATGGGCGGCGTCCGGGTGGATGGCGCCGGGCTGGTGCGGCATCGGCCGACCGGGAAGGGAGGAGTACGGGGCGGGAGAGAACAGGTGGAGGGAGTCCCAGGCGTGCCGCCCGGCCCCTCCGGGGCTGTTTTGCGCGTCGAGGATGACGAAGTCCAGGCCGATGTGGCGTAGGTGATAGCCGACGGCGAGGCCCGATTGGCCCGCGCCGATGACCACCACCTGCGTCGGTCGGTTCACTTCTCTATGCGGGCGAAGATCAGCGCGACCAGGGCCAGGCCGATGATGCCGCCGACGATCTGCATGCCGATGAAGCCGGGCACCGAGCCGGGAGCGATACCGGCGAAGGTGTCGGAGAAGGCCCGGCCGATGGTGACCGCGGGGTTCGCGAAGGAGGTTGAGGAGGTGAACCAGTACGCGGCGCCGATGTAGGAGGCGACCGCGACCGCCGCGAAGTGCAGTCGCCGGGTGCGGGCCAGTCCGAAGATCAGCAGCACCAGGCCCGCGGTGGCGACGACCTCGCCGAGCAGCAGGTGCCCGGCCGAGCGGTCGTGCGTGGACCACTTCACCAGCGGCTCGGCGAACATGGCATCGGCCAGGACCGCGCCGGCGATCGCCCCGGCGACCTGAGCCGGAATGTAGGCGGCGGCTTCGCGGGCGGTGACGCCGTCGCCGCCCTCGCGGCGGGAGGTCCACCACTCGGCGAGGGTGACGACCGGGTTGAAGTGCGCGCCGGAGACCGGGCCCAGCAGGGCGATGAGCACACCCAGACCGAAGACGGTGGCGATGGCGTTGGCCAGCAGCTGGACGCCGACGTCCTTGCTGAGCTCGGTGGCCTGGATGCCGGAGCCGATCACCACGGCGACCAGCGCGGCGGTGCCGACCAGTTCGGCGGCGGCCTTGCGGGTAAGCGGGACGCGCGGCGCGGGGACGACGGCGGGGGCGGATTCCGCCGTGATCTCGGGGGCGGTCTCGGTGGCGCTCAACGGGACTCCTGTCGGCGAAGCGCGAGGGGCGGGGATCAGGGGCAGGCGCGTTTGGTGTTGTTCTCGGCGGTGGCCCGGGCGGTGGCGGCCAGATCGGTGAACGACCCGGCCAGGCTCTCGAGGACTTCCGGCCGCAGCCGGTAGTAGGTGAACCGGCCGCAGGGCTCGGTCTCGACGACACCGGCCTCTCTGAGCACCTTCAGGTGGTTGGAGAGGTTGGTCTGACGGGCGCCCGTCTCCTCCACGAGATGCGTGGTGCACAGCGTCTCGCGGGCGAGCAGGCTCACGATCCGGAGCCTGAGCGGGTCCGCCAGAACCCGGATCAGATCAGTGTCGACTGACGTCAGCATGGGCTGATACTGTCACATCAGCCGGGGCTGATGCCAGCCCGGGCATCCCGCCGTAGACAAGAGAGACCACCATGTCCGACAAGCCCTCCGTGCTCTTCGTCTGTGTCCACAACGCCGGCCGCTCCCAGATGGCCGCCGCGTGGCTCACCCACCTCGCCGGGGACCGCGTGGAGGTCCGCTCGGCCGGCTCCGCCCCCGCCGACCAGGTCAACCCGGCCGTCGTCGAGGCGATGAAGGAAGTCGGCATCGACATCTCCGCCGAGATCCCGAAGGTGCTGACCGTCGAGGCCGTCCAGGCCTCGGACGTGTGCGTCACCATGGGCTGCGGCGACACCTGCCCGGTCTTCCCCGGCAAGCGCTACCTGGACTGGGACCTGGAGGACCCGGCCGGCCAGGGCGTCGAGGCCGTCCGCCCGATCCGTGACGAGATCAAGGCCCGGATCGAGGGCCTGATCGCCGAGATCGCGCGGGAGCCGAAGGCATGAGCTGACAGGTCCGCGAGGTCATCGCCATCGGCTCCGGCCCCGCCGGCTACACCGCCGCTCTCTACGCCGCCCGCGCCTCGCCGAAGCCGCTGGTCTTCGAGGGCTCGGTCACCGCCGTGGCGCGCTGATGCAGACCACCGAGGTCGAGAACTTCCCCGGCCTCCGCGACGGCATCATGGGCCCGGACCTGACGCCGGCCAACGCGCCGTAGCAACGATCCGTGACGCGATCCCTGGCGCCAAGGCCGAAGTGTGCAAGCTGGACCTGGCGTCCCTACCGTCAGTCGGCGCATGTGCCAAGACCCTGACCGATCGATTCCCCGTGATCGACCTGTTGATCGATAACGCCGGCGTGGTACGGCTCGGACCACCACAGACCACGGCTGATGGCTTCGAACTCCACCCTCGGCACCAACATGCTCGGCTATTTCTACGACTACCGCCAGCACTTCGTGGAGCGCACCGCTCCCCTCGGCAGCAACTCGAAATGGCCCAACCCGCCCGGCGCCAAGGGATTCACCCCCATGTCGAAGCGCTGGACGGTCAAGCGGACGTCCGGCTGACTGATGCTCGACCGTCGCCTGGCCCGCGACGAGGAGACTCCCCCGGTAGGTCCGAAGGACATGATCGACCTCGTCGTGATGGCCGGCGGCTCACCGGCGAGAACACCTTCTCCTGGCGCGACCCGACATCACCAGACCAAGCGTGCAATAGATAACGGGATCTTAAACCGGTCACAGATCGGCGATTTCCCCGACACGCTTAAGTGTGGAGTCGAGCGCGTCCATCACGGCGTTGTGCCGCCTCGCGCGCGCCGCCCGATCCGTCGGCACCAGCCGCGCAGCGACCTGCACGGCGTAGGCGTCCGGGTCTCCGAAGGCAGTCCGCGGATGCTCTCCAGCGTCCACGCAGTGCACCGTGACATCCTCGACCGCCTGGATTACGACTGCCCGGTCCACGCCCGGCTGCATCGCCAGTCGTACCTGGAAACGCGCCATCCACTTTTCGCGGTCCTTCTCCCTGGCCGCGTCCGTCGTCTGGTTCCTCGTCGCCACGTGCTCTCCAGGTGATCGGCAGCCTTCAGTTATGGAGTTGGACGTCGGGGTAATCGAAGTGGGTTGCGGCGAGAAGCTGATGAGTTTCAGGTGAGCCGCGGGAGCTGAACTACCTCTACCGACCCGGTCGCCGTGAGAACGTAGCAGATCACGACTTCCGGCACAGATTCTCAGCCCGACGTCAACCTCACAGGTCACTCGACCTGCTGATCTGCGGTTTTTCCCGGGGCAGTGAGGGCGGCCGTTCTCCACCCTTCGAGAGGTCGAGTCACGAAGCACGAGAGAACGGCCGCTGCCCATGAGTCTCCACCGTCCGCGGCCGAAGGGTGATCACCACGGTGGCGCCCGACCGCCGAGGTATACGGGGCAGCCGGCTGACCCACGCGCCTCCTGGGGCGCACGCTACAGACAACACAATTCGAAGTCAGCGGGGGGTGCATGGGGTCTACCGGCCGCGCACGTTCACGGTGGCCATCATGCCCAGATCCTCATGGTCGAGGATGTGGCAGTGAAATACGCTGCGCCCGGCGAAGTCGTTGAACGGGATCCGCAGGCGCACCCACCCCCGTGCGGGGACGAGGACGACGTCCTGTAGCACGCCGGCCGGCGGTATCCCGGCGCTGCCGGCAAGTACGTGGAAGGGCCAAACGTGCAGGTGGAACGGGTGAGCCATGGGGCTGGTGTTGACAACGGTCCACTCCTCGGCGGCGCCGAGGGCAACGCTCTGGTCGTTTCGGTCCGGGTCGTAAGTACGTCCGTCGATGGTGAAACGCATGCCACCCATACCTGTCCGACCCGTGCCCATGGCGAAGGTGAGTCGGCGTTTCCCGGTCACCGGGCCTCGCGGGACGGACGGTGCCGGCAGGGTCGCGGGCACCGGGGGCGTCGTTGTGGCCGGGCCGGCGGTGGCGAGAGTGGCCAGGATGACGGGACCGCTGGTGGACGGTTGACTGCCCATCATGCCGAGACTGCCGCGGTCGTAGGGGTCGCTGACCAACGCATGCCGGCCGCTGCCGGTAGGGCGCACGAGCAGGTCGGTGCGGTTGCCGGGGGCCAGAACCACGCAGTCCCGGTCGACCGGTGAGGGCAGGAACACGCCGTCCAGGGCGACCTGGGTGAGCCGGTGGCCGTCCAGCCGTAGCGCCAGCACCCGGGAAACGCAGCCGTTGATGACCCGCCACCGCTGCAGCGACCCGGGTGCGGCGGTGATGACGGGCTGCTGCTGGCCGTTGACCAGCACCAGGTTGCCCTCGCGGCCCGTCATCCTGGCCATCATGGTCGGCGAGGCGACCCGGCCGGCCCCATCCAAGGTGGTGTCGGTAACCATGAGCAGCCGGTCACCGTTGACCGGCAGGTCCGCCTCGCCCTCGGCACCGTCGACGAACAGCGCCCCGACCAGGCCGGCGAAGATCTGATCGGCGACGGTGCCGTGGTGGTGCGGGTGGTACCAGAACGTGCCCGCCGGATGCCCGACCGGAACCCTGATGGTGTAGTCGTGACTGCCACCGGGCTCGATGGTGATGAACGGGTTGTCGCTGTTGCCCGACGGGGATACGTGCAGGCCGTGGGTGTGCAGGTTGGTGGGCTGGTCGATGTGGTTGACCAGCCGCACGCGGAGCATGTCCCCGGGCCGCACCCGCAAGGTCGGCCCCGGTGAGGTGCCATTGAACCCCCACCCCGTGGTGTCCCGCCCTGCCAGCCGTACCCCTGGGGCGGCGACGAGCCGCACGTCCAGCAGCCCGGCGCGGCTGGCCAGCACCTGCGGCTCGGCCAGCCCCTGGCCGCGGGCGGCCGGCTTGAGTCGGTCGCTGGACGGGGCCCCCAGGCCAATGGCCCAGCCTGCCGCACCGGCTGCGCCCGACCCGAGCAGACCCAGCGCCCGGCGGCGGCTGATCGGCTCTCCGCTCACGGCAACATACTCCTGCGCTGCCGGTGAGCCTGCTCGTCGATCTCCGCGCGTGCGTAGGGCTCATCGAAGGATCCGGCGGGCCGACGGCCCGGCCCCCATCCGTGAGGACCCCCGGCCAAGCAGCCGACGTGGCCGCCTGGGAAGCAGTGTCGGACCGGGCGGCGTTGGTGACGCAGTTCCTCATGTGGTCATCGAGGAGAGCGAGGGCGACCTCCTGCAGGGTGGGTGGCGGCGCTGCTCTGGGTGAGGACATCGATGCGTAGCGGTCGTCCCCAACCATGCGGGTGATACCGCGGACTTACCCTTCGACCTTGTCAGCCGGGTCCGCTGCGGCTTCGATCCGGGGCTGCACGGCCACTGTGGGCGCGGCTGGCAGTGGGGTGGTGTGCCAGCGGCGCAGGCGGGAGGAGTTGGTGACGACCGACAGCGAGCTGAGGGCCATGGCGGCGGCGGCGATGATCGGGTTGAGGCGGATACCCCACAGCGGGTAGAGCGCGCCCGCGGCGACGGGGATGCCGAAGGCGTTGTAGATCAGGGCGAAGAAGAGGTTCTGCCGGATGTTGCGCATGGTGGCGCGCGAGAGCCGGATCGCGGTGACGACGCCGGTCAGGGAGCCGGAGATGAGGGTGATGTCGGCGGCTTCGATGGCGACGTCGGTGCCGGTGCCGATGGCCAGGCCGACGTCGGCGGCGGCCAGTGCCGGGGCGTCGTTGATGCCGTCGCCGACCATGCCCACGGTGCGGCCTTCGCCCTGCAGACGGCGGATCTCGTCGGCCTTGTGCTCGGGCAGGACCTCGGCCAGCACCCGGGCCACGCCGACCTGGCCGGCGATCGCGGCGGCGGTCCGGGCGTTGTCGCCGGTGATCACGACCACCTCGATGCCGAGGCGGCGGAGCGCGGCGATCGCGGCGGCGGAGTCGTCCTTGACGGTGTCGGCGACCGCCAGCACGCCCGCGGGACGGCCGTCGACAGCGGCCAGCACCGGGGTCTTGCCCTCTGCCGAGAAGCCGGCCGCAACGGCGGACAGATCGCCGGTGTCGATACCGACGTCGCCGAGCAGTCGGGCGGTGCCGACCAGCACGGCGCGGCCGTTCACGGTGGCCTGCACGCCCTTGCCGGTGACCGAGTCGAACCCGGCTGCGGCGGGCGGGGTGAGGCCGTGTTCGCGGGCCCTGGTGACGATCGCGCCTGCGAGCGGGTGCTCGCTGTCGGCCTCGGCGGCGGCCACCAGTTCCAGCAGCGAGTGCTCGTCGAAGCCGTCCATCGGACGGATGTCGGTCAGTACCGGGGTGCCGGCGGTGATGGTGCCGGTCTTGTCCAGCACGATGGTGTCCAGCTTGTGAGCGGTCTCCAGGGCTTCGGCGGAGCGGATGAGGATGCCTGCCTGGGCGCCCTTGCCGGTGCCGACCATGATCGACAGGGGGGTGGCCAGGCCGAGGGCACAGGGGCAGGCGATGATCAGCACCGCGACCGCCGAGACGAGGGCCAGGGTCAATGCCGGTGCGGGGCCGAGGGTGAACCACACCGCGAAGGTGGCGATGGCGATGGCGATGACGACGGGCACGAAGTACGCGGACACCGCGTCGGCGAGGCGCTGGATGGGTGCCTTGGACGCCTGTGCTTGCTGGACGAGCCGGATGATCTGGGCCAGCATCGTGTCGGCCCCCACCTTGTCCGCCCGCACACGCAGGGAGCCGGTGCCGTTGACGGTCGCGCCGATCACGGTGTCCCCGGCCCGCTTGGTCACGGGCATCGGCTCGCCGGTGACCATCGACTCGTCGACGGCCGAGGCTCCGGACAGCACGACGGAGTCGACGGGCACCTTCTCCCCGGGCCGGACGATCACCTCGTCACCGACCGCCACGTCATCGACCGGGATCTCGGTCTCGGTGCCGTCGCGGATCACCCGCGCGGTGCGGGCCCGCAGGCCCAGCAAGGCGTGGATGGCCTCGCCGGTGCCGGCCTTGGCCCGGGCTTCCAGGAGCCTGCCGAGCATGATCAGGGTGAGGATGACGCCGACTGCCTCGTAGTACACCTCGCGCAGCTCACTGGGCAGCAGGCCGGGGGCCACGGTGACCAGAAGGCTGTAGCCGTAGGCGGCGGTGGTGCCCAAGGTGATGAGGCTGTTCATGTCCGCGCTGCGGTGTCGCAGGGTCAGCCAGCCGGTCACGTGGATCGGCCGGCCGGTGTAGACCATCACCGGGGTGATCAGCGCCAGTTGCAGCCAGTGGTTCAGCAGCCACCCGGGAACCCAGTCGGCGCCGAACACCTCGTGCGCCATCACGGCGAACAGCACCGGCACGGTGAGCACCGCGCCGACGGCGACCCGGCGGGTCAGGTCGGTGATCTCCGCCTGCCGCTCGGCGGCGTCCGCGGCCTCCGCCTCGGCCGCCCTGCCCGGCACGACAGTGCCCGGCGGCCCCGCGGCAGCGTGCCCGCCGTCGGGGCCGGTCCGCGCCGGTGCGGCGCTGTCGCCCGGTTCGACCAGGAGCGTGCCGTGGATCATGTTCATTACGCAGGTGAAGTCGTACGAACCGGCTCGCTCGGGGCTGAGCCGCACGGTGGTGCGGGTGTGGGCGGGCAGCCCGGCTCCCACCTTCAGTTCGGGAAAGACCACCCGGGACGTGCATTCGCCCGACTCCTGGCGATCGAAGACCACCTCTACGGGGGTTCCCTGGCGGACCCGGATGACGTCGGGACGGTAGCCGCCCCGCACGGTCACCTCCACCCGCTGTACCCCGTCCTCGATCCGCGCGGAGTGGGCGCGACGCGGCCTGAAGAAGTACCAGCCCAGGGCAGCGATGAGCACGGCCGCGGACAACACGACGGCGAAATCGAGGGCACCCATGACACGCATCCCTCCTGCTCCCCTCCAGCCTGCCTCCGGCTACCCCTACCGGGTAGGGGCTGCCCGGCCGGCCACCGGGGACCGACCGGCCCCAGCGCGCCGCACGGCACGGAGAGAGGGTGGGAAGCGAGGCAACAGGTCGCCCGGCACAGCCG
Source organism: Actinacidiphila sp. bgisy160 (assembly GCF_057707815.1). Classification (NCBI taxonomy): domain Bacteria; kingdom Bacillati; phylum Actinomycetota; class Actinomycetes; order Kitasatosporales; family Streptomycetaceae; genus Actinacidiphila; species Actinacidiphila sp. bgisy160. Next base: position 42,480 of record NZ_JBYIQW010000030.1, read on the forward strand.
GGCACCCTGCCCGTCCGCCCCGGAGGTGAGGGTGATGATGTTCTGGTACGGCAACGGTGTCGGCGGCTGGGGCTGGTTCGCGATGTCGGTCGGCATGGTCGTGTTCTGGGCGGTGATCATCGGTGTCGGCGTGTTGCTCTACCGCGCCCTCTCCCGCCCTTACGAGCACACCCACACGCCCCCCGCTTCCTCGCCCGAGCAGGTGCTGGCCGACCGGTTCGCCCGCGGCGAGATCGACGAGGAGGAGTACCGGCGGCGCCTGGCGGCGCTGAGCGTCTTCCCGCACTCCACGAAACAGGCATGAGTTCCCCACCTGATCATGTTCCCGGTCCTGGTGTACGTGTACGTCCGGCCGACCCGCAGCGAGGAGGGCGAGGTCGCCAAGAGGTTCGGCAGCCGATCCCCCCACCAGCCGACCACGCGCAGGTGACTGGACGGGGAAGCAGGTCGCAGAAGCGTGGGGCCGGGATTGCGACCTACGGATGGTATGCCGGTAGCCGCACCTGGCCAGGCGGGACCCACCGTCATTCACGTGGGCGGTCTACGGCCTCACCAAAGCTCCGGCACTGCGGCTGATCACGTGCGGAGGTCGGTGCACCAGGGCCGGCGGATACCGCGGCAACGTCATCGCCTCCGCGCGTCCGGACTTCCCTCTCAGGCCGGCGAGACGCGCCGACCACCGCACAGCCCGGCTCAGGCTGCCGGACGACCCGCCATGAGGTTCCGGACCGTCGGCGGGCCGGACTGCGCGGGCGCCGTGCCTTGAGACGGCAGGGGATCATGGCGCCCCTGCTGGGCTATGTGCCGCAAGTGCGGTGGTGAGGCCCGGTGCCGGGCCCGCCCGGTGCTGGTCGGGCAGGGCCCGGTGGGGGGCGGGCGGTCAGGATGCCCGCCCCCTGTCTTTTGACGGGGTCAGCTCTTGCCGAGCAGATCGTTCATCTGCTTGATCTCGGCGGTCTGGGCGGTGATGACGGACGCGGCCAGTTCCGTGGCGGGGCCGTACTGGCCCTTGGACTTCTCGGTGCCGGCCATCTCGATCGCACCCTGGTGGTGGTCGACCATCATGTCCAGGAACATCGCGTCGAACTCGGTGCCCTTGGCCCTGTCGAGCTCGGCCATGTCGTCGGCGCTCATCATGCCGGGCATGCCGGCGGACATGTCGTGGCCCATGCCCGTCATGTCCTCCGGGACGTCCTCGCCCCACGAGGTGAGCCAGCCGGACATGGTGTTGATCTCGGGGTCCTGGGCGGACTTGATCTTCTCCGCGAGGGTCTTCACGTCGGTGGACGAGGCGCGGGTGGCGGCCAGGTCGGCCATCTCGATGGCCTGCCGGTGGTGGGTGATCATTTCCTTGGCGAAGTCGACGTCCGCCGCATTGTGGGCTCCGGCCGATGCGGGGGCGGACGCTGGCGCGGGGGCCGACGGGTCCGAGCCCGCGCCGTGGCCCATGCCGCTCATGCTGTCGCTGCCGCAGGCGGCGAGGACGACGGCTGCGGTGGCGGTGGCGGCGACCAGGGCGGCGCGGCGCAGCGCGGAACGATTGGTGGTCATGCTTTTGGGACTCCCGGGATGTGTGTGTAGGTGCACGCGAAGGTGACGTCGCGGGGCGCTGTGGCTCCGGCGACGCAGCAGCGTGCGGCCTATATCCGTAGGAGTTGGAGTTGGGCGAGGGAGGGCGGTGCCCGGCCGCCGGCGGGCGTACTCGGGGCGGTCAGGGTCGCGTGGTGGAGTTCGGCTGCCAGGCATGCGGGCGCGGCGGCGGGGGCGGTCAGCGTCGGCGACCCGGAAACCGCCGCGGACGCACAGGTGGGATCGGCGTGCTGGGGGTGGCCGTCGCAGCCGTGGTGGGTGTCCGGGCAGTCGCTGTCCTGCGCGGAGGCGGCGGTGCCATGGGCGGCAGCCTGCATCCGGTGGGTGCTCGCCGAAGCAAGCGACGGGCCCAGCGCGTGCATGCCCATCAGTCCGGCCAGCAGCCCGAAAACGAGCAGCACGCGCAGCCGCAGGGGCTGATGCGGCTGCGCGAGCCGGCTGGCACGGGTCATGGGCCCCATCGTAGACATGGGGCGACGGGGTTTCCGCAAAGCGCCCAGGGACATGAGTCACTTGGCCGGACGGCTTGAACCAATGGTCCGGGCTGTGGATGGTGTGTGTGTGTCGGGGTCTGGGCGGCGGTCCAGATGGCGAGCAGGCGCAGGGCATCGGCGGTGGGTGACGCGGGTTCGACGTTGTAGACGCACAGGACCTGGTCGTGGTCGTCGGGTAGGTGGAGGCATTCGTAGCCGAAGTGGAGCTCTCCGACAACGGGGTGGTGGTAGCGCTTGGTGCCATGGGTGCGGAGCATGACGCTGTGGTGGCGTCGCGGAGTACTTCGTCCTCGGTGGTGAAGGTCTGGATCGCAGCGACCGGGCCGAAGATCTCCCCGCGCGTGATCCGCGAGCCGGCGGGGATGTCGGTGAGAACGGTCGGCGGGTAGAAGTAGCCCGGGCCGTCCGGTACCAGGGCCCCGGCCCGTACGCGGGCGCCGACGGCGGCTGCTTCATCGACCAGGTCGGCGACGCGGCGGCGCTGGCGTGCGTCGATCAGCGGACCGAGGTCTGTGGAACGTGGCGCCCCCTGTCACCGGCCGCCACCGGCCGTTGATGAGCACACCCTCTTCTACGTGGCCGATGATGTCGTACGGGGCGCAAGGTCGTGTCCACGGAACTCTTCCTTGTGGATTGATCATGGCAGGGAAGGCGGGCAAGGACCTGTTGCCGGTGTCGCTCCTGTTGCCTGTCAGGGAGGGAGGAAGCGACACCGGCAGCCGGCCTGCCGAGGGGGCAGCAGGCACGCGTCAGCGAGATGACGCGTGCCTGCCTTGGGAAGGGGGGTTAGGCGGTGGCGGGGAAGTCGGTGGCGGGTGCGGTGGCCGCGGTCGCGTCGAGGTTCGCCTGCAGGGCCTGGACCTTGGAGGTGGCGTAGGCGTGGGAGTCGGAGCCGAGGATCTGGCGCAGGGGGCCTTCACCGGCCACGACCCGGTCGATGATCGCGGCAGCGCCCTTGACCGGGTCGCCGAGCTGGCTGCCCTGGAGCTGGAGGTGGTTGTCCACCATCTCGCGGATGCCCGGGTAGTGGTCCGTGGTGGCGGCCGGCAGCGCGAGGGAGTCCGGGGTGAGGAAGTCGGTGCGGAAGTAGCCGGGCTCGACGATGGTCACGTTGATCCCGAAGTCCGCGACCTCGGCGGCCAGGGCCTCGCTCAGACCCTCCAGCGCGTACTTGCCCGCGCAGTACAGCGCCCAGCCCGGAACGGAGACCAGACCCAGGACCGACGACACGTTGACCACGTGGCCCGCGCGCTGCTCACGCAGGATCGGCAGCGTGGCACGCAGCACGTTCCACACGCCGGTGACCTGTACATCGAGCATGTCCCGCACGTCGCGGCCGGTGGTCTCCTCCACCGCGGCCAGGAACCCGTAGCCCGCGTTGTTCACCACCACGTCCAGACCACCGAAGCGCTCAGTGGTCCTCGCCACGGCCTGCTTCACCTGCGCCTCGTCACGCAGATCGACCGTGAGCGGGAGGAGGCGCGAGGTGTCCACACCGTGACCGAGCGCCGCGAGCAGCCGCTCGGACGAACGCGTCGTCGCCGCGACACTGTCGCCGCGCTCCAGCAACTGCCGGACCAGGTGCAGCCCGAGGCCACGAGAAGTACCGGTCACGAACCAGTTCGCGGGTCGGCCAGTCGGAAAAGCCATGATCGTTCCTTACCTCATATCAGGCGCTGGGGACCGTCCCGAGCGGTCCTCGGTCCGGCATGCATCCAGCGTGGTTCACCGCACCACGCCATGGAGGCGCATATCGCGCCCTGTGAGGCCACGGACAAAGCAACCTAGGACTCACAGGGCCAGCCAGAAACGCCCGCTATCGGGGACACTGATGTGTGTGGCTGAGATGAACCGTGAACTGGCTGATTTCCTGAGACGAGCCCGCAGCCAGGGTGATCCGTCACGGGCAGGGCTTCCCCCGGACGGTCGTGTCCGCCGGGTGCCGGGCCTGCGCCGGGAGGAAGTTGCCCTCTTGGCTGGAGTGTCGACCGACTACTACGCCCGTCTCGAACAGGGGCGCCCCATCACCCCCTCGCCTGCCGTCGTCGATGCGATCGGCCGTGCCCTGGGACTGGACGCTGCGGGGCGTGCACACCTGCGAGACCTCACGGGGGTGATCGCAGCGCCGACGCGGCGCCGCGCCCGCGGCGTCCAGCGGGTCCGCCCCGGCCTGTTCCAGCTCATCGATGCCCTCGACAGCGAACCGGCTCTCGTCCTGGGCCGCCGCACCGACATCCTCGCCGCCAACCGCATGGCCAAGGCACTGTTCGCGGATTTCGAGCAACTACCGCCCAGGGAGCGCAACTACGCACGGTGGATGTTCCTCGACGCCGACGCCCGCTCCTTGTTCGTCGACTGGGAGGACCAAGCACGGGCAGCAGTCGAGAGCCTGCGACTCGATGTGGGCCGCGACCCGGACGACCGGGAAACGGCCGCGCTCGTCACGGACTTGCGTGAAAGCAGTCCCGACTTCGACCGGTGGTGGGAACAGCACCGTGTCCACCAGCGCACCCACGGCTCGAAGCGCCTCTGCCACCCTGTGGTCGGCGAGCTGACCGTCGAATACGAAACGCTGGCTCTGCCTGGCGACCCCGACACGACTCTGTTCGTCTATACCGCCGAGGCGGGATCACCATCGAAACGCGCATTGGACCTCCTTGCGAGCTGGACCCTCACTGGCTCCGTCGCCGAAACGGAGCGCCGAAGCCGGTCCAACCCCGCCCTTTGAGGACGCGAAGGCCTTGCCGACGCCATCACGCGTCGGCAAGGCCTCGGGCCCAAACCAGAGTCGCAGCAGGTCAGCGAAACCCTTGACACGGGTCATGTCTCAACGGCGACACGGTTGGACGCCCCAACAGGTCCTGGACTCAGCACCGGTCCCCCGGCTTGTCGCCGTCCGAGGGGCCATCTCACCATCGAAGGCAGCGGGGGCCGCCGGCCGACGGCTGATTCTGGCTCCTGGACGTCGCAAGCGGATCGGGTCAAGCAGTGTGCTGATAAGCCGGGTAGGTCAGGTAACCCTCGTCACCGCCCTGGTAGTAGGTGGCCTCGTCGACGGGAGCGATCGGAAGCCCGGTGCGCAGTCGCTCGACCAGGTCGGGGTTGGCAATGAACGCGCGGCCGAAGCTGACGAGGTCGGCTCCCAGCCCGAGCCAGTGGTCAGCCTCGGCGCGACCAGTCTGCTTGGGGCCCATCGGAAGCACCGGGTTCATGATGAGGGTGCCCGGCCACGCTCGGCGCAGACCGACCAGCACTTCTTCCTCGGTGGTGGCCTCGAGATGGACGTAAGCCACCCCAAGGTGGGCCAGCTCGGCCAGCAGTGCGGTGTAGAGCTCGGGAACATCAGCCTCCTTCACTCCCCAGAACGTCCCGCCCGGGGAGAGGCGGATGCCGGTCCTGGCCTTGCCAACGGCCTCGACAGTCGCCGACACCGCCTCGACGGCGAACCGGATCCGGTTGGCGATCGAACCTCCGTAGCGGTCCGTGCGCAGATTGGCGTTCGACGAGAGGAATTGCGAGATCAGGTAGCCATTGGCGCCGTGCAACTCGACCCCGTCGAAGCCGGCGTCGATGGCCCGGCGGGCAGCCTGGGCGTACGCATGGGCGTGGTCGGGCACTTCGGTGGTGTCAAGGGCGCGCGGTGTCGGCGCGGGCTGCGGGCCGGTCGGGGTGAACACCTCGCCGACGGCAGGAACAGCCGAGGGCCCGATGGGCTGCGTACCGGTGGTGTCGGGATGCGAGACCCGTCCGCCGTGCATGAGCTGGGCAAAGATCCGGCCGCCATTGGTGTGCACGGCGTCAGTCACCAAACGCCAAGCAGCGACCTGCTCATCGGTGTGCAGCCCCGGTGTGCCCGGGTTGGACTGCCCGATCAGGCTCGGCTGCACTCCCTCGGTCACGATCAACCCTGCCGTTGCCCGCTGCGCGTAGTAAGTCGCCATCGACGGCGTGGCCAGACCGCCGGCGGCGGCCCGGACCCGTGTCATCGGGGCCATCACCACCCTGTTGGGCAGGGTCAGTTCACCGAGGCGGTGATTGCTGAAAAGCATCGTCATGTCAGGACTCCAACGCGATCCGTACACTGCCCGGTTCTCGGGCACGGCAGCTACGCTAAAACCTCACATGGATGTCAGATGCAAGCCCTGTGCCACAGGTCACAGCTAGGAGGAAACGTGCGTATCGGAGACCTCGCGTCACGGACCGGAGTCAGCGTCCGGTCCCTGCGCTACTACGAGGAGCAGGGGCTGATCACCAGCACCCGCAGCGCGGGCGGGCAGCGGCATTACACGGACGGGGAGGTCGAGCGGGTCGCGTTCATCCAGCGGTTGTACGCGGCAGGGCTGTCCAGTCGCACCATTACGGAACTGCTGCCCTGCGTCGATTCCCCCAGTGAGGAGCACTCCGAAGCCGCGATGCATCGGATGGCGCACGAGCGCGAACGGCTCTCCGACCACATCGCCGACCTCATACAAACCCGGGACGCACTCGATGCGTTGATGGACGCGGCCCGCGCGGATCGGGAGACTCTGCGCACCTCACAGGCCAGCTGATCCAGGGCCTTGACCAAGTTCCTCAGCTTGTTGTTCAACCTCGCTGGGTCACCCGACCTGCTGATCTTGGTTCCTTCCTGAGACGGCAGGACGGCCGTTCTTCACGCTTCGAAGTGTCGGGCAAGGTCGCGTGCAGGCACGGCCGCTGGTGAAGAGTCTCGCTCCTGCAGCTCTCGTAGACGCCGCGCTGAGCGCATTGTCCCGCTTTCCTGTCCACCAGGATCACAAAACCGCAGGCCAGCCCCACGCGACGAGCCCAGGAAGACCGTGAAACGAGTCGAAGACCTCACCGAACAAGGCGCTCACGCTTCCGTTGCAGCAACGGCCTCACCGGGGCGCCAAGTTCTGCGTGACATGGGGGCGAACCCTGCTTGGCCGCCGGCCACTTGTCCGGTCCCGTGCCGATGGCTTCAGAAGCCGTCCGGCCCGTAGACCTTCCGTGCGTGCGAGGCGAAGGCGCGCGGTCCCAGCACGGGCATGATGATGCGTGGCACCAGAGGGGCGGTGGACAGCATCAAGGTGACGACGGCAGGCTCTGCGAGGGAGGCCAGCATGCCGAAAATGATGGGCAGCTTCTTCTTGGGAAGTCCGTTGATCGCGTGATCGCCCAGTTCGTGCCACTCGGCCGCGGTCACGTACTGGTCGACGATGGGCAGCACCTCTGCCTCTTCCACGGCCAGGTGCTCCGTCAGCGCCTCGGCGAGCGCCCGAAGGGCCCTGGCGAGTTCGTCACGGTCGGATGCGCCGGCGTTCCTCCGCCACCGCGCCAGCGAGGATGAGCACTCGGCGAGCAAGCCGTCGATCTGCTCGTGGTGCTTGTCCATGAGCTCCAGGGCAGGGAACAGATCATGCGGAGCCCGTGCTGCGAGCTTCGGCCACAGCAGGACGTCCTCGCCCTTGTGGTGCAGGTGCAGGAACTCCTCGATCATCTGGATGTGGTCCGCCACAACGGCGGCGCGGGCTGTGTCGCCGGGCGTGACGGTGAGGACGAGGCCGGGCATCCTGCCGTAGGCCCTGCGGAACGCCTCATGGACGACGAGCATGTCGCGGATGTCAGCGCGGTCGTGCTGATTGGTCACAGTTCTCCTTCGGTCGGTGAGCGGTGTCCGTCCGGTCCCGCCGTGGGTCGACGAGCGGGCAGGTGGCGGTGGTGTCCCCATCGCAGGGCGCGGGTGGACCCGTGGCCGGCTGGTGAATGGCGAACCGGCAGCGGACCGGCTCGGGCCCTGGTTCGGCGCTGCCCCTTCGCGGCCGCTGTGCGGGTACCGGGGGCGGGCCGGGGGGTGATCAGAAGACGTAGGGGATGTCGTGGATGACGTCCTGGTGGCGGATGCGCCACGCCCCGTCGGTCCGGCGGAAGGTGAAGCGGTAGTACCCGGACTCGATCGGCTTGATGGTGCCCTGGGCGCCGAAGGTGCCGGCGGGCCACCCGCCCTCGGGCTTCTTGGTTCCGACCACGTCGAAGGTGATGAACTGGGTTTCGATGCCGGCGTCGTCGCCGTCGATGGAGACCAGGTGGTCGTAGGTGGTGTGGTGGCTCCAGCCCAGGGGCGGGTGCGGCGCCATGGCCGTGGACATGGCCTCGGCGATCTGCGCTCCTCCGGAGAGGGTTCCCAGCAGTTCCATCCCGTCGGGGCCGCGGTAGTGGATCTCGACGACTGCTTCGGCCTCGTAGAGCTTTGCCAGCGCCTCGCCATCGCGCGAGTCCGCGGCCCGGGTGTAGCGGGAAACGATCTCCCTGAGCTCGCTCTCGGTGTTCATGGTGTTCTCCGGTTCCCTGCGTGTGGGGGGTCTGGGGTTTCCGCGGCGGATGGCCGCCGGGCTGCTCGCGTGCCGGGCCCTGACGCAGGTGGCTGCCAGGGCAACGCAATATGCATGCATGAAAAGTACATATTCTCAGGCGGAAGTGCAACTTTGACAGTTGCTAATATGGGTGGGCCGGGAACCGCCCGGCCCAAGCGGTGGAAGGAAGGTGGCCATGCTGGACGTGAGGTTCTCCAGTGCGCTGAAGGCCATGCTCCTACTGGGTCATGCCGAGGAGGAGGGCAGTCCCGTCCTCAGCTCGACCCAGCTCGCCAGGAGCCTGGACACCAACCCGAGCCTGGTGCGCAAGCTGATGGTCCCGCTGGTCCGGGACGGTCTCGTCGCGTCCATCAAGGGACGCAGCGGGGGTGTTCGCCTCGGCCGGCCCGCGGACCGGATCACGCTGGAAGAGATCTACCGCTCGTCCATGGGTGACAAGCCGCTGTGGGCCCCCCGGCCGGAGGGGCCGCGGGAGTGCCTGGTCACCAACCACTCCGCCGAGTACTTCGTCAGGCTCACCGACGAGACCGAGGCGGCCGTCCTGGGCGCGCTGGCAGGCCGTACCCTGGCCGACAGCCTCGACGAACTGCGCGCCATCGACCGGGCTGAGGGGGCCCTCGCATCACGCACCCGTGACGGGCGACCCGTCTGACGGCGACCCCCGGCCGGGGACGGGGCGCAGCGGTCCCTCACCAGCGGCACATCACTGAGGGGCCGGGGATTCGAGCTCGAAGACGGCAGGCGCCGACGCCACGCCGTTGACCTGCAGCGCGACGGCGTGCGGGCCTGGATGGTAGCGGCGGGTGGTGATCGGCCGGAAGGAGTGTTCGCGACTGACCCCCATCGTCTCGCCGGGGGCAAGGGTGCGGGTGGTGAGCTTGAACGTCTTTGCGGTCTGCGAGCCGTTGGCCCTGTGGTGGTGGACCACGTAGTCGATCGCCAGCCGGGCCTTGGCGGCGCCGACGTTGCGGATGGTGGCGGTGAAGCGGACGTTTCCGTCGAACGGCACCGTGGTGCGGTCGAGTACGGGGCCGTCGATCTCCAGTGTCGCCGGAGCGAAGCCGAGCAGGTCCAGGGCGCCGGGGTGACCGCGTTTGACGAGGGTACGCATTCCGTGGCGCACGAGCCGTCCAGTGGCGGGGGCCGGGGCGGTGAGCCAGCGTCGAGCGGTCGTGACGGCAAGGTCGGCGTGGTCACGGCTGACGTCGTTGAGGTGGTTGGCGACTGACCTGCGGACGTACTCGCTCTCGTCACCATAGAGGGCGTCGAGGACAGCCACGGTCGCGCCGGGGCGGGTGATGAGCTCCGGAACCCGGATTGACCAGGGAAGGTAGGGCCGGGTGCCCTCCGAGGCGAGGCGGCGCACATCGGGGTCCGGCGATCTCGTCCACTGGGCGATGATCCCAAGGGCGCGGTCGAGGTCGTGTCGCAGCAGGGTACGCAGGGCGAATTCAGAAGTCAGCCGCCCGGTGAGGTCGGTCAGGAGCTCCATCGCGTCATCGAAGGCATCGTCGCCGTGTTCGGCGACGGCCTTGGTGGCGATGGCGCTGGTGACCGGCCAGATCAGCCACCCCCTGAACACGGGGGCGCCGTCCTGTGCGGCGCGCACGACTCGCGCCAGCTCGGCATAGCCCCCAGGCACATCCGCGAGCAGGGCGTTTGTGAGCAGATCGGCCCGTTCGCGCAGCCTGAGGGGCCCGAGCTGCTGAGCGGCCGCCCGCAGCGAGGCGAGTTCCGCGCCCGGGAGCACGGCGTGGATGGCACGGGTCAGGGACTGTGCGGTGTAGCCGTTGATGAGTTCGTCGGCGAAGGGCATGGTCGTCTCCTCCAGCGTGTCGGCAGGGCAGGTCACTCGACGTGCTGCAGCACGGTGGTGAACTGCCAGTCGACACTGCTGTGGTCGATCGCTTCGTGAACCGGCGAGCCGCCCATCTCTCCGGTGATTCCCGCAGCTCCTGAGCGGGCGTGCTTGATGCTGTCATAGGAGACGATGTCCAAGATCGTGCCGTCGCCGCGCAGGACAATGCGGCGCCACCGGAACCCCGGCTGGCGCTTCAGGTACTCGTTGATGTCCGCGTTGGCCGCGACGAAGTCCTCCGGCGTGAGGCCGGGCGCGGGCCTGAGCGCGGTCACTTCCAGGATCTCGGTCATGATGGGGATCGCCCTTCTCCGATGGTGGCTGATCATGGCCGGCCGGGTATCCCCCGCCGGCGTCCCCATCAGCGTGAAGGACGGATCGCCGGGCAGGAAGGCAGCGTCTTTCTGGGTGTGGGGCACCTAGGAAGCGGCCGAGGATCCGGCAAGGCCACTGAGGATCAGGCCGGGCCGGCCCCGCAGGCCAGGTACACCACAGCCTCCTCGCTTCGGCTCCCGGGCTCGGGCGTGCCGACGAGCAGCAGTTGCCCCGGGGCGTCGACCACGTCGAAGGTCTGGTAGGTCAGCTCGATGCGCCCCACCTCGGGGTGAACGAACACCTTGAAGGCCCGGGGCAGGCTTCCCACGCTGTGCTCCTCCCACAGCGTGCGGAACTCCGGCGAGGTCTTCGCAAGCTCGTCGACAAGGTCGCTGATGCCCGCGTCGCCGGGGAACCGTCCGGCGTTCAGGCGCAGCGCGTGAACGGTGCTGCGCTGCAGCAGTTGCCAGTCGGTGAACACCGTCTTGGCCTGGGGGTGGGTGAACAGGACACGCGGCATGTTCCGCTCCACCCCGAAGGGCGACAGCAGCGCATCGGCGACGAGGTTGGTGGCCAGCACGTCGAAGGCGGGACCGAGCACGTAGGCGGCCGCTTGCGGGAACGCTTCCAGCAGCCGCAGGAGGGACGGGTGGACAAGATCGCGTGGGCTGTCCGGCGCGAGCCGGGGATTCAGTCCCGCCAGCCGGTGCAGATGCTCGCGTGCATCGGGCGCGAGACGAAGCGCACGCCCGATGGCAGCGATCACCTGCGCGGACGGATTGCGCTCACGCCCCTGCTCCAGGCGTGCGTAGTAGTCCGCGCTGACGCCCGCGAGTACGGCGACCTCTTCACGTCGAAGGCCGCGGACGCGTCGCCCCGACACGCCGCCGACCAGTCCGGCATCCGCCGGCCCCACTCGTGCGCGACTCGCGCGGAGAAAGGCGCCGAGTTCGTTGTCGCGCATCTGCATGACCTCGATGCTAGCGGGGTGCTCGTCGGGTTCACGTTTCGGTGAACGGGTCCGTCAATCGGGTGACCATGCGCACTGTCCTGTCCCTCCTCGCAGCACGTGCCTGAAGCCACACGATGGCGGCGGCCGTCAGCGCGGGCGTCACGGCCCGCCGACACGGCCGGCGGCGAACAATACTGCGGGAGGGACAGGAGCCAGTGACCTGTGGTCTCGCCTATGAGACGCTCGGACTACCCGTCGTAGCGTCTGCCGGCAGCAGTGGGCTTCCCGAAACGACGATGCGTCACGGCGTGAAGACGGCCTGCTCCTCCAAGAAGGCGCTCATGCCCCAGGTCGCGAATTCACGACCGATTCCCGACTGCTTGAAGCCGCCGAAGGGCGCCTCTCGTGAGTCGACGATCTCGTTGATCATGACGCGGCCAGCCCTGATCCGGCGCGCGAGGCGCTCACCACGAGCCACGTCACCCGTGGCGATGTATGCGTGCAGGCCATACGGAGTGTCGTTCGCGAGGGCAGCGGCCTGGTCATCGTCCTCGTAAACGATCACCGACAGAACGGGGCCGAATATTTCCTCGCGTGCGACGGTCTGGTCGTTGGTCACCGCCAGCAAAGTCGGCCGTACGTAGTTGCCGTGGTCCAGCCCGTCGGGGTGGCCCAGGCCACCGGCCAGCAACTCGCCGCCTTCGTTGAGGCCGGTCTGTATGTAGGCCTGAATGCGGTCGTACTGCGCGCGATCCAGGACAGGGCCGATGACTGTGTCTGCTTCGCGCGGGTCGCCGACCTTCAGCGCCGACACCGCTTCCGCCAGTGCCGCCTTGACCTCGTTCTCACGGCTGCGCGGCACGAGGATACGGGTACCGGCGATGCAAGCCTGCCCGTTGTTGAACAGCCCGGCCTGTACAGCGAAGGGCACGGCCAGCGTCAGGTCGGCGTCGTCGAGGATCACCGTGGGGGACTTACCGCCCAGCTCCAAAGTGACCCGCTTCATGGTGTCCACGGCGTTGTGCGCGATGATCTTGCCGGTCGCGGTGGAGCCCGTCACGGAAACCTTGGCCACATCAGGGTGCCCGGTCAGCGTATCGCCCACAGGGTTGCCCTTGCCGAAGACGACGTTTACGACGCCGGCGGGCAGGCCGGCGTCAGCAATCGCGTCGAGGACGGGCTGGGCCTGCCAGATGCCGCGCTCACTGGGCTTGATCACTACGGTGCAGCCGGCCGCCAGTGCGGCGCTGGCCTTCATCGCGATGAACCAGCTGGCGCCGTTCCACGGAGTGATCAGTACAGCCACGCCGGCCGGCACCTTGTGGATGGTGGCCTGTCCCACACGCTGAACGAACGTCTCCTCTGTGAGGAGCTGCTCGGCATCGAGGAACCAGTCCCGGGACTGGTCGACGATGTAGGCGGCGGTGGCTGCGGTGGTACCGAACTCCTCGATCAGCGCAGAGATCATGGCCTCGCGGTGCCTGGTGAAGGAGTCCGCGAGCTTGCGCAGATGGTCACGGCGCTCGCCCGGGGTGGTGGCCGACCAGCTGGGTAGTGCCTCCCTGGCGGCGCGGACGGCCTCTTCGGCGTCGGTGGCGTCTCCCAGCACCCCCTCCGCAATCAGTTCGCCGCTGATGGCACTGGTGATGGGGTACGTATCGGTACCGCGGGCCGACACGATCCGGCCGTTGATGTAGTGGCGGTTGAGCGTGTTCATCGTTGGTCTTCCTTTGCGGGGCACGGGACAGCGACTCTTAACGCAATCTAGGTGCGTTACGTGCACGCTACCATCATCCGGAGGATTAACGCATCACGAGTGCGTTATATTGTGGGCATGCACACTCGTGCTCGATCCGCAGAGGCCAAGCTCCGCCGAACCGAAGACCTGCTCGACGCCGCCCGCACTCTCGCACTCGAGCGCGGCGGCGTACGGCATGTGACACTCTCGGCCGTCACGCAGGCTTCCGGCCTGCACCCATCGGCGGTGCGCCGCTACTTCGACAGCAAGGAAGAATTGCTTCTCGAGCTCGCCGAACGCGGGTGGGACGATTGGGCCCGCACCATGTCCAGCCGGCTACAGGGGGCGCGCGACCTCACACCTGCCGAATCCGCCGCCGCCGTAGCCCACACACTCGCCGCGCAGCCGCTCTTCTGTGACCTGCTCACTCACGTTCCGCTGAGCCTTGAAGGCGAGGTCAGCCTCGAACGAGCCCGCCGTTTCAAGACTCGTTCCTTCTCCGCGTACGACTTGATCACGGACTCCATCACCACTTCGGGCACCCTCACCATCAACCAAGCTCAAGACCTGGTTGCCGCCGCACTCGGGCTGGCCGCAAACCTCTGGCAGGTCTCCCATCCCACCCCCACCCTGGCCAAGCTCTACGCGCAGAATCCCCGCTGGGGCCACGCTGCCCTCGACTTCGAGCCACGCCTGACTCGACTGCTCCAGTCGGTCGCCGTGGGACTCACCACGCTGAGTCGATCAGCCAGGACCGACCGGCAATAGGGAGCCGCTTCCACGCGATGGGGGTGGGGTGGATGCGGCGCGGGCACGGGTCAGGTGATCACGGAGGTCTCTGTATCGTGGACTCCCACCTCTACCTCGCCCTCACTCTCGTCACTGTCCGCATGCTGGCCCGCCAGGCAACGAGCCGCTACCGCTGGGACGGCCGCCCATCACTCGCGCCTCAAGTGATCCACCATCCGGTCTCATACGGGCCTTCGTACAAGGAGACACGTCCTACCAGTTGGCGGGAACCGCCGGTCCCCGGGCGATCAGGACGTCGGCTTCGTGGTGCCAGCCGAGGCAGGAATAGAGGAGTTGGCCTTCCTGACTGGCGATGAGAAGACCGGTACGGGCGCCCTGGGACACGGCGGCCTCCGCCAGAGCGCTCATCGCGGCGCGGCCCAGGCCGCGCCGGCGGTGCGCCGCGTCCGTCTCGATGCGATCGGCGATCGCATCGGCGCCGACCACGGCGATGGTGCCGCGCGCGGCCACCGCTCCGGAGGGACCGCGCGCGCCAGCTGCGGATGATCACTGACCGCGTGGAAGTCAGGAGTAGAGCGCGACGGCTCCGCCCCACAGAGCGCCCGGATTCAGGCGCTCGGGGAACCGCGCCAACATCGCTTTGAAGAAGTCGAGAGCGCTGCCGTGCTGGAGAAGCAGTTCGTCGACGGCCTCGAGGTACCGGCGGGTTTCACTGATGGTACGGGTGGCGTCGTCATCGAGCTCCTTGTTCTTGTGTCCGGCGACGATCCAGCGAGGCCTGAGGTCTTCGACGATTCCGATGGCACGGCGCCACGCGTCCAGGCCGCCGTGCCCGGCCTCGACCAGGAATTGGTGCACGCCGTTGTAGATCACGTCACCGGCGACCACGAGCTCGAGGTCAGGGACATGCAGGACGCTGGTGTCGTCGGTGTCGCTGTGACCGACTTCGGTGATCAGCAGTTCATGATCTTCGAGCGTGAACCGGTTGTCGGGCACGGTGACGGCCGTGACCGGGGTGTCCGGGATCTGACCGGGGAAGAACGTGTCCCAGAAGCCGGCACGAATCGACACGTTGTGGTGCATCTGCTTGATCGTGCCCGTCGTCGCAACAACCTGGGCGCCGAATCGCTCGGACAGGACACCGGCAGTGAACCAGTGGTCGCCGTGACCATGTGTGGCGAAAATGTGGGTCAGGTTCTTGCCGCTGGCCTCGATCCATTCACCGACGGCCTGGGCCTGAGCGGACGTCAGGGGCGGGTCGACGAGCACGGCGTCACGCTCGCCGTAGACAAGCGTGGTGGACAGGGGCGAGAACATCCGGCGGTCGCCGTTGGGGACGAGCGCGGGCACACTCAGCCGGATCGGGTCGGCGATGAAGACCTCATACGCGAGGGCGCTGTTTGGGGACATGACACTTCCTTTTGTTCACGGCGATCTGTGGATCAGGGGTGGGCGGCCACGGGGAGGGATGAATACGACGGCGAACAACTCTGCCGGGCGGCATGGCCCAGCCCCTAAGCTGCCGGTCGAGATATTGAGTGGTTTCGGTGCGTCATCGGACACGGCGGAGAGCAACAAGAGCCACGGCGCTCCCCTGAATGACGCAAAGAGCCGCACGTCGTAGGCGCTCGCCCCGCTGCACGGAGACCGAACCACCAGGAGTCCGATGTGGTTCTCAAAGGGTGGTCCGGCGCGGCGCCGACTGCTTGGGCGCAAGCGAGCCGGACGGCCAGGGCGCACGTGGTACGGCCGGCTCGATCTCACCCAGTGTGTACGTGACAGACCTACGAGTCCCCACGTTCCTCATGTGCTCCCCCTCAGTTTCGACAGCTTCTGACGGAGCACGTCGAGGTCGGGGGTAGGCGGCGGAACAATCGGCACTACTTGGGACGGCTGCCGTGCGTCCCGAGCAAGCTCATCGCGGTGCCCCACGACGTCGCGGCGGGGCGCGTTGGTCAGCCGGCCAGTTGCGGGTAGAGGGCGGCGAGGTCGGCTGACAGACCCGCCTTGACCTGACGGGAGAGGTCGTCGGCCAGCACCTCGTAGGCGTCGGATTCGATCCCGTCCAGCGCCTGCTCCGCGACGCTCTGCGGCGACGCCTTCGGCGCGTCGATGTGAGCAGCCAAGTCGGTGTCCACGTACCCGACATGCAGCCCGGTGACATTGACGCCGCGCGGCTTCAGCTCCAGGCGGAGCGAGTTGGTCTGCGACCACAGTGCCGCCTTGGAGGCGCTGTAGGAGCCGGAGAGCGCGACCCAGGACAGGACCGAGTGCACGTTGAGCAGGTGGCCGCCGCCGTTGGCCTCGATGATCGGGGCGAAGGCCCGGATCATCCGCAGGGGGCCGTAGAAGTTGGTGTCGAACTCACGGCGGACGTCGTCCACCGGTGAGGTCAGGAACGAGGCCGCCACGGCCCCCGCGGCGTTGTTGATCAGGATGGTGACGTCCTGCGCCTGCTCCGCGGCGGCGGCCACCGAGTCGGGGTCGGTGACCTCCAGGGCGAGTGCGACCGCGCCGGGGTGGGTGACGGTGCGCGGGTCTCGGGCGGTGGCGTAGACCTTCTTGGCCCCTCGGGCGTACAAGGACTCGACCAGGGCCCGGCCGATGCCTCGGCTGCCTCCGGTGACAAGGACGGTCGAACCTGCGATGGCGGTCATGAATCCACTCCCAGCGTGACGACCCGACGGCGGAAACCGATCGGTTTCCAGCACTGTAAACCGATCGGTTTCCATTCGGCAACACAAGGCGTAGGCTCTCTTCCATGACTTCCCGCACACCCGCCCCGACCGCCGCCACCGCCACGGCTCCGACTCGCGAGCGACTCCTCGACGCCGCGGCCGCGCTCTTCTACCGGCAAGGCGTCAACATCGGCATCGAGGCACTGTGCCGAGCGGCCGGAGTCTCCAAGCGGTCGATGTACCAGCTCTTCACCAGCAAGGACGACGTCCTGGCGGCAAGCCTGGACCGCGCCGGCTCCCGCTACCTCAGCCGGCTGCTCCCCGCCCCCGAGGCCGACCTGCCACCACGCGATCGCATCATGCACGTCTTCCATCACCTCGAGTCGCTGTCCGCGTCACCGGAGTACCTAGGCTGCCCCTTCCTGGCGACCGCCTTCGAGCTCAAGAACCCCGAGCACCCCGCCAGCGTGGTCGCCCGACGCTACAAGGACGCCCTCACCGGCTTCTTCCGCGAACAGGCCCATCGGGGCGGAGCGCACAACGCCGATCAGCTCGCCCACCAGCTCACCGTCGTCTTCGACGGATCCAGCGCCCGCGCCATGACCCAAGGCAACAGCCTGGACGGCCTGGCCACGGCCACCGCCACCGCCCTGCTGGACAGGGCAGGAATGCCCTGACAGCTCAGCACCGCCGAACCGCGAAGGCCCGGGCCCCCCGGCACAGTCCTTACATTTCAGTGGTCCACGCGGCCCGAGAAGAGGCCCTGCACGGATGGCGGGAACGCGGACACACCTACAGGCCCGGACAATCACGAATCCCCCCGGGCCGGCAACCGAGACGCCACCCTCAGCCCTACCCCGCATTCCCACACTTGTGCGAACTGTGCGGGATGCAGGCTGGAACCGGCGTAGCGGAACCAGGCGCCGCAGATACGTCCGTCGCCGGCGCCCGGGCCGGCGGCTCACCCATGCTGCGGCGCGGGCGGGCCGTCGGCAGTACCCGCTACGCTCGCAGTCCCATGGCCCATTCGTTGACGACGGTGAGGGCTCCGGTTTCGGGAGCCGTCCTCAGCCGCTCGATGTGCCGTGTCCGGTCCCGGATCCAGGGCACCTCCTCGAGGGCGAGTTGCCGCTCGAATTCAGCCTGGTGCCCGCCGGCGGCCAGCGCCCCACGCCCGCGGACTACCGAGCCAACCAATTGAGAAGTCTTCTCAAGGGATGGGGGCCGAGGGGTCGCCTGCCGACACGGCCAGCGGAGAGCAGCACGGCGCGGGAACGGCGGATTTTGTGACGCCGCCGAGCCACCCCACCGCGATCCGCAGTGGCGCGCTCGCCGGGCTCGGGCGACGCGCACACCGGTGTTCGGCGACTGCCCACAGGCCGCCTTGACGACAGCCTCCGGCAACCGGGGGCAACGAAGAAGGGAGCAGGTGCCTGGGTGCCGCACACCCAGGCAGCTGCTCCCTTCCCGGATCTGCCCCGGCGTACTTGAGTCAAGGAGGCGGCGGCCGCCGCCGAGACACCATGAGGGATCAACATGACCACGTCACAACCCAAGGCCGTTCTCATCACCGGCGCCAGCAGCGGCATCGGCGAGGCCACCGCCCGCCGTCTGGCCGAGCTCGGCCACCGTGTTCTCCTTGGCGCCCGCCGGACCGAGCGCCTTGCCGCACTTGCCGGGGAACTGCGCGCGGAGGGGGCCCAGGTTTCCCACCACGAGTTGGATGTGACCAGCCTTGACTCCATGCGTGCCTTCGCCGCCGCCGGACTGGAGGCGTTCGGGCACATCGACGTCCTCGTCAACAACGCCGGAGTGATGCCGCTCTCGCCGATCGCCGATCTGCGGATCGCCGAATGGGAGCAGATGATCGATGTCAATCTGCGTGGCGTGCTCCACGGCATCGCCGCCGTGCTGCCTCAGATGCAGCGGCAGGCAGCAGGGCACATCGTGAATGTGTCCTCGGTGTCCGGGCACCGGGTGGACCCTACCGCTGCGGTCTACAGCGCCACGAAATTCGCTGTGGCAGCGGTGTCCGAAGGACTGCGCCAGGAGAGCCGGGACATCCGCGTCACTGTCATCAGTCCCGGCTTCACACAGAGCGAGCTGACGCACCGGGGCGGCTCGGCACAGGCCCAGGCCGCGGCCCGCGCGGCCGCCGAGCAACTGGCGATCCCCGCCTCGGCCATCGCGGACGCGATCGCCTTCGCCATCGACCAGCCCGCCAACGTCGACGTCAACGAGCTGATCGTGCGACCCACCGCTCAGGGCTGACATCCGAAACGGCTGGAAACGACACGCTTCACATGCGCATCGAGACATTGGCGCGCGCTGTGCCGTGACCGCGTAGGTCCGCGAGGTTGGCGGTCGGGGCGGTTGGATGTGTGGTGACGTTCGTTCCGGCTGCTGGAGGTGCGGTGGCTGGGCCTGTGCGGGTGCGCAGACCGACCGATCAGGAGGGGCAGAAGCTGCGGCAGATCGTGCGCCGGGGCAGCACCAGTTCGGTGTGCTACCGGCGCGCGATGATGCTGCCGGCCTCGGCGGGCGGGAACCGGATGCCGGTGATCGCCCAGCGGGTCCAACGGCGGCGGCTGCTGGGCCGAGCAGACCAAGCCGACCAGGTACCGGCGAGCTACCACCGCGCCCACGGCGTCCGGTATTTTTGTCCAGACCCGGGCACTGCACGCTACCTGCGCTGACGCAACACCCATGCCCGCCACCCCGACGTCCTCGCCGCCCAACACCGAGAGAGCGCCCGCATCCGCAGCGAGAAACGCGTCCGCTGGGCCGGATGCCCACTCGCCCCAGCGGCCTGGAACCCGCCCAGCCCATGCGGTCAGACCCGAATCCGCCGGTAGCGGCCGACGGTGGTGCAGTTGTGCTCGCCGTCGGCTGCTGAACTGCGTGATCGGGGTGGTGGGTAGGGGTGGGACCCGGCTGTCGTGCCGGGCGGACGGCTTTCCACGGGCGGCGCCGCGCACTCAGGCCGGAAGCTGGAGTATCCGCGCCGGGCCCGGAGCCGGGCTGCCTGGTCACCCGGTTATCCGCCGTCGACGACACGGCAGCGCGGGAGCTCCTCGACGAACTGCGCGCCATCGAAGTGACGGTCGTGGCCGAGCCCGGCCACCTCGCCTACAACGTCTTCGCCGACCAGGACGACCCAAGAACCTCTACGTGATCGAGACCTGGGCGGTCGCTACTGACGCAAAGCGGCACGGGGACCTCGTCATCGGCGACGGCACCGTGGCCGGATCGCGAGGGCTGCTGCGATGGCTGTGCCGAGGAAGACGTAGCCGCGCTTGTCGTACCTGGTGGCCACGGCCCGGTGCTGCCTTACCGCTTTTCGTCGAAGCCGGGTGGCCGTCCGCCGCGTGAGCCTTTGCGCTGGCGGACGGCCTGGCCGTCGGTCTTCGCCCTGCCGCCGCCGACTAGGTGGGGGTCAGCCGGGCCGTGGCGACGTGCTGTGTCAAACGCACGAGCGGCGTCCGCGGCTCGGTCGCTCCCGCCGCCGGTTCCGCCCCGGCCGGCCTCAGCCCACCGCCTTCTTGACGAGCGCGCTTATGCGCTGCTCGTCGGCTGCGGTCACCTCCGTCAGGGCGTAGGCGGTCGGCCACATGGCGGCGTCGTCGAGTGCCGCCTGGTCGCTGAATCCGAGCGTGGCATACCTCGACTTGAACTTCTGCGCGCTCTGGAAGTGGCAGACGACCTTGCCGTCTCTGGCGTAGGCCGGCATCCCGTACCAGAGCTTGGGCGTGAGGCATGGAGCGGCAGCCTTGACGATGGCGTGGATCCGCTCGGCGAGGACACGGTCCGCCTCCGGCATCTCGGCGATCTTCGCGAGCACATCCCGCTCCGCCGCCGCCTCCTTCTCCGCCCGTGAACCGCCCCGGGCCGCTGTCCTCTTCTGCTCCTGCGCGTGCTCCTTCATCGCGGCCCGCTCCTCGGCGGTGAATCCGCTGTAGTGCTCGACGGCCGTGCCGGAGTTCTCGGCAGTCGGCTTCGTGTGCTGCATGGCAGATTTCCTCTCGTGCAGGGGTGAGGCAGGTCGGGGCGGGGGTCAGAACCGGGAGTCAGGACTGCGCAGGCGCCGTGGACGGCGCGGGGGTGGGCGGCGTGGCGGCCTCCCAGGCGAATCCGTCCGGGTCGGTGAAGGGGCCCGTGGTGCCGCCGAGGACGATGCGGTGCGAGCCGGAGCCGTCGGCGGGGACACCGAGGTCCTTGGCCAGGCCGCGGCGCTTGTACAGCGCAAGCTTGACGGGGCTCGACTCGTCCGAGGCGAACTCGGCGTACTTGCCGCCGAAGCTTTTGGCCACGGTGAGGCCCCGGCTGACGTAGAACTGCTTGCTGGCCTTCACATCCTCGACGCCGAGCAGGAGGACGATCTCGTCGATCTCGCGGGTGGCCGGGCCGGTGTCCTTCTTCGCCGAGGTCGCGACCTTCCAGATCGTCCCGTCCGGCGCCTGGACGACGCCGCCATAGCCCCATAGCGACTTCCCGGCGGGCTTGACCACCGTGGCGCCGGCGTCCACGGCGGCGTCGAGGAAGCTGTCGACAGTGGCCGGCCGGGACACCGTGAGAGCCAGGGTGAAGCCACGGAATCCGGTGGAGTGCGCCGCGGACGCCCGCAGGCTTATGTGGCTCTCCACTCCGAAGGCGGTGTAGAAGCGGTGGGCGGCAGCCGGGTCGGCCACCTCGAGGGTCAGGGACGCGAGGGACGTCATGGATGCGGTGGTTGCCATGGCCATCACGCTAGGGGCTGCTCGGCGGCCGGAGCTTCTCGATTCCTGACCGGTCTTGTCACCTGCTTCGCCACACAGGCCGGCATTCCCTCCACCGTGACCGCAGGCCCCGCATCACCGCCCGGACGTGCGGCATCGGCGCTGTCGGCCTGCGCATCCGCCGCGCGGCTCCGGAACGCCCCGGGCGGCATGCCGACCAGCTCGGTGAAGCGGGTGGTGAACGTGCCCAGCGATGCGCAGCCGACCGCGAAGCAGACCTCGGTGACGCTGAGGTCGCCACGGCGCAGCAGCGCCGTCGCGCGCTCAATGCGACGCGTCATCAAATACGCGTACGGCGACTCGCCGTAGGCAGCCCGGAACTGCCGGCTGAGGTGCCCAGCGGACATGTTGACACCGCGGGCGAGCGCCTCCACGTTCAGCGGCTGCGCGTACTCCCTGTCGATCCTGTCGCGGACGCGGCGCAGCCGCGCGAGGTCGGTCAGGCGTTGCGCCTGGACGCGTGCACGCCGCCACTCGGGCTGACACATGGGAAACTCCCCCTCTCCTTTCCTCTTCCATCGACGTCTGGGAACGCCTGGGGTGCCTGCCGAGACGTCGCGCCCCAGGCGCTCGGTGACCAGGCCCGGCCCGCCCGAGCCCCGCCCAGCCGGTCGGGCGACCGCCGGACCGCAGCGGGACACACTCCGTGACCCTGCCGGTGCAACGAGAACGCGGACGTGCCCCTGGTGGGCGGCCGGCAGGGCCGGCACCGCTGCGACGGTGCGCCGCGCTGTGCGAGGCGGTCGCGGTGCTGGTCGGCGCGGCCACATCGATGCCCGTACGGCTCAGCGGACCTCCTGGATGCGGACCAGATTGCCCGCGGGGTCGCGGAAGGCGCAGTCACGGATGCCGTACGGCTGCTCGGTCGGCTCCTGGACGACCTCGGTGTCACCGGCTTGCACCTTCTCGAACGTGGCATCAAGGTCCGGGGTGGCCAGCAGGATCCAGCCGTAGGTGCCCTTGGCCATCATCTCCGTGATGGTGCGGCGCTCGTCCTCGGTGACTCCCGGGTCGGCGGCGGGTGGCGCCAGGAGGAGGGATGTGTCGGGCTGACCTGCCGGGCCGACGGTGATCCAGCGCATCCTGCCCTGCCCGGCGTCGCTGCGGACCTCGAAGCCGAGGACGTCGCGGTAGAACGCGAGCGACGCGTCCGGATCATCGTGCGGCAGGAAGCTCGAGTGAATGGTGATGTCCATGACGATCAGGCTAGGCGCGCCCCAGTGACTCGCGCTTCTCGATTCCTGATCTGTCCGGCGACGCTCCGACGTTTCCGGGCGCTGTCGCGGGAACATTCCGCGTGAACCGGCCGCCCGAAGGGGCCCGTATCGGCTCCCCGGTCGCCTGCGGGGCGCACACCAGACGCCGCACCCGCACACGGACCACCACCCGGCGCCCGTCGACCGGAACGTCGGCCACCGTCCGCCAGTGATAGCCGTGCACCCGCCCCGACGATGCCCCGCACACCGGGCAGACCGCGGTGTCCAACGGCGTCACATGAAGGCCAACGACTGAGACAGGGCCCTTAAAATTGAACTAGCGCTCAGCTGGATACTGGATTCACGTCGCCGGCTGCGGTGTGGGGTACGGCGCCTTGGGCGAGCTTCAGTCGCGTCCAGACATTCATGTTGATGATGACGGCGGCGATCTCCGCGACCTCGGTCTCGTTGAAGTGGTTGATCAGCTCTTCGTGCAGGGCCGGAAACGTGTTCAAGTCGTAGTCCGTCAGCCCTTCACAATACGCCAGAGCGGCCCGTTCGGATGCGTGGAACATCTCGCTCTGACGCCAGCTCGCGAGGTGCGCGACCTTGTCCGGGTTGATTCCCTTTTCCAGTGCCGTTCTCGTATGGAGGATCAGGCAGTAGGAACAGGGCGTAAGCTGTGCGACACGCAACCTGATCAGTTGGGCGAGTTGACCGTCGATGGTGAGCTCGGCCTTGTATCCGAAGGCTTGCGCCATCTGTCCGGCGAGGGAGTGAAAGGACGTCAGATCGGGGTCGAACCGCAGATTAGTGTATGCTACATCGCTCATCGGTTTTCCGATTTCTGTTTGGCGTGAAAACTCAATCGGCGACTAGCGTGGATACGCGATGGACGTCAAACCGTTTCTGGGCTTCTTGTCGACTCGTTCCACTCTAGTGTCATGGGACAGAAACGGCGAGGCCAAGTCTCCGCCTGGCGTGGCAGGCGGAGACACCATTTTGCCTAGGTATTCGGCGAGGGCTTTGATGATTTCGTCGGCGGCCTCTGGGCGCCGGCTGAGCCGCCCATGGCCGGGCCTGCGGATGGCACGCCATCGCCGTCGGGCCGCCAAAGGCTGGTCGACCACCTCTCTGGCTTGCCACCTCAGGCGGCACCTGGGGCTACTGGAAACGGCCGTCGAAGCTGGTGCCGCTCCTCAGATCGGAGAACCGGAGGCCGACGACTGCTCCCCCTTCCACCACCCATCGCAGATCGTAGGACGCTTGGTAGGAGGGCGGCCAGAAAGAGCTGAAGCGGCCATTCTCGTCGACGGACCAGGTGCCCTCCGTCTGGCGTCCGCTCTCGAAGTAGGAGGTGGTTCCGTCGGGTCGGAAGGTCTGGGTCGTGCCATCGCCGTAGGCCAGGCGGCCTGCGGTGACGGCGGTGGGGATCTGGTCAGGCGGCACGATCGCGCCGTCTTCCGGGTGCAGGCTGTCGATCTTCCCGGTCACTGTGCGGTCCTTCTCCCGGGCCCGACGGTGCCGCTGCTCGTGCGGCCCGTCGGGCGTCTTGTGGCTCAGCGCGCGCAAGATGACTTCGTTGAAGGGGACCTGCTCGATTGTCTTGGCCGGCTCCGCTGCGTGGAGGTGAGTCGACCTCTTGGGCGCCGCAGCACATGAGCGCTTTCCGTACTGCTTACACGGTACCGGCTGGGACCATGCTGGGCCCCGAGGGCCGATGACCGCAACGAGGGCGGGGCCCCGAGCCCGGACGGCAACGGCGGCTCGGCACCCGGTCTCTCTCGGCGGCGTCCTCTCCCGTCGTCCCCGAGACACTCAGGTACTGGTCGTAGCCCTCCGTCCGGGAAGCCGGTCAAGTCCATGAGGATTCCGTCCAGTTGCCGCCGGCTCCGGCGAAGGGCCCCACAGGCACGCGATCGCATTGTGGCGCGTTTGGCCACGCTCGCCCTCCGCACTTCGCCGTCATCTCGTGACGAACTACAACGCGGCACGGGGCGACGGCCGTCGCGGCACCGCGGAACACAGGGCCCTCAGATGTGGATCTGACGCTGGAATGGTGCCGCCGGAGGGGGCCTCGTGACGCTGGCCGCGGCGGCTTCCGGACGGCCGGCGGACGGCGACGCACCAGCGGCCGCGGGAACCGGGGCCCGCGCTGTCCGCCCGCGCAGGTCGAGCCGGACGCCATCTTCGTACGCGACGGCACGATGATGGCGTCGGACCGGGGCGGCGTGGAGCCCACGAACGACACGGCCTCCGCATCCGGTGGTCCAGCAGCACGTTCACCGCGACCTCGTCGCTGTGCCCGATGTTGAGCACACCATCGGGCACGCCGGCCCCGCAGCGCCGCCGCGGTCTGGCGCCGGCCGCATCATCGGAAACTTAGATTAGAATGACCATCTAACGCGCACATCCACTCAGGAAAGAGGACGACCATGTCCACACACAAGTCCGGTACGGCGCTCATCACCGGCGCGACCGCAGGTCTGGGCGCCGCCTACGCCGAGGAACTGGCGGCGCGGGGGCACAGCCTGCTGCTCGTCGCCCGCGACCAGGCGCGGCTGGAGTCCGCCGCGGCGAACCTCGCGGAGCGTTTCGGCGTCGAGGTCTCGGTGCTGAGCGCCGACCTGGCCACGCCGAAGGGCATGCGGAGCGTCGAGGACCGCCTGGCCACCGACCCCTCGATCGGCACGCTGGTGAACAACGCCGGCAGTGCCCTGTTCGGCCCCCTGTCCGCGGCGGACCCGGACCGGCTGGAGTGGCTGATCACCTTCAACCTGACCTCCACCACCAGGCTGGCGGCCGCCGCCGCGAAGGCGTTCTCCGTCCGGGGCTCGGGCACGATCGTCAACATCTCGTCCGCCCTCGCCCTCAACATCCTGCCGGTGGGCGCCGTGTACAGCGGGACGAAGGCGTACGTGATCGCGTTCAGCCAGTCCCTGGCGCAGGAGTTCGCCGATTCCGGCGTCCGGGTGCAGGTCGTGGTGCCCGGTGCGCTGGAGACGGCGATCTGGGACGGTTCGGGCATCGAACTGGAGCAGTTGCCCAAGGAGGCCGTCATGGCACCCCGCGACGCGGCACGGGCCGCGCTCGCCGGTCTCGACGCCGGTGAACTGGTCACGATCCCCTCACTGCCGGAGTACGCCCGGTGGGAGGAGTACGACAACGCCCGCCAGCAGCTGGTCCCGGGCCTGTCCCTCACGCGCCCTGCCGGGCGCTACGCCCACTGACACCAGGGGCCGAGGGCCCACCGCCCCCGGCCCGCAGTCGGCGTCTTCGGGCGGGAGCCGACATGAGGGCCGGCTGTCTGCCGTGCGGCACACCGGCAAAGGGATCTTCCCGGTCCTCGGCTGGCACGGTGGGACCCGGCCGACCACTGCCACCGCGCCCCATGGGCCCCCGTCCTACGGCCAGGGGCCGTCAGGACGGGTAGCGGCCCCGCCCTCACGGCCGCCGTTCCCGGCGACATCACCGCCTCAGCCGCCCGCCGGGCCGCTGCGTGCACCGCCGGCAGCGGGACAGGCCACGGATTCAGGCGCCGGAGGCGCCGGCCGCGGGCCCGGCGGCACGAGGCACGCCCCGCGCATCCCGCACGCACCCCTGCGGGGCGTCGAGAGGTTCAGCACACCAGCTGGCGTACACGTCAGTTCGCCGGCCGGCCGCCCTCGACAGCCCCCGCTGCCGCCGCATGCGCGGCGTGCAGGATCTGCTCCGACAAAGGCGTGCCCGCGGTGGCGCGGGCAAGGAGTATGCCGCCGACGAGCGTGGCATACGCGGCCAGCCCTGCGTCGCCAGGCGCGATCCACTCCGCGAGCTCCTGGACGCCCCTGGCGTAGGTCTGCCGGTGTTCGGGCTCACGCGCGACGTCGCCCGCGAAGCCGGCTGCGGGGCAGCCGGTGCCGGGGTCATCGCGGTGCTCGACGGAGAGGTAGGACTCCAGCAGCGATTGCCACGCCGCCTCGTGCCCCCCAGCCTCACGGTCCAGAGCCACAAGGTCTTGCAGGTTGTCGGCGAAGGCCTTGGCGGTCGCCTCGTCGACGAGCGCGGCCTTGGAGGCGAACTGCTTGTAGAAGCCGCCCTGGGTGAGTCCGATCGTCTTCATCACGTCCGCGATGCCGACCTTGGCGATACCGTTCTGGCGGAACAGCCGGGAGGCCGCGGCCACCGTTCGCTCCCGGTTGGCCTTCGCCTCCGTTTGCGATACGCGACTCATCCCTTACCCTCCGTAATGCTCACTGGCCCTCTGCCGCATCGCGGGCGGTCACGACGACCAGCGGACCCACACCCTCTCAGATTACCCCTGACGTCTATCGCCCTCCGTCGGCTGCCGGCAGGACACGGCCCGGCAGGCACCCCGGCCTGGTCCCGCGGGCGACTGACGGCTGCGACACTGCGCCGGTCGGTGGCCGATGGCCGTGGCGTGGATCAGGACCATCACCTGCCGGTCGGACGGTGGATGTCCCGTGCCTACGGCAGGACGCGGATGACGGTCTTCCCGAGGCGTCGCGTGGTCGGGTTGAGGGCACCGACGGCATCGTCGAGGCTCGCGACGTCACCAATGTTGGTCCGCAGCCGTCCGTCCCGCACCCGCTGCACGATCTCACCGAGTTCGACGCGATCGGCTTCGACGACGAAGTCAATGGCCAGGCCGTCGGCGGGCCGTGCGACTACGCGTCTATCCGGCATAGTCACCGGGCGGCAAGTCGTCGACCCCGGCCGATGCCGGCCCTGCTCGGCCTATAAACGGGCCAGCTTGCCCCGGTCGAGAAACCCTTGTCCCGCCTGCTCCACTGCGTACGCGGCCACAAGCCGATTCCAGCTGTACCGACCCGGGCCGATCTCCGAGACGAGGTGCGCTCGGGTGAGGCGCGAGAGGACCTGGCGGACCCGGCACTCGGGCCGTCCGGCCAGGTCCGCGACCTGCGATGCCGCGAACATAGGGTCGGGGCAGGCGCTCATGTCGCGGAAGAGCGCGGCTGTTTCCGTGTCGAGAAGGCGGTACGAGCGGGTGATGGACTCCCGGACGTCGAGCGCCTGGTCCTCCTCGCTCGCAAAGGCGTCGAGAGTCCTGTACTCCGGCACTTCGTACTCATCGGCCAGGCTCGCCAAACGCAGCTGTGGCCGATACGCCGCGCGGGCGGCGACGTTGGCCAGGGCCAAGGGAAGCTGCCCAGCCAGGCGGATGATGCGGTCGACGGCCTCTGGTTCAGCTGCTGTCCTCGCTGCGCCGAGCCGGCGCGTGAGGAGGGTGCGTGCGTCCGTCAGGCTCAGGGGCATGAGTGTGAGGGGAAGCGCCTGATAGGCAGCGACGAGCGCGTGCAGTTGCATGCGGCTGGTGACAAGGGCCATGGAACCGGAGCTTCCGGGGAGGAGATGCTTCAGCTGGTCCGTGCTCCATGCGTTGTCGAGCACAACGAGCACGCGCCGGCTGGCCAGCAGGCCCCGGAACATGAGCGCCCGTGCCTGCGCGGTCTCGGGCATGTCCTCGAGGCGGACCCCCAAGGACTGGAGGAAGTCCGCGAGCACATGCGCGGGGTCCCGCGGCTCCGCCTCCGGTCCGGCTCCCTGCAGATCTGCAAAGAGCTGGCCGTCAGGGAAGCGGTCGGCCAGACGGTGGGCGACGGTGACCGCGAAAGCCGTCTTTCCCACCCCGGCCAGTCCGCCGACCGTGCAGATGGCCACGGAGGACGACGCCTCTGCGTCGGCGACCAAGCGTTCGACCTGCTCCTGCTCACTCTCGCGACCGACCAGGCTCGGCAGGGCAGCCGGCAGCTGAGCCGGGGGGTGAGGCGGAGGCGTCCGTGTCGTGCCCTTCAGGGGCTCGGTGCTCCGTGGGAGCTGGAATCGCCCGGAGAGGATGCGCTCGTGGACTTGCTGCAGCTCCGGCGACGGACTGACGCCGAGACGCTGCCGCAGCAGGTGACTGGTCGTGTGGTAGATCGTCAAGGCCTCGGACTGCCGCCCGGCACCGTAGAGCGCGGTCATGAGGAGGCCGCATATGCGCTCTCGAAGCGGGTGCTCCACAAGCAGGGCGGACAGTTCCGCGGCAGCCTCGGTGTAGCGCCCTCTCTCCACTTCGCAAGCGAGCTGCTCCTCCACACAGGCGAGCCGCAGCTCGCCAAGGACGCTGCGCTGCTGGTCCGCGAACGGCCCCGGGACCCCCGCGAGGGCCACTCCTCTCCACATCTCGAGGGCCTCCGTCAGCAGGCTCGCCGCGACCGTCAGGTCGCCGGTGCCGCGGGCCTTCCTCGCCCTTGCCGTCGTCTCCTTGAACCTGTTCAGGTCCAGAGCGTCCGGTTGGATGCGCAGCAGGTAGCCCCCGTCGACCAGGCTCACGGAGCTGTCACTCTTGCCCCCCAGTGCCTGCCTGAGCCTGTAAACGTACGTGCGCACGGAGCCTACGGCCGACGGTGGGGCGTCGTCGCCCCACACGTCCTGCACCAGTCTCGAAAGGCTCACCGGCTTGCCCGCCCTGAGCAGCAGCGAAGCGAGCACGGCACACTGCCGCGGCTGACCGGCTCCGGCCTCGACCCCCTCTTTGTGCAGCCTGACTGGGCCGAGCACTGAGAACTCGACGCCTGCATGCATGGTGCTTACCGCCCTGGAGATCCTTGTGAGGCTTCGCTGCCTGGCTGTCCACTGGGGACCGCCTTCCCCAAACGTACCGCAGATCGGTCAATTCTTAGGACCAAACAGTCCTCTCATGACCGCAAGGCATCTGGTTTCAGGCCAGGTGGCCGCCGCCTGTGGCGGATGAGGCGCATGAAGCATGGACGAAAGCGTCCTCCCGCAGCACACATCTCGCCGGACCCCCTGTGCCCGTCGAGGTGAGTCCGGTCCCGCAAGCACGGAGGCCGCGACGAAACCCCGGTGCGTACCGGGAGTTCTCGGCGGCGCCACCCGACCTGGACGGCTTAGCGCACTCCCTCGCCCCCGGCTTGGTGTCCTCGGCGGACACGACATAGGGCTCGATACGGCTGATCGACATGCCCATGGCGATCCTCATGGGCTTGATGTCCTGGGCCGTCTGCGCCAAGGAGGTAGCCGCCTCGAAGGGCGGCCATGAGGCCGGTGGCGAGCTCTCCGGCGTCCGCGTCGACACAAAGGACTGCCGAGTCCTTCATCCGCTCCAGCCCGACGTAGAGCGGGCCCTCTCAGGTGTCGAAGTGCGGGCCATCGCCTTGCGCGCTTCTTCGTCCCTGTCGGCCGGCTCGCTCGCAGGGGAGCCGAGCGGGCAGCCGTACGCTCCGTTTCGGAGGCGGCCACGCTCCGCTTAATGGACCCACGGGCCCTTTCCACGATCCCCCGCCTCCAGAGCTCGGCCTCGATGCGGATCCTTCGCCCCGGGGCTCCATCGCCGCGCCGGCGAACTTCCCACCCAATGCGCCGCGCCACGCACGTCTTCCCGCACAGGCGGGGATGTCCGAACTTCAACCAGACGAATGCAAACCACACTGGGCACCGGCGGACGCTGCGGCTCGGCGGTGGGCAGGCGTGGAAGGGGACCGGCAAGCCGGCCCGCCGGATGCCCTGCCTCGACGGATGCCACCAGTGGTACCGTTGCCACCATGACCGCATCATCCGAGAAGAAGGCCATGAGCCTCCGGTTCCCCGACCCGGACCAGTACGAGGCCATCGCCACGGCCGCCAAGGCCGCCGGCGTGAGCCTGCAGGAGTACGTGCTCTCCGCCGCCTACGAGCGCGCCACTGCCATCGAGGTGAAGTTCCTCGAGGCCGCCCGGAGCGCCTACGAGTACACCCGCGAGGCCTTCGCCGAACTCGGAGACGACCAGCCCGACGAAGAGGCCCGTGTCCGGGAGGCGGCCGCCCGCGCGGAACTGGAGAACGACGAGCCCAACCGGGCCGGGGAGCGCGCCGCGTGAGTGTCGCCCCCATCGACGTACGCTTCCTGCTGCACGCGGCCGAGCACATCACGGGCGACCCGCAGGTGGAGGACTTGGGGCCGCTGTTCGCCGCCGTAGCCCGCACCCAGGCCCGCGCCATGGACCGCGACGTGTACGGTTCGGACGCCATCAAGGCCGCCGCGCTGCTCCACACCCTCGCCAAACTCCCGTGCCTGGAGTTTTCCAACCTGGCGTTCGCGTGGATGAGCGCGGTCGCCTACCTCCAGTTGCAGGGGCACAGGCTGGAGTACCAGCCGAAGGTCGCCGCCGACCTCGTCCGCGACGCCTCCGCCGGCCGCGTGGGCGTCTCGCAGATCGCCCGGCAGCTCCGTGCCTGGACCGTCCAGTGAGCACCGGGGAGTACATCCGCCGCCACAACGGCGTACCGGCCCGCCGAGGCCAGGAAACCACCTACTGAGATCCGGCTCAAAAGCCCCGCGAGGCGGTCACATCGGCTCCCGGAACCAGTACCTGCGGGTGCGCATGGACGGCGGCAAGCACATCTCGACCGTGCACCCTCGTGGGCGAGCGTCTGGCCGGCCATCCCCGACTTCGTGCCCCGCGGATGGTGTGACGGCGGCTGGGAAGACATGACGCTCCGCGCCGACGGCCCCGCCCGGTGGCAGCGCGGCAGGCAGTGCGCGGGCTTCGCGGCAAGGAACCGCGGGCGGGTGACGCACGAGGGTGCCCGCCGCGCCACGGCCGGCACCCGCCGGAAGCCCGCGGGCCACCGAGTACCGCGTCGCACGTCAGCACGCCCCGCTGACTGTCGACGGTCACGTAATTTCCCACCAGCTGCGAAAACTTCCGCGGCCGCATGTTCGGACCGCGCTGATGTCCCTGCGGCTGGTCATGCTCATGCGCTTTGCTCCGGTCGGCTCGGCTGATAAGAGCTACGAACCGGGTGACTTGACGAAGGCCGGCGGCGGCAAGGTTGCCGGTGTCGCGCTTGCGCCGGCCATGGCCAGGCCTCGGCTCTGCCGGTCTTTGCGGACCACGTACGGGATCTTGAGAGCACGAGCAGCCCATGGCAGGCTCATGCCGCATGATCGATGGATTCGCGAAAGCCAACCTGCACGGGAGACTGCGGCAGGACCGCAAGGCACTGCTCTGGAAACTCGACGGCTTGTCCGAATACGACGCCCGCCGGCCTTTGACAGCGACCGGCACCAACCTGCTCGGCCTGGTCAAACACGTGGCCAGCGTCGAGGCCAGGTACTTCGGCGAGGTCTTCGACCGCCCTTCCCCGGAACCGCTGCCCCGGTGGCAGGACTCCGACGGCAGCGATCTGTGGGCGACCGAGGACGAGACCCGCGATCAGATCACCGGGTTCTACCGGCGCACGTGGGAACACTCGGACGCGACGATCAACGAGCTTCCCCTCGACGCGCCCGGCCACGTGCCGTGGTGGCCGGAGCCTCATGCCGACACGAACCTGTTCGCCGTCATGGTCCATGTCCTCGGCGAGTCCATCCGGCATGCCGGGCACGCCGATATCCTGCGCGAGGGCCTCGACGGCCGGACCGGGCTGCGCGCCGAGCACGAGAGGCCGATCGACGAGAAAGCCCGTGCGACCTACCGCGCGAAGATCGAGCAGGCCGCCAGGTCGGCCGTATCAATCAGGGCTTAGAGGCTGCTCACGTGACGTGATCTTCGTGCGGCATGATGCCGGTCGTGGGCCTGATCCATCGAAGTGGGGACCTTGCCCCCTGATCTTGAGCCTCACCCCAGGAGACGACCCGGACCAGATCCTCCTCGTCCACGGCACCGAACCCAGCAGCCCGTCCTAGACCGCCCTGCGCCTGCCGGCCCAATGGAGCAGGGCGGCAGCCGATACCGGTGGCGTCACAGCGCAGCCCCAGGGGCGCACGCAGCCATGGAGATGGCCACGCCGCGGCCCCGCGAGGTCGATCCGGCCCGCGCAGCCGCAAAGTTGCAGCCGGTGCGAGCGTCCGTGCGGGTTCGCCGCATGCGTATGCCCCGGCCGCACCGGGCCGGGGCATACCGGGGATGTCAGCGTCCGGGGCAGCCCGCGCGGGGGCATCAGGTCGAGGAGGGGAAACCCTCCCCGAACAACCCGAGCCAGTCACCACCCAGAACCTGCTCCTTCCACGTATCGAACGTCTTTTCGGGAACCTTGTACTTCTCGGCAACCTCGGCACGGGTGGCATGGCCGGAGGTCACGGTCAATACGATCCGCACCTTGTCCACCGCCGACAGCTTCTCCGCGGGCTTGTCCGGCAGGTCAGCGAGCCGCAGACACCCCGCCCCACCCCGCTCCCCCGGTTGCCCGGGCTGCCCTGGCTCGCCGGGCCGGCCCCCCTTGCCACCTGCCCCGCCCTTGCCGCCTTCCCCGCCACGGGCGCAACCCGCCGGAAGACCGGTGACGGCGTCGGCTCCGCGAGCACCATCGGCTCCCGAACTGCCGTCGTGGCGGGTCTGGGCGGCCGAGGATCCTCCGTACGAGCCCTCGAACGAGCAGGCGACGCCGCCGGCGATCGCGGCCGCCGTGACCACCAGGACCAAAGGACGCTTCCATACGCCGTGTGACTTCACTGGATACTCCACATCCGCGGCGGAACCGCGTGAGAAAGGCCCCGGGTCCCGGCCGGCCCGAAGGCCTGAGGCCGGGACCCGGGGTGGAGGGCCCGTATCGCTCGGCGGTGCGGGCCGTCTCCAAGAGGTGTCAGAGGATCGCCAACGGTGCTCAGAAGAAGCTGATCCCGCCGGGGCCACCGACACCGCCGGGGCCACCAGGGCCGAAGACGCTGCCGCCACCGCCGCCGGCCTTTCCGCCGTTGCCGCCATCGCCGAAGACACTGTTCCCGCCGAAGCCTCCGTTGCCGCCGCCACCGCCGGCGCCGAAGACGCTGTCCCCACCGGAGCCCGCGCTGCCGCCGTTACCGGCGTTGCCGAAGACGCTGCCGCCGCCGGAACCACCATTGCCGCCCCTGCCCCCGTTGCCGAAGACGCTTTCGCCACCGCCGCCACCGCCACCGCCGCCACCGCCGGGGCCGAAGACGCTGCCGCCGCCGGAACCACCGGAACCGCCGGCCCCACCGTTGCCGAAGACACTGCCGCCGCCGGAACCACCGGAACCGCCGGCCCCGCCGGGACCGAAGACACTGCTGCCGCCCGCGCCGCCCTCGCCGCCCTTTCCGCCGTCGGTCACCACACCTGCCGTGGCCGTGGTGCTCCTACTCATGTCCACCGTCGCCGCCGAGGCCGGCAGGGCGATGACCCCGGAGATCAAACCGGCCGATGCGAACAGCACCACCGCTCGCAGCCCACGACGCGGGGAACGAACCTGACCGGAAGCCTGAGTTTTGTGAAACATGACCGAACTCCTTAGATGGGAATCGAAATGGGAATGCCAGAGGAATATCCGGACCAGCGACGGGAACACCTGGGTGAGGAATTCCTTCTGCTGGGCTTGCCTCGTATTTCCTGTCCCGCGAGGCCCGCATCTCCAGTAGGCCCGAGCCACGGTGCCGGGTCACGTTCCGACAACACGGGACTTGACGTGGGCGAGAAGAAGGTCCAAAATCACGCGGTCGTGCGGCAGCTCGGTAAGGCCTCGTCGTCACGGCGGATCAGCCGGCGTCGGGGGTGCGCACGGCAAGGAGCCATACCGAGTCCCTCGAGGCGAGTCCGCAACAGATGGCGCGGACCACTGCGGATCACGACGCCTCCCTGCTCGTGAGCCCCAAAGGACCACAGCCGGCGTCGCGCCCCAGGACGGCCGGGAACCCCGGTCACGGCCGGCCGGCTCGTCGCTTCGACACCCGCTGGCCTCGCGGGGACGGACTGTGGCGGCCGTCGCGCCCCGGTGGGGCTTGGCCGGCCACGTGCACGTCAGCCGTCGCCGGCCGGCCCGGGCCTGAAGGACGTGAGCCTCGTGCCGACCGGAGCCGGCTGCGGCCCAGTGACACAAGCACGTCACCGACCGAGACAATAGGAGTACGCCCATGTCCGACCTGCTGCGATCCGTCATCAACGCGCACGGAGGCACGAATCGGTGGCAGGAAGTCGGAGCCATCGACGTCACTTTCAACTTCTGGGGTGCACTGCTCGACCTGAAGGGCTTCCCGGGACACTTCCTCCCCATCGCGTCCATCGACGCGCACACTCCCCGGACAACCTTCCTGCACCTCGACCGCGAGTCCGAGAACCGCTGGATCTTCACCCCCGACCGCGTGTGGATCGAACGCCCCGACGGTTCCGTGGTCGCGGAACGGAACCAGCCCCGCGCCGCATTCGCCGGCCACGTCAGGGAAACACCGTGGGACGAGCTGCACTTGACATACTTCGCCGGCTACGCCGTGTGGAACTACCTGACCATCCCGTTCATTTTCAGCGAACCCGGATTCTCAACACGCGAACTCGAACCCCACACCGAGAACGGCGAGACCTGGCGCCGGCTGGAAGTCACCCACCCCGACCACTTCCCCACACACACCAAGGTCCAGACCTTCTACTTCGGCGAGGACTTCCTTCTCCGGCGGATGGACTACGTCGCCGACGTCGTCAGCGGTGTCGCCGCGCACTACACGTACGACATGAAAACGGTGGAAGGGATCACCTTCCCGCACTTCCGCCGAGTCGTGCGTCGCAGCCCCGACGGACGCGCCCTCATCAGCGGACCCACCTCATTCGTTCTCGACTACACCCAGCTCCACATTCGCAACCGCTGAACCGATCCCCCGACTGCCGACAGGCGCCGCCAAGCGCTGCGTGAGCTGCCGGCAGCGTCGGCACGACGAGCCGGCCCCGGCCTTGTCCTCGATTGGCTTTGTTCACGAGAACCGACAGCACCTGTAAACGATGTGGCGGCACTCAGAGCTCTACAGAAATCGAACGGTTCATGACCTCAGGCAGCACGGGCCCCTGCCGAGAGTTCAGCAGGGGCCCCGCTGCGGAGGACTGCGGAGGACCGGCGCCTGTCCTCCATGAGCGGTATGCCGGCCTGCATCAGCTACCGTGTGCTGCCGGTCTGACGGTACGGCCTCACTTCAGATGCCGGGTGAAGAACCGGGCCGCGGCGTCCCCCGCGAACTGCGGGACGCCGGTGTGCCCGCCCATGTTGGCGTGCAGGGACTTCTCCTTGGAGCTGAAGGCGTCGAACAGGTCCAGGGACGCCTGCCGGTCGTTCCCTTCGTCGTCCCACTGCAGTAGGACGTGCAGCGGAATGGTGACCTGGCGGGCCTCCTCGAACATGGCGCGAGGCACGAGACTCCCGGCGAAGAGACCGGCGGCCACGATGCGCGGCTCGACGACCGCCAGCCGGATGCCGATGGAGATGACTCCCCCCGAGTACCCGACCGGACCGCCGATCTCGGGCAGCGACATGAGGGCGTCCAGGGCGGCCTGCCATTCCGGGACCGCTTTGTCGACCAGCGGGAGGATGAGGGCGTCGACGATCTCGTCGCTGACGGGCTCGCCGGCCTCCATCGCCCGGCGCAGGTCGGCGCGGGCCTGCTCGGCGGCGGGCCATCGGGGCCGGTCGCCGCTTCCCGGGAGCTCGATGGTGGCCGTGGCGAAGCCCCCCGCCGCGGAGTGCCGGGCCCGGTCCACCAGTCGGGGGTACATCTTGCGCAGGCCAAGGGGAGGGTGGCCGAGCAGGATCAGCGGCAGCGGTGCGGATGCGGATGCGGGTGTCCACAGGATGCCGGGGATCTCGCCGAGGGTGAACTCGCGCTCGAGGACGTCGCCGTCGACGCGCTGTTCGGAAGTGAAGTGCATGGTCGTGCCTTTCGGGAGTGCGCTGGAACGGCGCTCCCGGACGACCTGTCTATCGCCCGACCGTGACCCCGGAGGGGAGCACCCATGTCGATACTGCGTTCACGGGTACCACCTCCTCGATCTCTCGCACGGCCTCCGGAAATGTAGCAGTGGTCACCTCGTCCGTGTAACGAAATTTCGTGGAGTCTCCATGGCCGGATGCCGCCGGCTGGGCGCGCGGACCGATCCGGCCGAGGGCATCGGGCGACGCTCGATCCTCGCAATTTTGACTGTTCATTCCGAAAAGGTTAACCTTGCGACATGGCGAGGGTCAGAGAGTTCGACACTGAAGCGGCCGTACATGCCGCCATGGACACTTTCCGCTACAAGGGCTACGAGGGCACCTCGATCCAGGACCTGGTGGAGGCCACCGGAGTGGGCCGGGGATCGTTGTACGCGGCCTTCGGCAGTAAGGAGGGCCTGTACCTGGCGGCCATGGACCGCTATCGCCAGCTGTACGCCGTGCCGCTGATCGACATGCTGCACGCCGGAACGCCGGCGCGCGACCTGCTGCGCGAGGTGCTGGTGTCGACGGTGGACGGCATCGTCCAAGACGGCGCCCGCAAGTCGTGTCTCATCGTGGGCGCCACGACGGACCGCGTCGCCCAGGACCCCAAGGTCGCGGCGCATGTGCGTGCGACGACCTCCTCGATCGAGGACGCCCTGCGCGACGTCATCAGCTCGGCCCAGGCATCGGGTCAGCTGCCCGACACGCGCAACGCCCGCGATCTGGCCCGCTACCTCGTCGTGACGATGCAGGGACTCAAGGTGATGGGTTCCATCAATCCCGACCGCGCCTCACTCATGGCCGTCGCCGAAACAGCTGTCGAGGCCCTGGGCTGACCCCGGCCGGGGCCCTTCCGGCCCACCCGCCATGGACCTTACCGATGTCGGGCAGGTCGGGATCGCGGTGCCACCGGACCAAGAGCTCCGTCACCAGTGGCTGAGCGCGTCGGGTGGGCCATCCCGATGACGCATCAAGGCAACCGGCGCTGTGCTGCGTCCCCGGTCCGGTCAGGACGGCAGCGGGCCCTGCCCCTCCCAATGGGCGAGGGCTGCGCGCGTGGCGACGGTGTTGCTGTGGTTCAAGCCCAGGACGCGCTCCTGGTCGGATAGCAGGCGACGCAGTTCCGCCACCGCGTACGCGGGGTCCCCCGCGGAGCCCCGAAGCTGGGCAAGTTCGTGGCGGGTGGTCATGGTCTCGGGGTGAATCGCACCGAACCGCGAGAGCTGGCCGGCGAGAACGGCCTGCAGCTCGGTCACAGCCGCCTGGGTATCGCCAAGCAGGGCATGGAGTTCCGCGAGCCGCCCGCGAGTGACCAGTGTGTCCCGGTGGTCGGGCCCGAACATGCGCAACCGTTCCGGCAGAAGCGTCTCCAGCTCCGCCACGGCGCCGGCGATGTCACCGGCTTCAGCGATCCAGTGGGCCAGGTTGTGCCTGGCGACCGACACGTCGCGATGGCCGGCACCGAGGGTCCGCACCATGTCGTCCACAACCTCCCGCAGCGCGACTGCTGCCGCGTGCGGGTCCCCCGCGTCACCCAGCCAGAACGCCAGATTGCCACGAATCTGCAAGGTGTCCCTGTGGTCGGCACCGAGGGTCCGCACCACCGCCGGGAGGAGAGCACGGAGCCTGGCAATCGCACCCAAGGTGTCCCCGGCCTTCGCCTGCCAGTACGCCTGCTGGTCGGCGATCTCGAAGCCGACTGGATCATCCGGGCCGAACCTACGCGTCCAGTCCTCCAGTACCGTGCGAAGTTCGCGCGCCGCGGAACCGGGGTCGCCCGCCAGACCGCGCTGATAGCCGAGTGTGCGGCGGGCCGAAAGGGTGATCTGATGGTCCGGCGCCAGTAGCCGGGACGCATCGGCGACTACCGCCTCTCCCAGCGCGACCGCCTCGTCGAGGTCCCCGGCGTCGCCAAGTTGGTCGACAAGCCGACCACAGATGACAAACGTGTCCGAATGGTCACTGCCGAGTCGCCGGCCGGCCTCATCGGCGAGACGGCGAGTGAAGTCGATGCCCGTGGTCAGCATCGCCGCGTCAGCCAGGCTCCGAATCGTTCTCAGAAGTACCGGATGCGCACCCTCGTGCTCCTCCCAAAGTGCGTCAGGGACCGTGTCGTGGATGGCAGTGGCGTTGGACCGCAGCAGTTGCGCCTCCGTGCCGCGATCGTTCTCAGGCCAGACCTCCACGAGCGCCGTGGCAGCCGCCCTCGCCGTGGCGGTGAGCTGGTCCTCCGACAAGGCCTCGCGAGCGACGCGCTGGACGAGCGCGTGCACCCGCACCAGCGCCACCTGGTGCGTGACAAGGCTGAAGCGGTGCAGGATACGCAGTGCGTCCCGGACATCCG
This sequence comes from Actinacidiphila sp. bgisy160, assembly GCF_057707815.1. Classification (NCBI taxonomy): domain Bacteria; kingdom Bacillati; phylum Actinomycetota; class Actinomycetes; order Kitasatosporales; family Streptomycetaceae; genus Actinacidiphila; species Actinacidiphila sp. bgisy160. The sequence continues at coordinate 81,215 of NZ_JBYIQW010000030.1, forward strand.
AACCGGCAAGCAAAGCGTCAGCCCCGGAAAGTCCCCTGCCGACGAACGCAACGGTGCTGCTGGTGGTGAACGCTGCCTCCGGGATCCCATTCGGGTCGAGGACCGCGCTCAGGGCCAAGACGCGCCTGGCCAGGCCGACAGGGGCGGAGCGGTCGGCGGCCTCCATCGACAGCGCCCAGGTCGTGGCAACCGTGTGAGTGGTGCCGTCGAACAGTGCCGCTTCGTCAGGGAAGAGGCCGCCAAGTCTACGACTGCGGTCAGCGAAGCGGCGACGGTAGGCCGCACATGTCAGATCCTGGTCGAGCATATACGCCGCCGCGTGCCCGAGCGCCAGCGGAAGGAGCCCGAGGTCCTCGGCAACCCCCTCGGCGTCATCAGCAAGTTGCTCAGGAAGCCGCGCCGTCAGATAGCCAACCGCTTCCCGTTCAGTGAACACCCCAACCTCCAGTAGTTCTCGGCCGGCCTGAAGCGTGGCATCCCGGCGCCTGGAGGTGACGACCGTGCAGCCACCGTGCCGGTCGGGCGGCCAGAGCCCTCGGACGGCGGTCGCGTCGTGCACATTGTCCAAGATGATCAACCAACGCCCCGCCTCCTCTGCCAGCCAGACCAGGAAGCGGGAGGCTGCCTGTTCGGCATCATCGTCGTCGAGCCCGAGTACCAGATCACGAGCTGCCTGCGCGTAGGTGCTCACGACGGCGTCCCGGCTGTCAGCGGCAATCCACAACAGCATGTCCACGTCCCCGGTGCTCCACCGGCGCCGGGCGAATTCGGCGGCGAGCTGAGTCTTGCCGACCCCGCCCATCCCGGACAGCACCGCCGTGCCCTGCCTCGCGAGGGTGCGCTCGAGCTCCGTGAGAGCCCGGCGTTCCTGAAACGCCTCCGCCCGGCGCGGCAGTCCAGCCCCCACCCGATGGGGGAAGGACACCGGCAGGCGCGGTGCAGGATGCACATGAAGTGCGTCGATCCTCCCGGCCGCAACCGAGCCGTCCCGTGCTTCGATCCTCAGGTCGCCGCTCACTGCGGCAGCGCACGCACCATCGTCGACCCCGTGCGCGGGTGGGCTCGGGTGAGCCGGTCCGTTCAGCCCTGGGACGGATCCGGCGCGGGAGGGCGGCTGATGCTCACACCCCCATGGATCACCGAGGCGGCAACCGAACCGCCCTCCGCCTGGATGGTGATGTCACGTCCCGCCGCAACATGGCCTGTCACGGTCCGTGCAGCTGCGTGCTCGTGCAGGAGGTCCCTCAACTCAGCGGCAAGCCGTTGCCGCTCCTCACCATCCGCGCGCTCCAGTACGTCCCGGAAGCGGTCCTGCCAGAAGGCGATCTGGCGGCTCCTCACCCGTGCCGGCTCGTCATGTGCGCTTTCGGCCCCCACGAGGAGTGCGGTTTGTTCGAGTCGTTCGCACTCGGCCTGCTGTCGCCCGCCGTCGCCGCGACCGAACCACCGGGCCACGGCGTGTCGCAGCGTGCCCCACGCGTCCGTGCCGGCGGCGGCCACCACGGCCGCACTGCCGGCAGCGGCAAGCGCCTCCAATTCCGGCCCCATGGGCGTGCCCCCTCGCTACGTGTCCCCTTGATCGCCGCACGTACCGAATAATCCTCTCAAATACCTTTCACGCCCATCAAGGCCAGAGGGACCGCAATGAACTGCGCCGGCCAGCCGAGGCCGGAATGGACATGAGCCGCTGCCGCACCATCGAGTTCCTGGTATCGCGGGCGAAGTTGTGTCCCCGCACCACTCAGCCCGGAGCCAAGAACATCGCGGGCCCGGCCGGGCAGGGCAACACACCCGGCCCAAGGACGCGCTCGGCTGGCGTTGCGTCCTTGGAAGTGGTGTACGGGTTCCTTCCGGATGCCGGCCACCGGCACCGCGTCATGGACCGACGGCGCGTGGGTGGTGGCCTCCACACCCATGGATTGCGGACGCTCCTAGGAAGCGGCCAAACGCAGCAAGGGCGAGGCCCGCGGCGCCCCGTCGGTGAGTCCGTCGAGGTGGCGCGACGGCATCTGCGGCCCTGGTGCCGGTGCGTGCCGCGTTCATCCTCGTGCGGCTTGGCGAGGGTTCCACCGCCGGCGCACGACCCTCCGAATCAACAAAAGCCTGGCCTGATGGCGCGGTGCTCGCCCATGTCGCCACACCCGCGTCACGGAGTCCGGCTGCCGTGCCCGCCAGGCTGACCGGTGAGGGTTCCCTCGAACCGGCGGTGTCACGTCGACTGGCGTACCACCAGTCGCGTCGGCAGGACGACTTCTCGCCGGCCCGTGCCACGTTGCGCGATCTCATCCAGCAGCAGGCTCGCCATGGTGTGGCCCATCTCCTCGATCGGCTGGCGCACGCTGGTCAGCGGGGGCTCGGTGTGCCGGGCCACGATCGAGTCGTCAAACCCAATGACGGCGACGTCGTCGGGTATCCGCCGGCCTGCGGCCCGAAGCGCGAGCATGGCGCCGGAGGCCGTCACATCGGAGGCGGCGAACACGGCGTCGAGGTGGCCGCGTCTTTCCAGTAGTTCACGCATGGCCGCCTGCCCGCCTTCTTCGGTGAAGTCACCGGTCGCGATCAGTCCCTCGTCGACCGTGATGCCTGCGGTCTGCAAGGCCTCGCGGTAGCCGTCGAGGCGGGCCTGGGCGACGTCCATGTCGAGTGGTCCCGTGATGGTGGCGATGCTTCGCCGGTTCCCATCCAGCAGATGCCGGACGGCCGCTCGGGCGCCGCCTTGATTGTCGGCCTGTACATGTCCCAAGGGTTCCGCAGGGCCGCGACGTCCGGCCAGGACGGTGGGGATGGCCAGTTCTGACAGCAGGTCGGGGAGAGTGTCGTCGCGGTGAACCGCCACCATCAAAACGCCGTCCACGCGCTGTTCGGTCAGATACGTGGCGAGGCGGGCTCGCTCGCTCTCGTCGCGTACGAGCAGCAGGAGCAACTGCATGTCGGTGCCCGCGAGACCTGAGGTCACGCCGCGGATGATGGCTGAGAAGTACGGCTCCGAGAAGAGCCGGGTCTCTGTCTCAGGGACGACCAGGGCGACCGAATCGGTGCGACGGGTGACAAGCGAGCGGGCCGTGCGGTTGGGAATGTAGCCGAGTTCGGCGATCGCTCGCTGGACGGCAGCGCGGGAGCGGTCGCTCACCTGGGGGGAGCCGTTGATCACCCGGGAGACCGTGCCGCGGCCCACACCGGCGCGAGCGGCTACCGCCTCAAGCGTCGGACGCCTGGCACGGGTGGTCTCGGGTGGCTGTGCGGCAGGACTCATCTTTACCTTCCGGCGTTTCGCATGGACTGCTTCATTGTGACCCCTGAAACCTCGTGGTTCGCCCCCGGCACCGTCAGGTAGGCCGAGTCATCGCGGTAAACAGGTCGTGACCTGCGGGTTTCCGGTGGTGGCCAGCCAGGAGCCGGACACATCGGCGTGACGTGTGGGACACGCTTAGGCAACGACGCTGCTTTCAACTCTTGACATCTGGGCTCCCACGAAGGAGTCTTCCGGCATGCCGCGTGGGAGCGGTCCCACGGATGGTCGGGGGCGTCTCGCGCGGCCTCGAAGAACCGAAGGCCTGTCCCTACGATCGCGCATCGAAGGCGACGTGACCAGCACTTTTGCATCACACGCCTTGCCGTGATGCTGGCCACTGCTCGACCCGAAAGGGACAGGTGCGGACCGTCGACCGCTGGCGGCCCGGATCCTTAGGTCCGTTCCCCACTGGAACAAGGAGTAGTGGAATGCGCATAACTGGCACCGGCGGCGGTCGCGGCCGCAAAGTGGCGGCCCTGACCACGTCGGTCGTGGCGGCCTCGGCAGTACTGCTTACGGGATGCGGCAGTGACGGCGGCGATTCGGACGCGTCCGGCTCCGACGGCAGCATCACCCTCACCGTGGCTGACTACGGACAGTTCGGCTACAAGGAAGCCGGTCTGTTCGACCAGTACCACAAGCTCCACCCGAACATCACGGTCAAGGAAGAGGTCACTGCCAACGAGCAGGACTACTACCCGAAGCTTCTTCAGCAGCTGAACACCGGTAGCGGTCTCGGGGACGTGACCGGCATCGAGGTCGGCCGCATCAAGGAGGTCGTCGACACCCAGGCCGACAAGTTCGCCGACCTGAGCAAGTCGATCGACGTGAACGACTGGGTGTCCTGGAAGGAGAAGCAGGCCACCACGAAGGACGGTGCGGTCATCGGCGCCGGCACGGACATCGGTCCGATGTCGCTGTGCTACCGCAAGGACCTCTTCGAGCAGGCCGGCCTGCCGAGCGACCGCGAGGACGTCGCCAAGGCCGTCGCGGGCGGCTGGGAGGACTACCTCAAGCTCGGTGAGCAGTACAAGGCGAAGGCGCCCAAGGGGACCTTCTTCATGGACTCCGCGAGCGCGATGTACAACGCGGTCGTCAGCTCGGACGCCAAGCAGTACTACGACGCCGCCGGCAAGCCGGTCTACAAGGACAGCCCGGCCGTGCAGCAGGGCTGGGACCTGGCCGCCGAGGCCGCGCAGAAGAAGCTGACCCAGGGCCTGCCGCAGTTCACCGACGCCTGGACCGCCGCGCTGCGCAAGGGCTCCGTCGCCACCGTGGCGTGCCCCGCGTGGATGGCCAACCAGATCTCCAACAACTCCGGCGAGGCCTACAAGGGCAAGTGGGACATCTCCCGCGCGCCCGGTTCCACCGCGGCCAACTGGGGTGGCTCCTTCCTGGCCGTCCCCAAGGGCGGCAAGCACGTCAAGGAGGCCACCGACCTCGTCAAGTGGCTGACGGCCCCCGAGCAGCAGGCCGCTGTGTTCAAGGCGGCCGGTATCTTCCCGTCCAACCAGGGCGCCTACGAGCTCCCCGACGTGAAGAACGCGACGCTGGAGTACTTCAGCGGCGCGCCGATCGGCCAGATCTACGCCGAGGAGGCCAAGACCATCCCCGAGGCCGTGCTCGGCCCGAAGGACGGCGTGATCAAGGACGCGATCTCCAACCAGATCAACAACATGGAGCAGCGGGGCACCAAGCCCGCCGACGCGTGGAAGGCTGCGACGGAGACGATCGACAAGGCGATCGGCTGACGCACTCCGGTGCGGGCGGGGCCCTGACCGCCGCCCGCACCGGACCCGCCGCGCCGGCTCGGCTCGTCCGGGCCGGTACGGCGGGTCCGGGCCAGGCAAGGTCCTGACCACGGCGGCCACCCGGCTCCGTGGCGCGCTGAGCGCGGCGGCGCCTTCCGGCGCCGTCCCCGCACCGCCCCGGATCCTCCGGCCGCCGACCACTGCCGGTCCCGGCGCTGGATCCGGTCGCCGCAGGTGAGCGACGACGGGGCCGGTTGTCCGGCGGCTGCCAGGCCCTGCCTCGCACGTACCTCACGGCCGGCGCGCGAGGCGAGCCGTTACCGTACCGACTTTGGGGCGTGAGGGGACCGGCATCCGGCCCTGCGCATCACGTCTTCGGTCCCGTCCTCACCCGGCCGAATCCCAGACAAGGACCTCCTCCGTGGCAACAACAACCCCCACCCGCGACGCCTACGGCCCGCCGTCCGGCGGCTCCGGATCCGCGTCGAACGGACGTCGGCGGGCGTGGCGAAGCCGGCTGTGGCGCTTCGACGACATGGCGTCGCCCTACGCGTACATCGCCCCCTTCTTCCTCATCTTCGGCGCCTTCGGTCTCTACCCGCTCATCTACACCGGGTGGATAGCCCTGCACCGGGTCGAGTTGACGGGTCTCAACCAGTCGGAGTGGGTCGGCTTCGACAACTTCGCCAAGATCCTCCAGGACTCCGAGTTCTGGACGTCGGTCTCCAACACCTTCGTGATCGGCGTCATCTCCACGGTTCCGCAGCTGCTCGTCGCGCTGGGCCTCGCGCACCTGCTCAACTACAAGCTGCGTGCCAGCACCTTCTGGCGGACCGTGATCCTCACCCCCTACGCCACCTCGGTCGCGACCGCCGCGCTGGTTTTCGCGCTGGTCTTCCGAGCCGACGGCGGCCTGCTCAACTGGGTGCTGCACTTCTTCGGCGCCGGCAACACCGACTGGGGCAACGGTCACTGGACGTCCAAGATCGCCATCTCGGTCATCGTGATCTGGCGCTGGACCGGCTACAACGCGCTCATCTACCTCGCCGCCATGCAGGCGGTGCCGACCGATCTGTACGAGGCCGCCTCGATCGACGGGGCCTCGCGGTGGCAGCAGTTCCGCAAGGTGACCATTCCCTCGCTGCGGCCGACGATCCTGTTCACGATCGTCATCTCCACGATCGGCTCCATGCAGCTGTTCGGCGAGCCTCTGCTGCTGCAGGGCGGAACCCTCGGATCCACCGGTGGCAGTGAGCACCAGTACGAGACCCTCAGCATCTATCTCTACAACTACGGCTGGAAGCTCGGACACCTGGGCCCCGCCGCGGCCGTGGCCTGGGCGATGCTCGTCCTGCTGCTGCTCATAGCCCTGATCAACTGGATCGTCAGCCGGTTCGTGCGCAAGAGCGCGGCCTGACGGGAGCGAATTCGATGACCACGACCAGTCCCACCAGCACCGCACCGAACCTCGCTCCCACAGGGCGGACCGAGACCCAGGGCAAGGGGCGCAACCGCCTGAAGCTCGGCGCCGGCCAGCAGCTCAAGGGCGGCCCACTGACCTACGCGGCCCTCGTCATCGTCGGCCTGGGGTCGATCTTCCCCCTGTACTGGACCCTGGTGGCCGCCTCGCATGATCAGCAGCGGGTGCTCGACACCCCGCCGCCGCTCGTGCCGGGCGGCCGACTGTGGAGCAACCTCCAGTCGGCCTGGGAACAGGCGAACCTCGGCAAAGCCATCGTCAACAGCGTCATCGTCGCCGGCAGCATCACGATCGCGACGCTGTTCTTCTGTACGCTCGCCGGCTACGCCTTCGCCAAGATGCGCTTCCGCGGGCGCGGCTTCCTGATGACGGCAGTCATCGCCACCCTCACCATCCCGCCGCAGCTCAGTGTCGTCCCGCTCTTCAAGTTGATGGCGGACATCGGCTGGGGCGGGCAGCTGGAGTCGGTGATCTTCCCGACCCTGGTCGGCGCCTTCGGTGTCTTCTTCATGCGCCAGTACCTCCTCGAGGCCCTGCCGTACGAGCTGGTCGAGGCGGCCAAGGTGGACGGCGCGAACAACCTCAGGATCGTCTGGAGCGTGGTCCTGCCCGTGGCGCGGCCCGCGATGATGGTGCTGGGCATGCTCACCTTCGTGCAGGCGTGGAACGACTTCTTCTGGCCCTTCCTCGCCCTGAACCAGACGAACCCCACCATCCAGGTGGCCCTCGGCCAGCTCAGTGCCTCCTACACCCCCGACCAGAGCATCGTCATGGCGGGCGCCCTGATCAGCACCGTGCCGCTGCTGCTGGTGTTCGTCATCTTCGGCAAGCAGATCGTCGGGGGCATCATGGCGGGCGCCGTGAAGGGCTGACCCCGCCCGCGCCGGGAGGGCTTCCCGTCCACCGGTCCGTACACCGTGCGGCCGGTACCGGACGGGCACCCGCCCCCGCGGCCCACATCCTTCTTCCGTGCCGGACCACGCTGTCCGGCCTGTTCACCGATCCTTTTGGAGCGTCCTCAGCATGACCGCCGTACGACCCGAGGCGAGCGCTCGGCCGGCCTCGGCCACTTCCTTCCCGCAGGACTTCATCTGGGGGGCGGCCACCGCCGCGTACCAGGTGGAGGGAGCCGCCGCCGAAGACGGCCGCACCCCGTCGATCTGGGACACCTTCAGCCACACCCCCGGCAAGGTGCGCAACGGCGACACCGGCGACATCGCCGCCGACCACTACCACCTCTACCGCGACGACGTGGCCCTGATGAAGGACCTCGGCCTGGGGGCGTACCGGTTCTCCGTCTCGTGGTCCCGGGTCCAGCCCACGGGGCGCGGGCCTGCCGTCGAGCGGGGCCTGGACTTCTACCGCCGGCTCACCGACGAACTGCTGGAGGCCGGCATCACCCCCGTCGCCACCCTCTACCACTGGGACCTGCCCCAGGAGCTGGAGGACGCGGGCGGCTGGCCGGACCGTGACACCGCCTACCGATTCGCCGAGTACGCCGACATCATGGCCCGCGCGCTCGGTGACCGGGTCGGCGTGTGGACCACGCTGAACGAGCCTTGGTGCTCGGCGTTCCTCGGCTACGGCTCCGGAGTGCACGCACCGGGCCGCACGGACCCGGCCGCCACCCTGCGCGCCGCCCACCACCTCAACCTGGGCCACGGCCTCGCGATCGGGGCACTGCGCGCGGCTCTGCCGGCATCCGCCCAGACCTCCATCACGCTCAACCTGCACCAGGTGCGCCCCCTCACCGACCGGGCCGAGGACGTCGATGCCGCCCGCCGTATCGACGCGGTCGGCAACCGGGTCTTCACCGGCCCGATCCTCGACGGCGCCTACCCCGAGGACCTGCGCCAGGACACCGCGCACATCGTCGACTGGGACAGTCTGGTGCACGACGGCGACCTGGCCGAGATCTCCCGGCCCATCGATGTGCTCGGCGTCAACTACTACTCGCCGACCGTCGTCTCGCTGCCCGCCGACGGCGCCGGCAACACCAAGAACGACGGCCACGGTGCGAGCGACCACTCGCCGTGGACCGGCTCCGAGCACATCGCGTTCCACCTCGCCAACGACAATGTGACGGCGATGAACTGGGCCATCGACCCCAAGGGACTGCACACCCTGCTGACCGACCTGGCGAAGTCGCACCCCGAGCTGCCGCTCATGGTCACCGAGAACGGCGCCGCCTTCGACGACTACATCTCGCCCGAGGGCGTGGTGAACGACCCGCAGCGGATCGCCTACCTCCACGCCCACCTGGACGCCGTACGTCAAGCCATCGCCGATGGCGCGGACGTCCGCGGCTACTTCCTGTGGTCGCTCCTCGACAACTTCGAGTGGTCCTACGGCTACTCGAAGCGCTTCGGCACGGTTTACGTCGACTACTCGACGCAGCGCCGTATCCCGAAGGCGAGTGCCCACTGGTACGCGGACGTGATCCGAAAGAACGCGCTGCCCACTGCCGGCGAGTAGAACAACAGCTGAATGTCCGGCCGACGAGGCGCCGTCACGTCAGTGGCGGCGCCTCGTCGGGGGGGGGGGGGGGAGCAAGGTCGAAG